>JBEBXE010000001.1:0-65815 GCA_040391705.1 Aerobium aerolatum
TGCCGCCGATGACGATCACATCATGTTGCATGGTCTATTCCTTCTGGGCGCGGCGTTGCGCATGCCGTCGGGTGAAGTCAGCGGAAAGATCGGCGAGCGTCACCTCCGCAAACCGCTCCAACAGCAGCGCCTCCGCTTCGGCAAAGGTGCCGTCCAGCGCCGCATTCACCGATTGCTCGACAAGACAGTCCGGCGTTTCGTTACGGTTGCCGATGGCGAAAATCGCCGGTTCCCCGAGCGCCGCGTGCAAATGGCGCAAGGTGACGGCTTCAAGCGCCGCCGTGATCCGCCACCCGCCCGCATGGCCGCGCTCGGAAGCCACAAGGCCCGCCTTGCGCAGCAACCCCATCGTGCGGCGGACAACCACCGGATGGGTGCTCATGCAGTGCGCCAGCGCCTCGGACGTCATTGGCCCGTCATGCTCGGCCATGTGCAGCAAGGCGTGAAGAACGGAGGAAAGTCGGCTGTCTCGTTTCATGTAACTTCGTTTATTACGAATTCAGATGAAATTCAAGCGCAAGCTGCGCCTCATGGCCCGGCCGTTGCTCCCAGCAGACTTTATGACTATACGGAACGCACTCGCACGGACCCGGTGAAACTCCGGGTGGCTCTTCTGGCCGCCTATCCGCCAGACAACGCAACAACATTTTCCATGTTGAACCAGATGTCAGCGTCTGGTTGGTCTCGACCTATTGCGGAAATTTCATGAAAAACCTGTCAGCCTACCGCCTTGAATGGTTCTCCAACATTCGTGGCGACGTTCTATCCGGCATCGTCGTCGCCCTCGCGCTCATTCCGGAGGCCATCGGCTTCTCGGTGATCGCGGGCGTCGATCCCAAGGTCGGCCTGTTCGCGTCCTTCGCCATCGCCTGCGTCTGTGCCTTCACAGGCGGCCGACCCGGCATGATCTCGGCTGCCACCGCCGCCACTGCAGTGGTGATGGTCTCGCTGGTGAAAGAGCACGGCCTCCAATATCTCTTCGCCGCAACCATCCTGATGGGCCTGCTCCAGATCATCGCCGGCTTTCTGAAGCTCGGGCGTCTGATGCGGTTCGTGTCGCGCTCGGTCATCACCGGCTTCGTCAACGCCCTGGCGATGCTGATCTTCATGGCCCAGCTGCCGGAACTGATCGACGTTCCCATCCAGACCTATTGGATGATCGCGGCTGGCCTCGCCATCATCTACCTGTTTCCACGTCTCACCAAGGCGATCCCGTCACCGCTGGTGGCCATCGTCGCGCTGACTGCCGTCGCATGGTGGACGGGCATGGACCTGCGCACCGTCGCTGATCTGGGCGAGTTGCCGTCCTCGTTCCCGGTCCTTGCATTGCCGCAGGTGCCGTTCACCCTGGAAACGCTGCAGATCATCCTGCCCTATTCGCTGACGCTCGCAGCGGTCGGGCTGCTCGAGTCGCTGCTGACCGCGCAGATCGTCGACGACATGACGGATACGCCGAGCAACAAGAACCAGGAATGTTTCGGCCAGGGCACCGGCAACATTGCCTCCGCCTTGATCGGCGGCATGGGCGGTTGCGCGATGATCGGTCAATCCGTCATCAACGTCACGTCGGGCGGTCGTGGCCGGCTTTCGACCTTCGTTGCCGGCGCGTTCCTCCTGTTCCTGATCCTCGTGCTCGACGATCTGGTCCGGATCATCCCGATGGCGGCGCTGGTCGCGGTGATGATCATGGTCTCGATCGGCACATTCTCGTGGCGATCGCTCCTCGACCTGCGCCGCAATCCCGTGCCGTCATCTCTCGTCATGCTGGCGACGGTCGTCACGGTGGTGACCACGCACGACCTCGCGAAAGGCGTCCTCGTCGGCGTGCTTCTGTCGGCCGTCTTCTTCGCGGGCAAGGTCGCCAAAATGGTCCGCGTCACCGCCACGACAAGCGCGGACGGGCAGGACAGAACCTACACCGTCGAAGGCCAGGTTTTCTTCGCGTCCACCGAAAGCTTTGTCGCCGCCTTCGACTTTTCCAGTCCTTTGCGCAGCGTCGTCATCGACGTCAGTCGCGCCCACCTCTGGGACATCACCTCCATCGCAGCCCTCGACAAGGTGGTCCTCAAATACCGCCGCAATGGCACGGATGTTTCTGTCGTCGGCTTCAACGCGGCAAGCGCTGCGATGGTCGACCGCTTTGCCGTCCACGACAAAACGGAACTCGACGTGGCAAACACCCCCGCGCATTGAGCCGACGCCGCACTCACTCTATGCCGGTGGTGGTGAGGCTGGCAGATGCGGGCTAGCAAATCCCAATCTCGTCAGCCCCCGTCGCACCTCCGGCGCGCCCATGAACAGCTTCCACAGCAACCCCGTACGATGGTTCTCGATCATCGCGACGATCGGTCCCTGATTGATCCCCAGATAGGTGCGGGAATACCAGTTGCGGCTTTCGCAGAACGCGTCGACAAAACCAAATCGACCCCATATGCGGTTGTGGGGTCGCGTCAGGAAACCACGCAAGGCGCGCATCGCTTCCGCCGGCGCATAGGGAAAACTCGAGAGCGCAGCGGATGGGGTGATCACGCCGATGTCCCTGTCGGGGGCGTGCGCGACGTAGCCTCGCGGTCCATGGCTTGCAGTCAGCCCCCAGCAGTCGGCGCCGTAGCCCAGATGGTTGTGCGGATTGCGCACGCAATGCAGATAATTGATCTGGGTATGACGCAGATTCTGCTGCCAGTAGTCGGCGTGCCGATCGCTCAGTCCTCGCGGATCGAGCCCGCAGAACGAATAGTGCGAAATGAACAGCGGACCACCAAAGTTCATGCCCAACGGCAGCACCACGCCATGGTGGTCGCGCCCGTTCAGAAAGCCCGGTCCGCTTGCAAAACCCTCATGGTAGATGTCCGGATCGATGGCGTGGCGCGCCGATCCTGCCGCCAGCACAAATGTCAGCAGGCATTCGTTCCAGCCGTTGATCGGGTGGTCCATCGCCCAGCCGTGGTTCGGGCTCCAGTGCCACATCAGCTGTCGCATCCCGCGTGTGAACCAGTCCCATTCAGCCTGCGCCAACAGCCCGTCTATGCGCTGGCGCAGCTGCGCTTCCTCGGGCGCCACACTGGCGAAATACTCACGCGCGCAAATCAGACCCTGAAACAGGAACGTGGTTTCGACCAGATCGGCACCGTCGTCCTTGCGACGGAACGGAATCGTCGCTCCGGTGCGCCCGTCGATGAAATGTGGAAACACGCCGTGGTAGCGCGGCGCGCGCTCCAGAAATTCCAGCATCCCCTGCAACCGGTTTAGCGCCGCCGTGCGGTCGATCCAGCCGCGTTCCACCGCAACGATGATGGCCAGAATGCCGAAACCGGACCCGCCGACCGCCACCAGATCGTTGGCCGGATCGCCGGTGGTCTTCTGCCGATCCCGGGCAAGGCCGCTGACGGGATGCGCGCCGTCCCAGAAATACCGGGCTGTCTGCCGCTGAACCAGGTCCAGCAGGGCGTCGTCGTCAAGTTCTCGAACGTTTTCCGGAAGGTGGGTCGCGTGAGCTGTAGCAGGAAACATCGGATACGATGTTAGCGTCTTCGCCTGGGCGCGACGGCGGCAGCGTTCTCATCCTGCAACTTGCGCCACCGCGAAAAGCGTTCGGGATCAATGCTGCCCCGCGCCACGGCGGCAAGGACGGCGCAGGACGGCTCGTGGGAATGCGTGCAATTGCTGAACTTGCACTGGGTCGCAAGTTCGCTGATCTCGGCGAACACCACATCCAGCCCCTCGGCGGTCTCGCCGAGATGCAACGTGCGAATTCCGGGAGAATCCAGCACCCAGCCGCCGCCGGAGACCGGATGCAGCGAGCGCGCGGTCGTCGTGTGCCGCCCTTTTGAATCATGGTGGCGGATGGCGCCGGTGAGTTGGGCCGTCCCCTCATCCGAGCCGGCCAGCGTGTTGACCAGCGTTGACTTGCCGACCCCCGAGGAACCGGTGAGCGCCACCGTCTTGCCAAGGCCGAACCAGGGCTGCAGCTTTGTCAGCGCGTCGGGCTGGCGTGGATCGACCACCACCACCGGCAGGTCGCGCGCCAACGCGGCCGCCTGCGCGACAAACGGAGCGACGTCCTTCGCCGTATCGGCCTTGGTCAGAACAAGCACCGGCGCGATCTCGGACTGCCCTGCCATGGCCAGAAAGCGCTCGAGCCGCGACACATTGAAATCGCCGTTGCAGGAGGTGACGATGAACAGCGCGTCGATATTGGCACCGGACAACTGGGTGCTGCCGTCGCTCATGCGCCGCGACAGCAGCGACATGCGCTCGAGCCGCCGCCGCACGAGGAAATCGCGGGCGTCGGCCAGCACGAAATCACCCACAGCATAATCGCCGGTGAAACTGTTTGCCGGCAGCGTCAGATCGACCAGACCCGTTGCAGAATACCCGCTCATGCGCGCGCGATGGATATGGGCGATGCGCACCGGCACAAGGTCCGCTTCGTCGTCTTCAACCTGGTCGGCGAAGAAGGACGACCAACCCAGCCCGATAAGTTCCGCTTCGTGCGTCTGTTCGTTCAATGCCAGTTTCCATGTCCAAGCTGCGGCAGGTATCTGCGGCAGCGTCGTCAGACGCTGCCCACACCAGGCGAAATCCCTAGCACAAAGCAAGGAGTTCGCGCTTGCGGAAAATGGCGGATAATCAGCGGTGTTCCCGACGCGGAAACACATTGCCGCGCAGCACGGTGATGAAGCCGCTGTCGCGGGCGCGCACCGGCGTGTCGGCCGGAACATCGATCTCCACCGCGACGCTGTCATGCGTGCTGGCGAGGATACGGCGGCCTTCGGGGCGGTCGATGACACGCAGAACGGTCGCCGCGATGCCTTTGCCGCTGGTTGCCCAACCGAGATCGACAGGGCGTGCAAGCAGTTCGACGGGACCATCGGCCACGCCGTCTGCGTCGATAATGATGCCGCCGATATCGGCCTTGCCATTCGATGCGATCCCGTCCAGCCGGTTGGCGTCACCGAGGAATTTCATCACGAAGGCGGAGTTGGGATTGCGGCAGACCTCTTCCGGCGTACCCTGCTGCACGATGCGGCCCTGATCGAGGATCACGACACGGTCGGCCAGATCGAGCGCTTCTTCCTGATCGTGGGTCACGAACAGCGTGGTGATGCCGAGTTCTTCGTGAATCTCGCGCAGCCAGCGGCGCAGGTCGCGGCGCACATTGGCGTCGAGCGCGCCGAACGGCTCATCGAGCAGCAACACCTTGGGATCGACCGCCAGCGCCCGGGCCAACGCCACGCGCTGCCGCTGGCCGCCCGAAATCTGCGTCGGAAACCGGTTGCCGAGGCCGTCGAGCTTGACCAGCCGCAACAGGTCGGCGACGCGGGCGTCGATCGCAGCTTTGGTGCGCTTGACCTTGGAAACCTTCATGCCGAAGGCGACGTTTTCGGCCACCGTCATATGCGGGAACAGCGCATAATGCTGGAACACGAAACCGACGCCGCGCTCGCGCACCGGAATGTCGGTCGCGTCTTCCGCGCCGAAGAAGATCTGACCCTCGTCGGCATATTCCAGCCCCGCCACCATGCGCAGGATCGTCGTCTTGCCTGATCCGGACGGCCCAAGCAGCGCCACCAACTCACCGCTGCCGATTTCCAGCGAGACGCCATGCACGGCACGAAAGGTGTCGAAGGTCTTCACGACCTTGTCGAGACTGATCTTCATCGGGTGGTTTCCTGAACAATATTTTGCGGTACAGCCAATGCCGGGCGTCCGGCGCGGCCAGCGCCCCGGCGCTCCAGCAGCACCTTGGCGACGATGGTGACCAGCGCCAGCACCGTGAGAATGGAGGCAGCCGCAAATGCGCCGACAGCGCCGGCGCGGCTGAAATCATTGTAAAGCAGCTCGACCTGAAGCGGCAGCGTGTTGGTCTGGCCACGGATTTTTCCGGAGACGACGGAGACCGCGCCGAACTCGCCCATGACGCGCGCGTTGCACAGCACCACGCCATACAGCAGCGCCCAGCGGATATTCGGCAGCGTGACCGAAAAGAACGTGCGCCAGCCGGACGCGCCGAGCGAGGTTGCGGCCTCTTCCAGGTCGCGCCCCTGCGCCTGCATCAGCGGGATCAGCTCGCGCGCGACGAACGGCGCGGTGACGAACATCGACGCCAGCACGATGCCCGGCAGCGCAAACAGCACCTGCACGCCGGCCGATTGAAACGTCGGCCCAAACAGCCCCTGCAACCCGTACACGAACAGATAGGCGACACCGGCAACGATGGGCGAGACCGAAAACGGGATCTCGATCACGACCAGCAGGAAGCGGCGGCCCCAGAAGTCGAACTTCGTCATCGCCCATGCCGCGGCAATACCAAAGGCGGTGTTGAGCGGCACGGCGATCAGGGCGGTCAGCACCGTGAGGTAGATCGCGTGGCGTGTATCCGGATGGGTGATCACCGCGCCGAAATGACCAAGGCCAAGCGAGAACGCCTGGACGAAAATCACCAGCAGCGGCGACAGCACGAACAGGGCACCGAACACCAGCACGAAGCCGATCAGAGCGCGTCGGACGCCCGGCGCGTCACCGATGCGGGGCGGCTTGTGGCGGGCAGGGTGGGCTGACATCGTCATGCCCTCGCCATGTAGCGCAGCGCCCGCGCCTGAAGATAATTGGTCACAGCCAACATGACGAAAGCCGCAAAGAGCAGCACCGAGGCGATCGCAGCGGCACCGGCATAATTGTATTCTTCAAGCCGGATGAAGGCGAGCAGGGCAGTGATCTCCGTCGAATTCGGACGGTTGCCCGCAATGAAGATGACGGCCCCGAACTCGCCAAGACTGCGCGCAAACGACAGCGACAGCCCCGCCAGAAGCGCCGGCGTCAGCAAGGGCAGCACCACGCGGCGAAAGATTTCGCTGTCGGAGCCACCCAGCGACTGCGCCGCTTCCTCCAGCGCCGGATCGAGGTCTTCCAGAACCGGCTGCACGCTGCGCACCACGAACGGCAGGCTGGTGAAGAACATCGCAATCATGATGCCGAGCGGCGTGTGGATCACCTTGATGCCGACCTGCGCCAGCGCCGACCCGAACCAGCCATTCTGGGCAAACAGCGTGGTGAGCGCGATGCCCGCGACCGCCGTCGGCAGCGCAAACGGCAGGTCGACGATGGCGTCGATCAGCCGCTTGCCGGGAAATTCATAGCGCACCAGCACCCAGGCGAGCGCGAGGCCGAAAACGAGGTTGGCAAGTGTTGCCCCCAGCGCGCACAGCACGGTGACGCGGTAGCTCGCCAGCGCCCGGCCGGAGGAAATGATGCGCCAGTATTCTTCCGGCCCAAGGCTTGCCGCCTTGAAGACCAGCGCGCCGATCGGCAACGCGACGATCAGCGCGACGTAGAACAATGTGACGCCGAGCGACAACGGCAATCCGGGCAATACGCGGCGTCTCAAATGACAGCCCCCTGTTGGACACATGAAACCGACGGATTTTCACCCGCCGGTTCTCAAGACGATGAAGAAGATGACGTCAGCGCTCGCCGTAGATCTGGTCCAGCTTGGCGCCGGACGCGAAATGCTCTGCGCTGATCTTGTCCCAGCCGCCGAACACGTCTTCCACCGTCACGAGGCGAACCTCGGGGAACTGGTCGGCAAATTCGGCCGTCACCGTCTCATTGTGCACGCGGTTGCCGTGCCGGGCGAGAATGCGCTGGCCATCCTCGGAATAGAGATAGTTGAGATAGGCGGTGACCAGCTCCGTCGAGCCGCGCTTTTCAGCCACCTTGTCGACGATGGAGACGGGGAACTCTGCCAGCAGACTGACCTGCGGGGCGACGAGGTCGTATTTGTCTTCGCCGAATTCCTTGGCGATGCCCTTGGTCTCGGCCTCGAACGTGATCAGCACGTCGCCGATCTCGCGCTCGACGAACGTGGTCGTCGCGCCCCGGCCGCCGGTGTCGAACACCGGAACGTTGTTGAACAGCTTGCCGATGAAGTCGTCGACCTTCGCCTGGTCGCCGTCGAACTCTTCAAGCGCGAAGGCCGCCGCTGCCAGATAGGTGTAGCGCGCGTTGCCCGACGTCTTGGGGTTCGGGAAGATCACCTGCACGTCATCGCGCACCAGATCGTCCCAGTTGCGGATGTTCTTCGGGTTGCCTTCACGAACGAGGAAGGACGGGAAGGAATAATACGGCGATGCATTGTTGGGCAGGCGCTGCTGCCAGTCGGCGGCGACGAAGTCGTGCTTCACCAGAAAGTCGATGTCGGTGACCTGATTGAAGGTGACGACGTCGGCCTCAAGGCCTTCCGAAATCGACCGCGCCTGGGCCGAGGAGCCGCCATGCGACTGGTCGACGGTCACCGTCTGTCCAGTCTGCGCCTTATAGGCCGGAATGAAGGCCGCGTTGATGTCGGCATACAGCTCGCGGGCGATATCGTAGGACGAATTGAGAATGCTCGTCGCCGTCTGGGCGCTGGCGGGCGACGTGGAAAGAAGCGCGGCAGCTGCGCCGGCAAGAAGAAGGCGGTTCATGGATGCTCCTGCGGCGGACGGCCGGTTCTGATGCGATGTGACAGACACTACCGTCAGATACGACCACAGCGGAGGCATGAGCGATGCGCGAAGTTCGCTAAAAATAGAAACGCATTCCGAATAGCAAAAATTCCTGGAATCTGAATCCAGGAGACAGCTGGGGACGGCCTGACGCTCAGTCGCGCTTCATCCTTGAACCCACCCGGCTACAAGCTTCGGTCGCATAAGGTATCTTATGGAACCGCCCTCTGCGCAGGACGGCTCCTATAGCAAAGGGCCCCGGCTTGCGCCGGAGCCCTTTCTTGCGACCGGATCGGTCACTGTTGTCGTTTCAACCGGCCACGATCACTTCGCGCAATCCCACCACATGCGCGAGAAGTCGAAGTCCCAGCTCTGCATCGGCACTTCGGCATAGCCCTGCAGGCACTCATGTGCGGCCATGCGCTTGCGCTGGGTGAGCAGCGGAATCTCCGCCGTCGTCTCGTGGATGCGCGCCTGGATATCCTTGTAGATTCCGTTGCGCTTGGCCTCGTCGACCGTTTCGCGCGACGTGTCGATCATCGCGTCGACCTGCGGGTCCTGGATCCACGACATCGACGACCAGGTGCCGGCGGCGCGGCTGTGATACTGCACGAAGAAGATCGAATCCGGCGACGGATAGGTCGGGCCGTAGAACACCTGCGAGGTGTGCGGCGTGGTCTCGATCTTGGTGGCAAGCTCGGTGATGCGGTTCCATGGTTCGGGCTGCAGGTCGACCTCGAAGCCGATGGTCTCCAGCGTCGACTTGAACAACAGGCCGATCTCTTCCTCGAACGCCGTGTTGGCGACATAAGCGTGGCTGATCTTGATCGGCTTGTCGCCGGCATATTTCGACTTGGCAACCTCCTCGGCCGCCTTTTCGAGGTTGTATTCCGGCGACGGCAGGTCGTCGAGATACGCATCGCGGAACAGCGGCGACAGCACGGTCTTCATTTCGCCACCCGGATAGATGACGTCGCGGATCGTTTCATAGTCCAGCGCATAGGCGATGGCGCGACGGATATGCACGTCGTCGGTCGGCGCCAGCTGGTTGTTGACCTTGAGGTAGAAGCTCGTCGCCGTGTCCGCCTCGATCAGCTTGTAATTGTCCAGCTTCTCGATCGCCTGGTAGGTCTCGCTGCTCTGGTATTGCGACGACATCCCGAGTTCGCCGCGCTGGGCGAGTGCGCGCACCGTCGCCTCGTCGCGCGTGACGACGAACCGAAGCTCGTCGATCGGGCGTACGTTGGGCCAGCCGGCGTGGTAGTTTTCATAGCGCTCCAGGATCATCTCCGCGCCGCGCGTCCAGCCGCTGAGCGTGTAGGGACCGGCACCGGCGCTGTTTTCGGCAAGGTATTCCTCGCCCCATGGGCCGGTTTTTTCCGCCACGACGTCCGAATTGACCACGAGGATCAGCGGCGTCACCGAGATGAACGGCGCATAGACGCGGTCGATCCGGATCTCGACGGTATGGTCGTCGACCGCCTTGACGTTGTCCGGCTTGACGAGGTTGGAGAACAGATAGGCAGGGCCTTCGTTCAGCGCCAGCAGGCGCTGCATCGAGTAGACGACGTCCTTGGCCTCGACGGGGCTGCCGTCCTGGAACGTCGCGCCCTGCTTGAGCTTGAAGGTGTAGGTCTGGTTGTCGGCCGAGATTTCCCAGCTCTCGGCAAGCTGCGGCACCACTTCGCCGGCGCTGCTCACCGTGGTGAGGGCGTCGTAGAGATTCACGGCTGCCATATATTCGGTGTAGTCGGTCACCTTTGCGGGATCGACGGTGCCGAATATCTGCACGGTATTGATGACAAGCGACAGCTTGTCCTGCGCGACCGCCGGGGCGGTCAGCGCAGTGGCCGCAGCAAGTGCCGCTGCCGCAAGCGCAAATTTGATCGTTTTCATGTCAGGGTTCCTCTTCCTGGTTCCAACGGTTGTGTCACTTCTTAACGGGACATCTGATGCAGCGGCACGTAGTCGTGCTCGTAGCCAAAGTAGCGGGGACCGACGAGTTCGAGCCCTGCCGGCGTCGCCCATTGCGGGTCGCAGGCCAGCCCGAGCATGGTGACCCCAAGCCCGTAGCGCAGCTGCTCGGTGGTCACCGGCAGGCCGCCATCGGCGTCGAGCGCGCAGATCAGGTCCGGCGTCACCGCCAGCAGTTTGTCCTTGTCGTCGCGGCAGATCAGGAACTCGTTCTGGAACTCGACGTTGAACGTGCGTCCCTCGTCCGCGTCCATGCCCTTGAACACCGCCTTGCCGCGCGCGAAACCGCCGACGGTGCGCCGGTCGATATCGACCACACGCCCGCTGAACAGCCGCTTGGCGTCAAGCCGCTTCACCAGCGCCTCGACCGGGCTGCGGCTGGCCTTGCGCTCAGAGGCCATGATCTCGCCGATCTCCTTGATCAGCGACATCGAGCCGCGCAGGATGCCGCGCTTCACCTGCGCCCCGGTCATCGGAAACAGCGCGACGAGTGCGGCGCCGCCCATCTCGACCGTCTGGCAGCGGGCCAGCCGCTCGGTCCACTTGTTCGAGATGGCGTTGATGACGGAGCTGTTGCCCTTGTCGTCGGCCAGCACCATCGGGGTGGCCGAGATGCCGTGGATCGTCAGCGTCACCATCTGCAGTTCGGGGAAGGCGCGGCCCATGCCGTCGCCGTCGATCAGCGGCAGCCCGGTGGCGGCGGCAACCGCGAACGGAATGGTCGAATTCAGCCCACCCGCCTCGATGCAGATCAGCGCGTCGGCCTTGCGGCCGAGGAAGTTCTCAAGCTGCCGCAGCGCTTCGAGCGCTTCCTCGCCATTGGGCAGCTTCTCGATCATCACCGTCGGCGCGCCCATCATGCAGACGGGGATGCACAGCGCATCGTCCGCCAGCGCGTCGGCCGAAATGACCTCGACCGGCCCGTGCCGGGCGATCACCTGCTTGGCCATCAGCTTGCCGATATAGGGATCGCCGCCGCCGCCGGTGCCGAGAAACGCCCCGCCCAGCGCGATGGCGTCCATGTCGTCCGCAGTCACCGTGAACGAGGTCATGCCGCACCTCCCTCGTCGCCGATCTTCATCGGCTTGAACACCAGATCGCCGAAGCCAAACCCCTTGGGGCCGACGACTTCGAGCGCCTCGGGGGTGCGCAGCAGCGGATGACACGGGATCGCCAGAACCGCGACGCGTTGCCCGTAGCGCAGCATCTCGGTCGAGATCGCCTCGCCGCTGTCGGCGTCGAGAATGACGATCAGGTCCGGCACGATCACCTCAACCTCGCCATTGCGCGAGAAGATCAGGAACTCGTTCTGGATATGCACCGCCGCCTCGTCGCCCTCATAGCGCTCGAAGCCCCGGATGATCGCCTCGCCGCGGACGAAGCCGCCGGCCAGATGCCGCTTCAGATCGGTGATCTTGCCGCGGAAGACGACCTTGCCGTCCTCGCTGTCGCAGATCGCCGCGACCGGATCACGATGGTCGCGCCGCGCATCCAGCACCGCATTCCCGAGCGAAATCGCCTTGGTGTAGGAGTGCGGAATGGCAAAGCGCTTGACGAACTCGCCCAACATCGGCGCGCTCGCCAATGTCGAGGCCCCGCCCTGCGACACGACGCAGGCGCGCGCCATGCGCTCATGCCACAGTTCCGAGATCGCATGGTCGAAGATGACGATATTGCCGTGCGGGTCGCACATGACGCTGGGCGTCGAGCGATGGCCGTAGATGGCATAGCTCGTCATCTGCATTTCCGGGAAGGCGCGGCCCATGCCGTCGCAGTCGACGACCGGCAGCCCGGCCATGGCGGCCGCAACCAGCGGTTCCATCGAGTTCTGGCCGCCGATCTCCTCGCAGGCGATGGCATCGACCTTGATGCCGAGCCGTTCTTCCAGCGCCCGCACGCAGCGCAAACCCTCGCGGCCTTCCTTGATACGCTCATGCGAGACCAGCGGCGCGCCGATCCCGCCCATGGCAACGACGCGCGCGTCGTCCGGCAGGCTTTCGAGCGGGATGATCTCCATCACATGGCCCTCGCGCAGCGCCTGGCGCACGCGCAATTTGCCGATATAGGGATTGCCGCCGCCACCGGTGCCGAGGATGCCGGAACCTATCTCCAGCGCGTCGAGCATCGATTCATCGAGACGCCATCTGTCCTGGGTGCGCTCAAGCATCGTAGCCCCCCATCTCTCCGACGACTTTGACATGGATGCGCGTGGCGTTGCCGGGCAGATAGGCCAGCGGCACATCCTCGCGCTCGATGGTTTCGATCGTCGCCGGGTTGGCGCCGGAACGGATCGCCTTCTCGCGCGCTTCGTCTTCCGCCTGCTTGAGGCAGATCTCGCGCGTCAGTCCCTTTTCAAGCGAGTAGATGCGATCGACCTCGCCGCTGATCTGGGCGATCGCCGCGCCGACGGCGTTGGCGACGGAGAAATTCTCCGGACGGATGACGGTCAGGTCGCCGATCCGGTCGGGCATCAGGATCGAGCCGCCGCCGACCGCGATCACCGGGATCGGGTCCGGCGACAGCCGGGTGCGCTCGATGGCGCGTTCCAGCATCCGCGTCACCGCCTCGCGCGCCGCTTCGAGAAGTGCCGGATCGAGGTTGGCGACTTTCGACGCATCGCCCACCGACGCTTCGCCGCGTGCCACGGCAACGTCGGTCGCAGTCAGCGTATCGCCGCCGAAGACGCGCGCCTCGGTGGCGATGCGATAGCCCACCGATTGCGGGCCAACCGTCACCACATCCCCCTTCTGGCGCACCAGCGACCCGCCGCCGAGGCCGATCGAGAACACGTCAGGCATGCGGAAATTGGTACGCACGCCGCCGATGTCGACCACCGTTGCCGCCTGGCGCGGGAAGCCGTGTTGCAGCGAGCCGATGTCGGTGGTCGTGCCGCCGATATCGACGACGATGCCGTCGCGCACACCGGTCAGGAACGCCGCGCCGCGCATCGAGTTGGTGGGGCCGGAGGCGAATGTCAGCACCGGGAAGCGCTTGACCACGTCCGCGCCCATCAGCGTGCCGTCGTTCTGGGTAATGAAGAACGGGCAGTTGAGCCCCGCCGACTTCAGCGCCTCGGCGAAGGCTTCGACGGTGCGCGCGCTGAGCTGGAGCAGGCTGGCATTCATCACCGCCGCGCTCTCGCGTTCGAGCAGGCCGATGCGGCCGATCTCGCTCGACAGAACGACGGGAATGTCGGGGCATTTGCGCAGAAGCCGCGCGCGCGCCTCTTCTTCCATCGTCGCGTTGATCGGGCCGAAGACCGAGGTGATCGCGACCGCGCCGATGCGCTTGGCGTTGATGTCGTCAGCGATGCGGTCGATCTCGTCGAGGTCGAGCGGCGCAATCTCACGCCCGTCGAACTCATAACCGCCGCGCACCAGATAGCCGTGGCCGCCGACCGCCTCGCGCAGATCGTCGGGCCAGTCGACCATCGGCGGCAGGCAGGCCGTCGCCGGCAGGCCGAGACGGATCGCGGCCACCGGGTTGATGTGGCGACGCTCGATCACCGCATTGGTGAAATGCGTCGTGCCGATCATCACATTGGTGATCTTGGCGCGGTCCACGCCGGCCTTGGAAATTGCCGCTTCCATGGCCTCGAGCACGCCGGAGGTCACGTCCGCCGTGGTCGGCGCCTTGACGCCCGACAGCACATCGCGGCCATGCATGATCACCGCATCGGTATTCGTGCCGCCGACATCGATCCCTAGACGATACATTGTGTTGTCCTGCCTTTCTGGTCTTGTTCTCAGGCCGCGGTGTCGACGAGATAACGCCTGCGCTCTTCGTCGCTCACGCGGGGTTTGCGTGCTTCTTCCTCGTCGCTGATGACCGGAACAGCGGCGATCAGGGCGCGGGTGTAGGGGTGTTGCGGGTTGTCGAAAACGTCGCGCGGCTCGCCCGCCTCGACGATCTCGCCGCGCAGCATGATGGCGATGCGGCTGCAGAAATTGCGCATCAGCGACAGGTCGTGCGAGATGAACAAATAGGTCAGGCCCAGTTCCTCGCGCAGCCGGGTCAACAGCGCGATGACGTTCTTCTGCACCGACACATCGAGCGCCGAGGTCGGCTCGTCGAGCACGATGATCTCCGGATCGACCGCAAGGGCGCGCGCGATGGCGACGCGCTGCTTCTGGCCGCCGGACAATTCGTGCGGATATTTGCCGACATAGCTGGCCGACAGGTCGACCAGGCGCAGCAGCTCCACGATCCTGTCGTCCAGCGCTTTGCCACGGAGGCCGGCGAAAACCAGCGGCACGCGCAGGGTCTGGCCGACGGTGCGTTTCGGGTTCAGCGAGGTGCCGGGGTTCTGGTAGACGATCTGGATCTTGCGACGGAAGGCATCGCTGCCGCGCTCGTCCTCGACCGCCTTGCCATCGACGGTGACGGACCCTGACGTGACGCTGGCCAGCCCCATGATCATGCGCGCCACCGTGGTCTTGCCGGAGCCGGATTCGCCGGCCAGCCCGAACACTTCGCCGCGCCGCACCGAGAGCGTCACGTCGGAAACGGCGACATGGCGCGTCGCCTTGCCGATCAGCGGCCTCTGCTCGAACACCTTGGTGACGCCGCCCATCTCGATGATCGGGTCGGCCTCGGCCGGCTTCTGGTCCTCGACCTTCGCCCCGTAAAGCGGCGGGATCGCGTCGATGAGCTGGCGCGTATAGGGCTGGCGCGGATTGGTGAAGATCTCGGCGAGGCTGCCATTCTCGACGATCTCGCCATGGCGCATGACATAGACGTCGTCGGCCATCTGCCGCACGACGCCGAGATTGTGGGTGATCATCAGCAGCGACAGGCCGTTGTCGGCCACCAGCCGGTTGATCAGCTTCATGATCTCGTCCTGCGTCGTCACGTCGAGCGCGGTGCCCGGCTCGTCGGCAATCAGCAGGTCGGGCTGGTGCAACAGCGACAAAGCGATCAGCACACGCTGGCGCATGCCGCCGGACAACTGCGCCGGGTAGGCAGCAACAATGCGCTTCGGATCGTCCAGCTGCACCTTGCGCAGCACATCGAAAATCCGCTGGCCGCGTTCCGCCGCGCTGCTCTGCCGGCCAAGACGCCGGTCGGCGTAGTACATCACGTCATTGAGATGGCGGCCGATCTTGAACACCGGATTGAACGACGACAACGGGTCCTGCATGATGATCGAGAACGCCGTGCCCTTGAGGGCATCGCGGCGTCCGCGCGGCATATCCAGCACGTTGTCGCCGCGAAACAGGATTTCGCCGCCTTCGATCCGCGCATTGCCCGGCAGCGTGCCGAGGATCGCCTTGCTCGTCACCGATTTTCCCGACCCGGTCTCGCCGATCAGCGCAACGCGCCCGCCCTGCGGCACCGACAGCGTCACGTCCTTGAGCACGTGGTGACGGCGGCCATAGGTGTTGAAGGCAACGTTGAGGCCGGTGACGTGGAGCAATTGGGTCATCGTCACACCTCCACGTCGAACATGTCGCGCAGGCCGTCGCCCAGCAGGTTGAAGCCGAGCGTGGCGTAGAAAATGGCAAAGCCCGGTGCGAGCACCCCCCACCACATCTCCGGCAGGAATTGGCGTCCGTCGGCAACCATCGAGCCGAGGTCCGGTGTCGGCGGCTTCACGCCGAGGCCGAGGAACGAGAGGGTCGCGCCAAACAGGATGACGAAGGCAGCGTCGAGCGTCGTCTTGACCGAGATGACCGAGATGCAGTTCGGCAGGATTTCGCGGGTGAGCACATGCCAGTGGCTGGCGCCGGCGAGCCGTGCCGCCTCGACGAAGTCTTCCGCCGCAATCGATTTCGACACGCGGTAGACGAGCCGCGCATGCCAGGTCCACCACAACAGCGTGATCGCGATCATGGCGTTGACGAGGTTGGGCTCCAGCACGTTGCCGACGGCCAGCGCCATCACCAGCGGCGGGATCGCCAGCATGACATTGGTCAGGCCGGTAATGATGCGCTCGGTCCAGCCGCCGAAATACCCTGCCGCCAGCCCCAGAGCCGCCCCCAGCGGCACCGCGACGGCCAGCACGCCGACGACGAGCAGCAGCGACACCCGGAAACCGTAGATGACGCGGGTGAGGATATCGCGCCCGACCTTGTCGGTGCCGAGCCAGTAGGTGAGGTCCGGGGCCGAATGGCGGACGCGGAAATTGACCGCAGCGCCGGTATGCTCGGGAAACGGAACGATCAGCGGTGCCAGCACGGCAACCAGCACCACGGAGATCACCATCAGCGCCCCGACGATCGCGGTCGGATTGCGCGTGAAGCGATACCACGCCATGTAGCGTGGCGTCAGCGCTTCCAACTCGTGGGTGGCTTCAGTCGCCATCAGCGTGCCTCCTTCAGCCGCAGACGCGGGTCGAGCATGAGCAGAATGACGTCGACGATGATGTTGGCGACGATGAAGAACAGCCCCGACAACAGCACCACGCCCATCACCGCGTTGAGGTCCTTCTGCAGGATCGCGTTGAGCCCGTAGGACGCAAAGCCGCCCCACGAGAACACCAGCTCGACGACGAAGGCGTTGCCGATAAGCGAGGCGAATTCCAGCCCCATGATGGTCAGCGGCGCGATCGACGACAGCTTCAGGAGATAGCGGAAGGTGATCACCCGGTCCGGCACGCCGAAGGATTGCAGCGTCAGCACATGGTCGCGGCGCTGGTTCTCGATCATCGCCGAGCGGGTGATGCGGGTGATCTGGCCAATGCCCGACATGGCAAGCGCCAGCGCGGGAAACAGGATGTGCTTGAAGGCGTCGACGAAGACGTCGAACCGGCCATGCACCAGCGAGTCGACCAGCAGCAGGCCGGTGGGCGATTTCGGTGCGGCAAGCGTGTGATCGATGCGGCCGATGATCGGCCAGTCGGTCAGGAAATAGGCGGCAAAGAGTTGCAGCAGGATGGCGAACAGGAAGCTCGGCATCGTGACGCCGACAATCGAGAAGAACCGGCCGGCATTGTCGATCCAGCTGTTGCGGTAGCGCGCGGTGATGACGCCGAGCGGAATGGCGATCACGGCCATCATGATGACCGTCACCAGCACCAGTTCCAGCGTCGCCGGCAGAAGTGCGGCGATCTCCGTGGTGACCGCGCGGCCCGAGATCAGCGAGCGCCCGAGATCGCCTTGCAAGGCGTTGGTGACATAGGTGAAATACTGCTCGACCAGCGGGCGGTCGAGGCCCATCTGCCCCCGCATGGCGTCGACCTGTTCCTGCGAGGCGCTGGGGCCGAGCGCGATGCGCGCGGGGTCGCCGGGCACGACGCGGGCAAGGATGAAGATCATCAGGGACAGCACGAACAGCACGCCGACGAAGCCGACGATCCGCTTTGCAAAGGTGTAGAGATAGTTCTCCTGCATCCGACACCGATCCCCTGAGGTGCCGCGCCTCTAGATGGGCACGGTCTTTACTCAGCTCATCCTGCGGCCGCGTGGCGGCACGCTTCAATGCTACAGAGGTCTAGGTTTCGACAAATCTGGTATAGGTTTTTCTCAAAGCCACCCCAGCGCGCGGGCGCTGGAAATTGCTTCGGCGCGCTTTCGGCAGGCCATCTTCCTGTAGATATTGGTCAGGTGAAACTTCACCGTCACCTCGGAAAGCCGCAGCTGGCGCGCCACGAATTTGTTGGTCGCGCCTTCCGCCACCAGCCGCAGCACGCGCAGTTCCTGCCCGGTCAGCGGCGTGCTTTCGGTCTCCCGCCGCGGCAGGAAGCCGTGCAGCTTGCGGATCGTCGCCCGGCGCTCCGGCGTCGACATGACGTGGCCCGCGATCCGCTTGTCGTCGAGCAGCACATCGATGAAACCGATCTCGCCGAGCAGATGGGTGACAATGCCGATGCGCGCGATGTCGTCCAGCAGTTCCGACAGCAGGTGGCGTGCGCGGGTGACGTCGCGGTGCACGCGCGCCAGATAGGCGGCCCACAGCCGCAACCGGCCCCGGTCGCGCTCGCCGACATGTTCGTTGCGCAACAGCGCCTCGACCTGGTCGCGCAGGAGCGGGCGGCGCGGAAGATGCTGGATGAGATGGCGCAGCCACGCGATGGCGAGGTCGATCTCGATCGGGTCGACAAGGCGCGACAGGGCCTCTTCCGCCGTTTCGATCCAGGTGAGGTTGATGCGCGATTGCATCGCCATCAGCCGGTCGGCCGCCGACTGCCAGCGGTTGGCGTTCTGCAGCAGGTCGACCTCGCGCATGGTGATCGCAAGGTTGAAGCGGCGCGACCGCCACTCCTGCACCCGCCATTTGTCGAGAAAGCTGATCGCAGCGCCAAGCCCGACCTGACGGCTGACGACCTGCGAGCAATAGACCAGCGCTACCTCGACCACGGTCGGCCAGACCTCGCCATAGGCAAACTTGTCGAATTCCTCGTCAATGAAGCGCACCAGCGGCTCGGGCATGCCTTTCTCATAGGCGACGACGCCATCGAGAAGGTTGAGCAGCCGCCGGTCGGCAGCGGCATCGAAGCTGACCTTGTCGAGCGCCTGCCGCGCCTGCGCCACCCAGTGCTCGGCCGGGCCCAGCATGCCGCGCCGGAGCGAAAACACCGCCCGGTGCAGTTCGATATAGAACACCAGCAGATGGGCCTGCGCCTCGCCGTAATGGTGGCGCGCGCGTTGGGCGACCTCTTCCGCCTCGTTGAACTCCTGCCGCTGCAGGCAGACCGCCAGCATGGCGTTGTAGAAACTGCCGCGATGCAGGTGATCGTCGATCGGCAACTCCGCCAGCATGTCGAAAAGCAGCGCCCGCAATTCGTTCGAGACGGCGTAATCCTCATAGATCGCCATCAGGAAACGGAACTGTCGCACGGCCAGAGAGAACCCCTCCGCGTTGCGGATCACCATCTCGAGGCTATGCATCTGCTCGCCGAACCGTCGCACCATCAGGAAGCGCGCATGGGCGACATTGCCGGCCTTCAGCGCATGCATGGCGAGCGCCAGCGTCAGCGTTTCCTCGGTATCCACCATCTCCTTGGGAAAACGGTTGAGCACCTCAAGACACGCGTCGGTGCCATGGAAATGAATGAAGTAGAGGCCGCCGTTCTCTACGAACAGCGACAGCGCGCGGTGATCGTCGCCGCGTTCCTGCGCAGCGATGATCTCGGCGACCGGGTCGGCGTCGCCGCGCCGCCGCGTCGTGCCGGTAGCGGCGATGTCGTGCAACAGGGAGGCTGCGTCGGTGGACGCGGCGGCCAGTTCCCGCGCCTCGGTGCGGTAGACGACGATGCTGCCAAGCCGCGACGCCAGACGTTGCGCTGCGCCATGCCCCCGGCTCGAGACCGTCAGGACCGGTGCGGCGAGATTGTCCACCGTCCCGCAGAGCCGCAACAGCAGCCGGCGTTCGTCCTGCGGAAGCAGGCCGATCAGGTCAGCGATCATGGTCGAGAGCGGCTGGCGCATCGCCAACGATATAGCCCGCCCCGCCGCCCGCGCAAGTTTCACACCTTCAGTCGGACCGTGCGGCAAAGTCCGGCAGATCGAACGCGGAGACGCGCGGCACATCCCGGATCGGACCGCGCACCTCGACCAGACAGGTCTGCGCCACGCTGCCCTGCGCAAGGCTCGACGTTCCCCGGTCCAGCGTCAGCACATTGGGGTTGCCGTGCAGGTCCATGGCGGTGTCGGGATCGGGGTCGTACCAGGCGCCAGTGGCAAGGCGGGCCACGCCGGGCATGATGTCCGGGCTGAGGATCGCCCCGGCCAGGCACCGCCCGCGTTGATTGCCGAGTTCCACGACGTCGCCATCGCTGATGCCGCGCGCGGCCGCGTCCTGCGGGTTGAGATAGACCGGCTCGCGCCCCGCGACCTTGCCCTCAAGACTGTGGATGCCGGCATCGAGCTGGCTGTGCAGCCGCCGCTGCGGCTGATCGGACAGCAGATGCAGCCGTGTATCCCCCTCCCCGCACTGGCCCAGCCATTCGTCCGGCTCCAGCCACACCGCATGGCCCGGACAATCGTCGAGGCCAAAGCCGTCAATCGCCGCCGAGAAAATCTCGATGCGGCCCGACGGCGTCGACAGCGGGTGTGCTTCCGGGTCCCGGCGGAACTCTTCCAGCATCACCACCGGCCGGCTGTGATCGCCGAGATCGATCAGGTTGACGTCCCAGAAATCCTTGAACGCCGGCAAGTCGACGCTGCGGCCGGCCATCCTGCCCCGGCTTTCCTCATAGAGCCGCTCGAGCCAGCCCATCGCGTCGAGACCTTCGGTGTAGTCCTGAACCGCGCCGAGCCGCGCGGCGATGCCGGCGAAAATGTCGTAATCGTCACGCGCCTCGCCCACGGCCGCCTTGACGCGCTTCATCGCGACCAGATGCCCTTCGCGGGTCGAATAGCCGATATCGTCGCGCTCCATGCTGATCGTCGCCGGCAGCACGATGTCGGCCCGCTTGGCGGTCGCCGTCCAGTACTGCTCGTGGACCACGATCGTCTCGGGCTTTTCCCACGCCCGCGCCAGCCGGTTGAGGTCCTGATGGTGATGATAGGGGTTGCCGCCCGCCCAGTAGACCAGCCTGATATCCGGATAGGTGTGCACGCCGCCATCATAGGCAAAGCTGCCGCCCGGATCGAGCAGCATGTCGGTGATGCGCGCCACGGGTATGAAGGCGCTGACCGGGTTCGACCCCTGATTCAAGGTCGGCCCAGGCAGCAGGCTTTCCGCGCTGCCAAGCGCGTTGGTCGCGCCATAGCCGAAACCGAAACCGCCACCCGGCAGGCCGATCTGCCCCAGCATCGCCGCCAGCGTCACCAGCATCCAGCACGGCTGCTCGCCATGCGACGCGCGCTGGAGCGACCATGCCATGTTGAGCATGGTGCGGGTGGCCGCCATGTCGCGGGCCAGCGCGGTGATGATGTCGGCCGGCACGCCGGTGATCTGTTCGGCCCAGCGTGGATCGCGCGCGACCCCGCCGTTGCTGCCCATCAGATAGGCCTCGAACCGCTCGAAGCCGACGCAATAGCGCTCAAGAAACGCGCGGTCGGCAAGCCCTTCGTCCACCAGCGTCCAGGCGATGGCCAGCATCAGCGCCGTGTCGGTGTTGGGACGCAGCCTGATCCATTCGACGCCCTCCGCCTCGAGATTGTCACCGACCGGGCCGATATTGACGATGCGCACGCCCGCGTCGCCCAGCGCCTTCAGCCCGCCGCGGACACGGTGGCGCGCAATGCCGCCGGCCGAGATTTGCGCGTTCTTCCACGGCACGCCGCCGAAGGCGACGAAAAGACGGGTGTTTCCGGCCACCACATCCCACGAGGTGTGATTGGCCATCAGGCTTTCCATCGGCGCGATGATCCGCCCCATGATCACCCGCGCCGCGCCGAGGCTGTAGGAATTCAGATGACGGACATAGCCGCCGACGCTGTTGAGGAAGCGGTGCACCTGGCTCTGCGCGTGGTGGAACCGGCCGGCACTCGACCAGCCATAGGAACCGCCGAAGATCGCTTCGTTGCCATGGTCCGAACGCACCCGCTTCAGTTCGGCGGCAACGAGATCGAGCGCCTCGTCCCATTCCACCTCGACGAACGGATCTTTGCCCCGCAATTCGGGTGCTGCGCCGGGACCGTTTTCGAGCCAGCTCCGCCGCACCGCAGGCCGGCGCACGCGCAGGCCCTCCAGCCGGTCGCCATGCTGGTCGAGGCCGATCGGCGTCGGGTCAGGGTCGCCGGCAAAGTTCTCGACGTGAAGACCGCCGCTGGCGTCTTTCGCCACTTCGCGGATGCCCCAATGGGAGGACGTGTAGACTTTCATGCCGGTCGATCTCCCGTTGAAGCGACGCTGCGGCTGGCGCGGATTTTTCACGCCAGCCGCAGATTGCTGGTCTTTCTACGCTGCGCGCAAAACGCTTATCGTCCCGTGAAGACCGGCTGGCGCTTTTCCTTGAACGCCGCCACGCCTTCCTTCAGATCGGTGCTGGTGCGGACCACGCCCAGATCGCGTGCAAACCGCGCCATCTTTTCCGACGGCGTCTGGGTCAATGTATGCTCGACGACGAAACGCTTCAGCGTCTTGAGGACGAGCGGCGCCATCCCTTCGAGTTCCCGCGCCATCGTCAACGCCGCCTCGAGATGTTTGCCGTTCTCGACAACCTCGTTGACGAGCCCGACCTCATAGGCGCGGCGGCCCGAGACGGTGCGGCCCAGAAGCATGATCTCCATCGCGATCTTGTGGGGAATGCGCGCGGCGAGCGTTGCGATCATGCCGCCGGTCAGGCCGACCTTGCCCTCGGGATAGGAGAAGCGGGTGTCTTCCGTCACGACGCACAGATCGGCCATCGCCGCCATCACCATGGCCCCGCCGATGCACCAGCCGCTGATGGCGCAGATCACCGGCTTTTCCGTCAGGATGCCGACGGTCGGAATGCAGCGCCACAATTCCGGCATGTCGGTGATATCCGCGCCCGCCGAAAACGCCTTGTTGCCGGTGCTGGTAATGATCGCGACCGCCTGATCGGAGGCATCGAACTCCTCGAAGCGGCGCTGCAGCTCGCTGGCAACCTCCGCATTGATGGCGTTCATCTTCTCCGGCCGGTTGATGGTGAAGATAGTCGTCTTGCCGTCGTTTCTCACTTCAAGCGCGGACATGCATGGTCTCCCTGGATTTTTTTGATCGTTGCGTGGTCAGACAGGCGAAGCCAGCAAAAGCCGCCCGTCCACCGCCACGCATCCCTTGCCCGCCTCGGCAACCAGAAGCGGATTGATGTCGAGTTCGAGAAAGCGCGGGCCCATGTCATGGACCATCCAGCTCACCCGCGAGACGGCGTCGGCCGCCGCGTCGATGTCGAGCGGGCCGCTGCCCCTGAAGCCTTGCATCAGCTTGGCAATCTGGAGCTTTTCGATCATCGCGCGCGCCTGCTCAGGCGACACCGGCGCACGCGCGACCGATACGTCCTTGAGCAGTTCGACGAGAACGCCACCTGCCCCGACAATCACCATCGGGCCGAATTGCGCATCGTTGCGCGCGCCGATCAGCAGCTCCACCTTGCCGGTGCGCATTTCCTGAACGAGGTAGCCCTCGATCTGTGCGTCCGGCCGGACCTTCGCAATCGACGCCTGCATCGCGGTGACGGCGGCAGCCACATCGCTGGGCGTCTCGAGATTGAGGACGACACCGCCGACATCAGATTTGTGCACGATATCCGGCGACACGATCTTGACCACGAACGGGCCTTCGAGCCGGCTCGCCACCGCTTCGGCCTGCGCCGCGTCGGCAACGACTTCGCCGCGATTGACCGGAATGCCGTGGCCGGCAAGGATCGCTTTGGTATCGGCTTCCCCGACGCCGCCGGAAAGCTCGGCTGCCAGTGCTACCTGCGGCATATCTGCCGGGCGCACAGGCTCCGGGGCAGGAACGGTTTCCGCCAGCCTGCGCCATGCCGCGATCGCGCGGATCGCGTCGTCGAGGCTGTCGGTGTAGAGGCTGTTCTGCTCACGCAGGAAACTGCGCGCGCCATCTGCCGAACCGCCCTGCTGAAGCACGATGATATGCGGCTTCACGAAGCCCTCGGCCTTGGCCTCCTTCGTGCCCTCGTCGAATTTGCGGCACAACAGCTCGACATCCGGCGCAGTGGTCAGCGCCGACAGGATGAGATCGGCGTCCGGGTCCTTGATCACGGCCTTGATCGTTCCCGACCCGACCAGCATCGAACCGCCCGCCTTGGCCGTCCCCATGTCGATCGGGTTGGTCGCGGCGGCGTTTTCCGGATACAGCTCCGACAGCGCGTCGAAGGACTGGCGCGACAGCTGCGCCAGCGGAATGCCGCTATCGGTCAGCCGGTCAGCGGTGATCGCACCGCCGCCACCAGACGTGGTGACGATGGCGACGTTGTTCGGGCGCGCGGCGGGGTAATGGCCCAAACCGGCTGCCAGCAGCACCATCGCGTCGACATCGTCCATGACGAGAACGCCGCAATCGCGACAGGCAGCGGAGAACGCCTCATAGCTGCCGGCCAGGCTTGCCGTGTGCGAGAACGCAGCCGCAGCGCCGAATTCCGTCCGTCCGGCCTTGACCGCCAGCCATGGCTTGCCGGCCGCATGGGCGCGACGGGCCGTCTCCATGAAGCGCGGCGCGTCCTTGATGCCCTCGATATAGGTGCAGATGATGCTCGTCCGCTCGTCGGCGATCAGGTAGTCGACGAAGTCGCACATATCCATGTCGGCCTGGTTGCCGATGGAGAAGCAGTGCGAGAAGCCGATGCCCCGCGCCAGCGCCCGGTCGAAGATCGTCGCCATCAGCGCGCCGCTCTGGCTGACCAGTCCGATCCCGCCCTGTGGCATGTGGTCGACGAAAAGCGCCGGCGAGGCACACAGCACCAGATTGTTGGCGGGGCTGATGATGCCGAGGCAGTTCGGGCCGATGATGCGCATCCCCTTGGCGTTGGCCACCTCGACGATCTCACGTTCGAGGGCCGCCCCTTCCGGTCCGGCATCGGAGAATTTGGCGGTGATGACAATGGCGGCGCGGGTGCCGGCATCGGCGCAGGCTTGGACCGCGTCCTTCACCATCTCGCGCGGCACCGCCATCACCGCCATGTCTGGCGGGGTCGGCGCCGCGTCGATGGAAGGGTAGCATTTGATGCCGAGCAACTGGTCGCGCTTCGGATTGATCGGGTAGATCGCACCGGTGAAGCCGTGATGCACGAGGTTCTTGTAGATGCGTCCGCCAAACTTGGTCAGATCCTCGGAGGCTCCGATCACGGCGACGGAACGGGGCGCAAGCACCTCACCGGTCTTTTTGATTTCCGACATCGCATTCATGTAGGTGGCCCTCCTCTAGGGCGCGCTCGGGGCTGTCGCCCTGTCCCGCGTCTGTTTTGCCTGCGCCATGGCGCGATAAGTGATGATCCTCTGGCCCAGGCCCGGACGTGCCGCCGAGCGCACGAGGGCCGCCAGATCGCTGTCGAGAACGGCCGCCGCATCGCCAACGGCAAGCCGCAGCGCTGCAACGGTTTCCGCGTCCAGACGTGTCGCTTCCTGCATGGCTTGCGCCAATGCCTGATCGAGTTGCTCCGGCGCGACGATCTCGGTCACGAGGCCAAGCGCATGTGCTTCCTGCGCGTCCAGCACCCGCCCGGAAGTGACCGCCGACAGCCCGGCATCGCGGCCGATGCGAACCGCCAGCCGGCGCGTGCCAAGCACGAGGCCAAAGGCTGCGCCGGGAAAGCTGAAGCTCGCATCGGGAAGCGCCAGCCTGATCGAGCAGGCGGCGAAAAGGTCCGCGCCCGCCCCGAAGGTGCGGCCCTTGGCGATCGCCAGCGTCGCAAACGGCGCGCTCCAGACGCGGGCAAGCAACTGCTCGATCCGCACGAACCGCGCCAGAAGGTCGCCGTCGCTGGCCTCCTCCAGTCCGGCAAGATCGAAGCCGGTGCAGAAATTACGGCCCGCGCCTTCGATGACCAGAAGCCGCGTACCGTTTCGCTCCGCCTCATCGAGCGCGCGGTGCAGCAGGTCGACGAGGTCATCCGACAGGCTGTTGCCACGATCCGGCCGCGACAGGACGAGCGTCCGCCGCCCGTCCCGGTCCGTGATGGCAAGCGGCGTGCTCACGCCTGCGCGCCCCAGATGTTGGGAACGGTTGCGTTCGAATAGCCGGAGATGAACGACTTCATCCCGCCTTCGACCGGAAACACGTTGCGTTCGATTGCGCCGATATCCCCGCCATAGACGTGGATGCTGATCGAGGCTTCGTTCTCCAGCGCGTTCCAGACCTTGTGGATGTCGCCGACATCGGGCGACACCATCACCACCTCACCCGGATTGAGACGCTCGGTCTCGCCGGCGATCGGCTTGCCGTCGCGCATCTCGTAGGCCTGCGAGATTTCCGCGCCGCGCAGCATGCCGACAAGGCCCCATGTCGTATGATTGTGGATCGGCGTTTCCTGGCCCGGTCCCCAGACAAAGCTCACAACGCTGAAGCGCTGCTGCGCATCGCAATACAGCAGATGCTGCTGGTAGCGGTCGGGGTCGGCCTTGGCGGACGCTTCCGGCAGCCAGTCGTCATGGGCGATCAACGCTTCCAGATATTTCTTGCCGCGGCTGAGGATGGTTGCCTCGTCGCCGCCGGCTTCCTCGACCAGCTTGCTCATCTGGGCAAGAAAGGTCTGCAGCCTCTTGAGGTTCGCGCTCATGTCAGTGTCTCCTTTATCGTGGACGTGCGCATCGGCCTGGTTCCGATCCTGCGCCCAATCCTCAAGTGAATACTATTCGGCTGCCGCCGAAAGCGCCTCGACGATGCTGGCCCGGTGTTCGTCCAGCGCCGGCGGGCGCCGATAGATCGCTGGCATCTCGCCATTGATACGGATCGGGCTGCCGAAGGTCCGCGTCTTGATGCCGTTGGGCAGCTCGATGTCCTGAACCCAGCCCATGGCCGCGACCTGCGGATCGGCGAGCGCCTGGGAATAGCTGTTGATGCTGCTGCAGGGAACGCCTGCCTGGCGCAGTTTCTCCAGCGCACCCTCAACCGTGTCGCGGGCAAATTCACCGTTGAGGATCGCGGCCAGTTCCTTCTGATTGGTCGCCCGGTCGATGGTCGAGCGATATTTCGGGTCCTCGAACAAATCGAGGCGGCCCACCACTTCGCAGACGGAACGCCAGAGCCGGTCATTGCCTGCCGCCAGCACGAAATTGCCATCGGAGGCGGTGAACGCCTGGTAGGGCGCATTGCGCGGATGCGCCGCGCCGAGCGCGCGCGGATCGCGCCCGCTGCCGAAATACTCACTCGTCTGCAACGCCCCGACCGCAAGGCTCGCGCCCAACATCGAGACGTCGATATGCCCGCCCTTGCCCCCCGAGCGCACGCGCGCCGTCAGCGCGCTGATGGCAAAGGCGCCATAGAGCCCGGTGGCGAAGTCCGAGATCGGGATGCCGCATTTCACCGGCAAGCCATCCGCCTCCCCGGTGACGCTCATGATCCCCGACATTGCCTGCACCGTCAGGTCGAAACCACCTTCGGAGGCGCGCGGGCCTTCCTGGCCAAAGGCCGACAGCGAGCAGTAGATCAGCTGCGGCGAGCTTTGCGCAAAGCGCTCATAGCCCAGCCCCAGCCGCTGCATCGCGCCCGGACGGTTATTCTCGATGACGACATCGGCCTCCTCGATCAACCGTACGGCGATGGCCTTGTCGTCCGGGTTCTTCAGGTCGAGGGCGATCGAACGCTTGTTGCGGTTCAGCGAGGCGAAATTCTCGCTGAACCCGTCACTGTGCGGCGGCCATTGCCGCAGCGTATCGCCATCGGGCGACTCGACCTTGACCACATCCGCGCCCATGTCCGCCAACAGCATGGAGCAGTACGGGCCAGCCGCTACGTGGCAGAACTCGATCACACGGATGCCGGTCAATGGCGCAGCGGCACTGGATATGTCTGACAACGTCCTCTCCTGATCTTGTCCTTGCGGGGATCCGACCGCATGGTCCTGCCCCGGCTGCGGCGTCGCTTGGGCGGCCGCGCTCTCTTGTTCATGGTGCCGCCGTTTTCAGGCGGCGGGGGTCGAGCCCTTCACCGTTGCGATGAAGGGCCCGTGATGTCAGGCGCTCAGGCCGGCTCGGCTTGTTTCACGACCTCGTCGAGCGCCTTTTCGACGCCGTCGAAGATCATGTCGATCTGCTGCTCGTTGATGATCAGCGGCGGGCAGAAGGCGATTGCTTCGCGCAGCGCGCGCACAATGACGCCATTCTCCATCGCCTTCGCCTGAACGGCCGGGCCGACGCCCAATTCAGGTGCGTATGGGGTTCGCGTCTGCTTGTCGCTGACCAACTCGATCGCCCCGATCAGGCCGACGCCCCGTGCTTCACCGACATTCGGACGCTCAGCCAGCGCATGCAGCCGCTGGAGGAAGCGCTTGGAGACCTGCTGGACATGGCCGACAATGTCGCGCTCTTCGTAAATCTTCAGCGTCTCCAGTGCGACCGCGGCACAGACAGGATGGCCGGAATAGGTCACGCCATGGGCGAAACCGCCGAGCTTGGTGCTCTGATCCATCATCGCCGCATAGATGTCGTCGCTGACGATCGTCGCCGAAATCGGCAGGTAGGACGATGACAGCGCCTTGGCCACGGTCATGATGTCGGGCTTGATGTCATATGTCTCGCAGCCGAACATGTTGCCGGTGCGCCCGAAGCCGCAGATCACCTCGTCGGCGATGAACATAATGTCGTGCTTCTTCAGCAGCGCCTGGACCGCCGCATAATAGCCTTCCGGCGGCACGATCACGCCGCCCGAGCCGCAGACCGGCTCGGCAATGAAGGCGGCAACGGTTTCCGGCCCTTCCTTGAGGATGAGCTGCTCAAGATTTCCGACCAACCGCTTGGTGAAATCGGCCACGCTCTCGCCCGGCTTGGCGCCATGATAGTAGCTCGGCGCATCCGTATGCAGGATGTTGGCGATCGGCAGGTCGAAATCGGCATGATTGGCCGGCAGGCCGGTCAGGCTGGCCGAAGCGATGGTCACGCCATGATAGCCGCGCCAGCGCGAGATGATCTTCTTCTTCTCGGGGCGGCCGCGTGCATTATTGAAGTACCAGACCAGCTTGACCGCCTGGTCGTTGGCCTCCGAACCGGAATTGGCGAACAACACCTTGCCGAGCCCCTGCGGCACGATCGTCAGCAGCTTCTCGGCCAGTTCGATGGTCGGTTCCACCGAGCGGTGGTTGAACAGATGATAATAAGGCAGCTTTTCAAACTGGCGCATCGCGGCGTCGATCAGTCTGCGCTCGCTGAACCCCAGCGATGTCGACCACAGGCCGGACATGCCCTCGATATAGCGGCGGCCCTGATCGTCCTCGACAAAGACGCCGTCGCCGCGCGTCATGACGACGGGGCCGACTTCGGGGTGGCGTGCCAGATTCGTATACGGATGAATCAGGCTGGCGACATCGTTCACGGAATTGGAGTTGCTGCGCGCGTTCATCGTCTCTTCCTCGTTCCCCGGCGGGCCGCCTGAATCAGCGGCAAGATTTTACTTCCATTCAGCCCTGCAAGATGATAGTTCCATTATTTGGAATACCATATTGAATAATGATACAATGTGCACCGGGCAGAACCGTTGTCAACCCTCACGGTTTGCGAAATTCCGGACGCGCTGAAAAACGGAGAAGAGGCGAATGGACAAAACCTTGTTGAAGGGTTTGCAGGTTCTCGAGCACATCGTCGGATCCGAAACCAATGTCCGGATCACTGACGTGGCTGCCGATCTGGGCCTGACCAAGAGCAACGCGCACCGCGTGCTCAAGACGCTCGAATTCGCGGGGTATCTGCAGCAGGACCCGAAATCGCGCGAATACACGACGAGCCTGAAGCTGTGGGAACTTGGGTCGGAAATCGTCAATCGGCTGGATATCCGGGTCCACGCTTCCGAGACCCTGCACAAGCTGGCGCAGGAAGCGCGCGAAGCGGTGCACCTGTCGATTCTGGACGATGATCAGGTCATCTATATCGACAAGATCGACAGTCCCGAGCCGATTGGCACCTATACGCGCATGGGTGGCCGCGCGCCTGCATATTGCGTCGCGACCGGCAAAGCGCTGCTTTGCCACCTGTCTGAGAAGGAATTGCAGCCGATTCTCACCCATCTCAAGGCATATTCGCGCAACACCATCGTCGAGCCGCAGGAGTTGCTGCGCGAATTGGAGCTTTCGCGTGAGCGTGGCTACACGATCAACCGTGGCGAATGGCGCGAAAGCGTGTGGGGCATCGCCACGGCGATTCGCGGCCCATCCTCCCAGGTGGTTGCGGCGATCGGCGTTTCGGGGCCGGAATATCACCTGAACCAGGAAGGCCGCTGCGAGGCCCTGGCAGAGATGGTGATCCGCGCCGGCCGCGAGATCTCGGCCAATATTGGTTACCGGGGCGCATAGATGGCAAGCGCGCGCATCGCCAGCGCCGAGGTGCTGGCCGTCTCGGATCGCCCCACCGCCAGACGCGGCAGCCGCCGTGCGGCTGTTGCGATACGACCCCACCCAACCATCGCGCAAGCATCCACAAGCGATCGCTTGACATCCGAAACTGCGGATGCTGTTATCGTAATCTAGAACGCGGTTCTAATATTTGGAACAACACAAAGAAGTGCCGCAGTTCTGTGTATGCCGCCGGGAGCCATCGCCAGTCGGGCCTGCCTTTGGTGAATCGGAACGAGGAGGCACACAAAGTCCGGACCTGAGCAGGTTCCAGAAAGCAGCCATGAAGCGATAACGCTTGCCTGTGCGGCAAGCCCTGGGAGGAAAGACAGATGAAGTTCAAATCACTTTTGTACCTGACGACCGCAGCGGCCATGTTCAGCTTGGCGAGCCTTGCGCCCGTGTATGCTCAGACCCCGGCGGACACGCTCATCATGGCCAACGCCATCGATGGCGTCACCAGTTTCGATCCGGCCGAAGTTTTTGAATTCGTCGGCGGCGAGATCAGCAACAACGTGTATCTGCGCCTCGTGGTGCGCGATGAGTCCAACTTCGCCGAAGTCATCGGCGGCGCAGCGGAAAGCTGGGAAGTGTCGGCCGACGGCCTCGTCTTCACCTTCAAGATGCGCGACGGACTGGCCTTTGCCTCCGGCGCGGCAGTGACGGCGGAAGACGCCGCCTTCTCGCTCCAGCGCGTCGTCAAACTGGGCAAAAGCCCGGCTTTCATCCTGACGCAATTCGGCTGGACGGCTGAGAATGTCGATGAAAACGTGCGCGCCCTCGACAATGGGACGCTCGAACTCAAGATCGCCGAACCCTTCGCGCCGACGCTGGTGCTGAATGCCTTGTCGGCCGGCGTTGGCTCGATCGTCGAAAAGGCCGTCGCGATGGCCAACGAAAAGGATGGCGACCTTGGTCACGACTGGCTGCGCAGCCACTCGGCTGGTGCCGGCGCCTTCATCCTGCGCGACTGGCAGCCCAACGAAGCCATCGTGCTTGAAGCCAACAGCGCCTTCTATCTCGGCGCGCCGGGGCTTCAGCGCATTATCTATCGTCACGTACCCGAGGCGACCGCCCAGCGTCTGATGCTGGAGCGCGGCGACGTCGACATGGCGCGCGAACTCGGAGCCGAGCAGATCGACGCGCTCGAATCCAACCCCGACATCAAGATCGACATCGCCCAGAAGGCGACTGTCCTCTATCTCGGTCTCAACGAAACCGTTCCTGAACTCGCCGATCCGAAGGTCCAGGCAGCGATCCGCCTGCTCGTCGACTATGACGACATCGCCAGCACGTTGCTCAAGCATCAGTATCAGGTGCATGAGTCGGTGCTTGCAAGCGGCGGCTTTGCGGCGCTCGATGACAAGCCCTACTCGTACAACCTTGAAAAGGCCAAGCAGCTTCTCGCCGAATCTGCCTACCCGAACGGCTTCAATCTGGAGCTGGACGTGTTTGCGGCTTCACCGTTCCGGGACGTGGGTGAAGCGCTGCAGGCGAATTTCGCCCAGGCTGGCATCAACGTCTCGATCGTCGCTTCGGATCGTCGCCAGACGTTGACCAAGTACCGCGCACGCAACCACCAGGCGGTGCTGATGGTCTGGTCGCCCGACTATGGCGATCCGCATTCCACGATCGACTTCTTCGTCACCAATCCTGACAATTCCGCCGAAGGCACCGTGAAAACGGCCGCATGGCGTAACGCCTGGTTCAACCAGGAGATCAAGGACCTGGCTGACAAGGCGATCCTGGAGTCGGATGCCGCGACCCGCAAGGAGATGTACACCACCATCCAGCGCAGCCTGCAGACCGACAGCCCGTTTGTCGTCATGTTCCAGCAGACTGAACCGGTTGCGATGCGTAGCAACGTCCAGAACTGGGTCTCCGGCCCGGCCTTCGACACCTACGTCTTCCGCGGCATCACCAAGTGACCTCCGGATCGGCCATGAACGTTTCGAGTTACCCACGCAGCCGGGCGCTGGCTTCCTATCTGAAAGCCACCGCCTGGTTCCTCGTCAGCCTCGTTCTGACCTTGCTCGGGCTGGTGCTGGTCACCTTCCTGATCGCGCGGGTTGTCCCGATCGATCCCGCGCTTGTGATGGTGGGGGATCGGGCAACGCCCGAAGCCTACCAGCGGGCGCGGGAAGTCATGGGCCTGGATCAGCCACTCTACTGGCAGTTCCTCGTCTATGTCGGCAGCGTTGCCACCGGCGACCTCGGTCGCTCGGTGATGACGGGGCGGGACGTTCTGGCCGATACGATGCGGGCGTTTCCCGCAACTCTTGAACTTGCGCTTGCAGCAACACTGATCGGCACCCTTCTGGGGGTGCCGATCGGCGTCATCGCGGCCGTCCGCCGCGGTCGCCTGACCGATCACATCGTCCGCCTCGTCTCGCTGGTGGGATATTCCCTGCCGATCTTCTGGCTCGGTCTGGTCGCGCTTCTGATTTTCTACGCCCGGCTTGGCTGGGTCGAAGGCCCCGGCCGCATCGGCATCGCTTACCAGTACAGCGTTCCCCACATGACCGGCTTCGTGCTGATCGATGCGCTCCTCGCCGGCCAGTGGGCCGCCGCGCGCAACGCCTTCTCGCATCTGATCTTGCCGGCCTGCATTCTCGGCTATGTCTCGACCGCCTTCATCGCCCGCATGACGCGCTCGCTGATGATCGAGCAGCTGTCGCAGGAATATGTGCTGGCCGCGCGCGCCAAGGGCGTGCCCGCCGCCACCGTGATCTGGCGCCATGCGCTCGGAAACGTGATGGTGCCGGTCATCACCGTCATCACCCTCACCTTCGCCTATCTGCTGGAAGGCGCGGTGCTGACGGAAACCGTCTTCGCCTGGCCCGGCCTTGGCCTCTACATCACGCAGGCCCTGTTTTCGGCCGATCTCAATGCGGTTCTGGGCGGCACGCTCATCATCGGCGTGTGTTTCGTGCTCCTGAACCGGGGAACCGATCTTCTCTACCGCGTCTTTGATCCGAGGATCCGCTGATGGCTACCGCTTCCACCTGGGTCGACTGGCTGACAACGGATTCGCCCGAAAGCCGCCTTCAGGGCAGGCTGGCGCAATTCTACCAGACCTTCACGCGCTTCATGCGCAATCCACTGGCCGTCTGCGGACTGGCGATCGTCGTCACCCTCGTCACTGCGGCGGCGCTGGCGCCATGGATCATTCCCTATGACCCGTTGGCCACCAGCCTCGGGAGCCGCCTTGCGCCGCCATCGGCGCAGCACTGGTTCGGCACCGATCATCTCGGGCGCGACATCTTTTCCCGCGTGCTCTGGGGCAGCCGGACCACATTGGCAATCGTGGTTCTCGTCGCCATCCTGATCGGACCGATCGGCATGACCATCGGCGTCGTCGCCGGCTATTTCGGCGGCAAGCTGGATCGCGTGCTGATGGGCGTCACCGACGTCGTCATGGCATTCCCGCGCCTGATCCTGGCGCTCGCCTTCGTCGCCGTCCTCGGACCCGGCCTGGAAAACGCCGTCATCGCCATCGCGATCACCGGTTGGCCGGCCTATGCCCGCCTCGCCCGCGCCGAAACCCTGTCGCTGCGCGAGCGCGAATTCGTCGTCGCCGCCCGGTTGCAGGGGGCGTCGCCGCTGCGCATTCTGATCCGCTACATCGCCCCGTTCTGCATTCCCTCCGTCGTCGTGCGGTTGACGCTCGACATGGCCGGCATCATCCTGATCGCGGCAGGCCTCGGCTTCCTCGGACTTGGCGCCCAGCCGCCTGCACCCGAATGGGGCGCGATGGTTGCAGGCGGACGCGACTACCTCATCGACAAATGGTGGGTCGCGACCCTGCCCGGCGCGGCGATCTTCGTCGTCAGCCTCGGCTTCAACCTTCTGGGCGACGGTTTCCGCGACGTGATCGACAGGAGAGTAGCGTGAGCGACATCATCTCCCCCACCACCGCCGCGACCAGCGAGACACCGCTGGTGCAGGTCGACAATCTGTTCGTGCGCTTCCCCGGCCGGCGTGGCCCGGTCGATGCGGTCGCCGGCGTCAGCTTCTCGATGGGCCGCGAAAAACTTGCCATCGTCGGCGAAAGCGGCTCCGGAAAATCGATCACCGCGCGCACGATCATGGGTCTGCTGCCGGAAGCGGCGACAGTCACCGCCGACCGCCTGAGCCTGGGATCGCAGGATCTGCGCGGCTTGCGCGAAAAGGACTTCGCCCGCCTGCGCGGCAAGCGCATGGCGATGATCCTGCAAGACCCGAAACAGTCGCTCAATCCGATCCAGACCGCCGGCACCCAGATCATGGAAAGCTGCCGGCTGCATCTGGGCGATTCACGCCGGCAGGCGCGCGAGCGCGCGCTGGAGCTTCTGCGCAAGGTACGCATCGACAACCCGCAGCGCGTCTTTGACCTCTACCCGCACGAAGTGTCGGGCGGCATGGGCCAGCGCATCATGATTGCCATGATGCTGGCCGCCGAGCCGGAACTTCTCGTCGCCGACGAGCCGACCTCGGCGCTCGACGTATCGGTGCGCGCGGAAGTGCTGGACCTGATCGAAAGCCTGGTCGTCGAGCGTGGCATGGGTCTGATCCTCATCAGCCATGACCTCGATCTGGTGGCCGCCTACAGCGACCGCGTGGTGGTGATGTATTCGGGCCGCGTCATGGAAACGCTGAAAGCGTCGGAGCTTTCCCGCGCCGAGCACCCCTACACGCGCGGCCTGATTGGCTGCCGTCCTCCCCTCGATCGCAAGGTTGACATCTTGCCTGTCCTGAAGCGTGATCCCGCATGGTTGTCATGAACGCAAACACCGCCATCATCGAGGAGCGCACCGCCGCTCCCGCCATCGAGATCAACGACCTCAGCGTCTCCTTCGGCGCGGCGAAGGTGATCAGGCACGTCTCCTTTTCCGCCGCCCGTGGCGAATGCCTCGGTCTTATCGGTGAGTCCGGTTCCGGGAAAAGCACGATCCTGAAGGCGCTCACCGGCACCATCGAGGCTGACGGCATCGTCAACATCCTGTCGAGACCGGCGTCCGAACGGCGGCGCGACAAGACGCTCGCCCGCCAGACGCAGATGGTGTTTCAGGATCCGTATGCGGCGCTGCATCCGCGCCACTCCATCGAGCGCATTCTCGAGGAGCCGCTGGCGATCCAGGGCATCGGCGAGCGCGAGCAGAAGATCAGAGCCAGCCTTGCGTCCGTCGGCCTGCCGATCGGCTTTCGCTATCGCTACCCGCACCAGCTCTCCGGCGGCCAGCGCCAGCGTGTCGCCATCGCACGCGCCTTGATCCTGGAGCCGGAAGTCCTGCTGCTCGACGAGCCGACCTCGGCGCTCGACGTGTCAGTACAGGCCGAAATCCTCAACCTGCTGCACAATCTGCATCGCGAGCGCGGCCTGACGATGCTTTTTGTCGGCCACGATCTCGGCGTGATCGCCCATATGTGCGCCCGCATCATCGTCCTCAACCGGGGCGAAGTCGTGGAAACCCTCACCCGCGAGCAGATCTATTCCGGTCAGGCGCAGGACGCGTACACCCAGCAATTGCTGCGGGCCACCAAGCTTGTCAGGCCGTCACCGCCGCGACAGGCCGTCGGCTGAGGCGAAGGGTGCGGCCGGGGTGATTGCGCTCAGTCGCCCAGCCCGGTGATCACCTGCTCCAGCGCCTGCACCGCGCGCGAGCGGTGGCGACCGGCGTTGCGGATCATGTAGAACGGACGCTCGGCCACCGGCAGCGGCAGCTCAACCAGCCGCCCCGCCAGGATCAGCGGCTCGGCCACCATATGCGACACCACGGTCGCCAGCGCGCTGTCGGCGATGGCGGCGCAGATCGCCTCGTTCGACGGAAGTTCCAGAAACACATCGAGGCTTGCGGCCGACTGGCCATTGGCCTCCAGCATCGCCTCAAACGTGCGGCGCGTGCCCGATCCCTCCTCGCGCAGCACCCATTTCGAGGCCGTCAGTTCGTGCAGCCCTTGCGGCGGGCGGGCGCACCAGGGATGGCGGCTGCCCACCACCAGCGCCAGCCGGTCGCTGCCGACCACCACCTGCTCCAGCCCGGCGACGCTCACCGTCGCCTCGATGAAGGCAAGGTCGCAGCTGTCGTCACGCACGGCGGCAACGCATTGTTCGGTATTGCCCAGCTTCAGGTCCAGCTGGATGCCGGGATGCGCCTCGCGAAAAGCCACCAGCCGGCGTGGCAGCCATTGGGTGGCGATGGTCTGGCTGCTGAGGATAGTGATCGATCCCATCGCCGTGCCGCTCAGATCGTCCAGCATCCGCTGCGCGCTCTCGGCGCTGGCCAGCACCGCCGCCGCCTGTGGCAGGAACACCTTGCCCTCGCCGGTCAGCGCTATGCGCCGCCCGATCCGCTCGAAAAGCCGCACGCCATGGCGCTCTTCCAGCGCCTGGATCGCGGCGCTGACGGTCGACTGCGTCAGGTTGAGCGTCGCAGCCGCCCGCGTCACATGCTGCTGGCGTGCCACTTCCAGAAAGATGCGGATCTGATCCAGCGTCATCGCATCCTCCCTATATGCCTCGTCCCGATGCCCCTTATGCGGTTGCGAGGATAAAGGAAAGTACCGCCAGAAAGCCAGTGGCAACGGCGCAGAGCAACATCGGCCGTAGCCCCAACCGGCGCAGCCGCCCGAAATGCGTTCCCAGACCAAGCGCCGACAGTGCAGCCGTCAGCAGCAGCGGCGTGGCGTCGACCAGAAGCAGGCGCGGCATCTCGGGCAAGTGGCCCAGCGAATTGATGCCCGACAGGATCAGGAAGGCCACCACGAACCACGGCACCAGCGGCGGCCGCGCCGCCGACATGCCCTGCGCCTGCGCCGGGCTTCGCCGCGCAATCCAGACTGAAATGCCAGCGACAAGCACGGCCAGCAGGATGACCCGTGACAGCTTGACCACCACGGCCACCTGCCCCGCTTCCGGCCCGCCCTGAAAACCCGCACCGACGACCTGGGCCACCTCATGCACCGACAGCCCGATCCAGGTGCCGTAAGCCCCCGGCGCGAGGCCGAACCCCTGGCCGATCATCGGATAGATAAACATCGCCAGCGTGCCGAACAGGGTGATCGCCGCCACCGCATAGGTGACGTCTTCATCCTCGGCGCGCAGCGTGCCATTGACCCCGGCGATCGCCGATGCGCCGCAGACGGCCGCTCCGGCCGCAATCAGCGTCGTCAGCGGCATCGCCACCCCCAACAGCCGACCGAAAGCGAGCGTGGCAAAGAAGGTGCCCAGCACCACGATCGCCGCGCTTGCGAGGCTCCATGAGCCCAGCGCCGCGAGTTGGCCGAGCGTGACCTGCAAGCCCAGCAGCGCCACCGCCGCGCGCAGCAGCCCCTTGCCAGCCAGTTGCAGGCCCGGCTCCACCTGCTTTGGCAACGGCACCAGATTGCACAACACGACGCCCAGCACGATGCCGAGGATCATCGGGCTCATCGCCCCCAACATCGGCAGGCTGCGCAGGCCATAGGCGCCCGCCGTCACCACCGCGACCAGCCAGAGGCCCGGCAGCCAGCGCAACAGCGCCGCCCCCAGACCGGGCAGAACCAACATTTTTCCAGCGTCGCCCAGCGCCAGCCGCTGCTCTGTCGTTCCTGCCATTTCCCGGTCCCATCGCAAAAGAATGCTCAACGGGACAAGGTAAGACAGCAGTTTCCTTCATCGTTCCAACGAATTTCCGCGATCAAATTGATCGGAAATAACGAACGAACGGAACGCCGACGTGCCAGCGTCGTCACGTCCGGCCCGGTCCGCCCCCGCGCTCAATCGTAGAGGAAATACTTCGTCCACTTTTCTCGCGGGACCTTCTTGCCGATCTCATATTTGAGGGACTGGATTTCGACGTGCTCGACATCCGCCTTGCACTTGAATGAAAGCCGATACCAGTCGCCACGGCTGCGGAACACGGCGCCCGGAGCTACCAGTGTATCTTCGCTCATCAACGGTTCGCCAAACGTATAGGCGATGACCTTGTCGGGGTTATACCGGTTCCTGTCGTGACTGATGCTCAGCATCGCTTCGTAGTCGCAGAGCTGTTCAAGGCGCGTGGCTGGGTCAAACCGGAGAAATTGTTGCTTCAGGCCGCCTTCAGCCGCCGCCGCGGGCAGGATGATTGCAGAGAGAGCCGCAACGAGAAGCCCCTTGAAACCGGCATGTCTCATCCTGTGGATCCTCATCCTTGCGTCCTTCGGGCCGACACGTGCACCGACGCCGTACAACCCCACCTCAGAGTCGGCACGTCGCAGCTTGTGGCAATCGTCGGCTGAAGTCACCCCAATAGTGCCCGACCGGCCTGCCGCTCTACAATAAACGCCGCTCGACCCGACGCAAGTTTTGCGCCCGCCGGCCGAGCGCGCTGCTGGCTGCATGTTCCGTTGGGTGCCGGAATTACGACGTTGACATCTATCCCCAATAAAATAACGTGACCCCTGCAGAGAATGCATGTCCTTTGTAAAAGACATTCATTCTCCGAAGTGGCTGTAGTAATCGAATGGGGAGCGAGCCAGCATGCGCGTGTTCACAGCCGTCCTTGCGACGGAAACCAATACTTTCTCGCCCATCCCGACCGGGCTCGATGCGTTCAAGGTTCTGGGTGAATATTATCCCGCCGGCCAACATCCCGACCGGATGACGCTGTTCGGTGCGCCGCTGTGGGTGGCGCGGGAACGCGCCCGCGACAACGGCTGGACGGTCACGGAGGGCATGGCTGCCTTTGCCCAGCCCGGCGGAACCACCACCCGCATCGCCTATGAGACGTTGCGCCAGGAATTGCTGACGGATTTGCGCGCAGCCGGCCCCGTCGACCTGGTGATGCTCGGCCTGCATGGTGCCATGGTTGCCGAGGGCTATGACGATTGCGAGGGCGATCTCCTGCGCGCGGTGCGCGAGATCGTCGGTCCGGACGTCGTCATCGGCGCTGAACTCGACCCCCACTGCCATCTGACGCAGCTGATGATGGACCATGCCGATGTGATGGTCGCCTTCAAGGAATATCCGCATACCGATCTCTACGAGCGCGCCGTCGAACTGGCCGATCTGTGCACCGCCGCCGTCGAAAAGCGCATCCGCCCCGTGGCCGGCCTTGCCGACACCGGCATGGCGACGCTGATCTTCACCAGCAGCGAACCCGGCATTTCGCTGGTCCGGCGCATGCAGGAGATGGAACGACTGCCGGGTGTGCTCTCGGTGTCGATCATCCAGGGCTTTCCGTGGGCCGATGTTCCCGACATGGGCACGCGCGTTCTGGTCTATACCGATGGCGACGCAGCGTTGGCGCAGAAGCTTGCGCGCGAATTTGCCGACGATCTGTTTGCCATGCGCGAGGAGATCAACGAGCGCCGGCCGGGCATCGACGAAGCGCTCGATATCGCGCTTGCCGCGCCGCAAGGGCCGGTCGTCATCGCCGACGGTGCCGACAATGCCGGTGGCGGCGCTGCCAGCGATTCGACCTTCATGCTGCGCCGGATGCTGGAACGCGGCATCGCCAATGCGGCGTTGGGGCCGATCTGGGATCCGGTCGCGGTGCAGCTGGCATTCGATGCCGGCCAAGGGGCACGGATTCCGTTGCGCATCGGTGGAAAGGTCGGGCCGAACTCGGGCGATCCGCTCGATGTCGACTGCACCGTCAAGGCGCTGAAGCGCAACATGCAGATGGGCGGCCTCGGCGGCGTTGCTGTTGCCATGGGCGATTGCGCGCTGATCGACGTCAACGGCATCGAGGTGGTGCTGACCACCCTTCGCTTCCAGGCGATGGATACCGACCTGTTCACCCAGCTCGGCTGCGACATCGAGAACCGCAGGATTGTCGTGGTGAAATCGACGCAGCACTTCTACGCCTCGTATTCCAAGGTCGCCAGCAAGGTTGTGTATGCCGCCGTGCAAGGCACGGTGACGCCCGATCTGTCGAGCCTGCCCTACAAGCGCATTCAATTGCCGAAATGGCCGATTTCGCCGTCAGCCTGACCACCCGGTCGGCCAACCTCATTCCATCATTCTGCCGCGCGAGCGGTCTCATCCAGGAGGAAATCACAATGAAGTTGACACACACTTCGCGCATGTCGGGTCTGGGCAGCACCCGGTCCGTCATGCGCGGCGCGGGGCGGCTTCTCGCCGCCAGCGCGCTGGCGCTGATCGCGACCATGGCCCATGCCCAGGACAAGACCGTCACTGCGGTCATGCATTCGGGGCTGCGCATGCTCGACCCGATCCTCAGCACCGCGCATATCACGCGCGATCACGGCTACATGGTCTATGATCTGCTGGTCGCCGTCGATGCCGACGGGAAGGTTCAGCCGCAGATGGCGAGCTGGGAAATCTCCGACGACAAGCTGGTCTATACGTTCACGCTGCGCGACGGCCTGGTGTTCCATGACGCAGCGCCGGTGACGGCAGAGGACGCGGTCGCCTCGCTCAAGCGCTGGGCTGCACGCGACGGCGCGGCCGCCTTCCTGATGGCCGTGACCGACAGCATCGCGGCATCCGACGACAAGACCGTCGTCTGGACGTTGAAGGAGCCGTTCCCCCTGCTTCTGGACGTGGTTGCCAAGCAGTCGTCGGTGCCGGCCTTCATCATGCCGGCGCGCGTTGCCGCCACCCCTGCCGACACCGCGATCACCGACTATGTCGGCTCGGGCCCGTTCGTCTTCGTCGAGAGCGAATTCCAGCCTGGCGTCAAGATCGTCTACGACCGTTTCGACGCCTACAAGCCACGCGAAGAGGCAGCGTCCGGCCTTGCCGGCGGTAAGGTCGTCGAGGTCGACCGGGTCGAGTGGGTGTCGATGCCTGACAGCCAGACCGCGATGAGCGCGCTCATGAACGGCGAAATCGACCTGATCGAGAACGCGCAGATCGACCTTCTGCCGATCCTCGAGACCAGCCCCGACGTCACCGTCGAAGTCCGCGATCCGCTCGGCTATCAGGGCTTCGCGCGGATGAACTTCAAGCATCCGCCGTTCAACGACGCCCGCATCCGCAAGGCTGCGATGATGGCGCTGGGCCAGGAGCAGGTCATGGCCACCATGATCGGCAACCCGGATTATTACTGGCTCTGCGGCGCGATCTTCGGCTGCGGCACCCCGCTCGGCGACGAGACCGGCGCTGACAGCCTGAAGGCTGGCGGCGACAAGGCCAAGGCGCGCCAGATGCTGGAAGAAGCCGGCTACGACAACACCCCCGTCGTCATCATGCAGGGCACCGATATCGGCGCGATGGGCTCCGTTCCTGTCGTCGTCGCGGCCGACCTGCGCGAGGCCGGCTTCAACGTCGATCTCCAGTCGATGGACTGGCAGACGCTGGTGTCGCGTCGCTCGAGCATGAACCCGCCGGCTGAAGGCGGCTGGAACATCTTCACCAGCTTTGCCAGCGGCGTCGAGGCCGATACGCCTCTGGTGCATCCGATCCTGCCGTCGACCGGCGATACCGGCTGGTTTGGCTGGGCGGAAGACCCGGAGCTGGAAGCGATGCGCGCCGCCTATCTCAAGGCCGGCAGCTTCGACGAACAGAAGGCCGTCGCCCACCAGATCCAGGCGCGCGTGCTCGACAACGTCATCTTCGTTCCGCTGGGCAACTATTCCTTCGTGCAGGCCCGCAGCAACAAGCTGACAGACATGCTGCCAACCGCGGTTCCGGTATTCTGGAACCTCAAGATCGCCGATTGATGCGATGATCGACCCGGTCCGCACATCGCGGACCGGGAATTTCCGTTCGAGAGACAGCGCGCCATGCCCGGTTACATCATCAAACGTATCCTTGCGGTCATCCCGGTGATGGTGATCGTCGCGCTGATCGTCTTCCTGATCCTGCGCCTCACGCCCGGCGATCCCGCCGCGATCATCGCCGGCGATACCGCCACGCCAGACCAGATCGCCCAGCTTCGCCGCGCCATGGGGCTCGATGAGCCGATCTATATCCAGTTCGTGCAGTGGGTCGGGCAGTTGCTGCGCGGCGATCTCGGCACCTCGCTGTTGTCGGGCACATCGGTCAACGCGCTGATCGCCGACCGCATCTGGCCGACGCTCAATATCGCCCTGCTGACCATCGTCATGTCGGTGCTGATCGCGGTGCCGTTGGGCACGCTGGCAGCGTGGCGTCATGGCCGGCTCAGCGATCACATCGTCATGGCGATTTCCGTCGCCGGCTTTTCGGTTCCGGCCTTCGTTGTCGGCTATGTCCTGATCAAGATCTTTGCCGCCGACCTGCGCTGGCTGCCGGTGCAGGGCTACAAGGCGCCGACGCAGGATTTCCTCGGCTTCCTGCGCCATGCGATCCTGCCGGCGCTGACGCTGACGGCCGCCTATGTCGCGCTGACCGCGCGCATGACGCGGGCCAGCCTGCTCAACGTGCTGGGCGAAGACTACATCCGCACCGCCCACGCCAAGGGTGTCGGCGAAACGAAGGTGTTGCTGCGACATGGGTTGCGCAATGCGGCCGTGCCGATCCTCACCGTCGTCGGCACCGGGTTCGCGATGCTGCTGTCGGGCGTCGTCGTGGTCGAAAGCGTCTTCAACATCCCCGGCATCGGCCGCCTGACGATCGACGCCGTGATGGCGCGCGACTACCCGGTGATCCAGGGCATGATCCTGCTGACGAGCGGCATCTACGTCTTCGTCAATCTCATCATCGATCTCAGCTACAGCCTGTTTGACCCGAGGATCCGCTACTGATGACGCAGACGTCCGGTTCCACGGCCCCTTCACCGGGCATCGCGCGCTTTCTTGGACTGCCGGCTGGCGCACGCCTCGGCATTGTCCCGGTCCTCGCCGCGATCCTGCTGGCCGTGATCGTGCTCGCCACGATCTTTGCGTCCCTGCTCGCGCCGCACGATCCGCTGGCGCTGTCGCCGCTGAACCGGCTGAAACCGCCAAGCGCGGCGTTTCCGCTCGGCACCGACGCCTTCGGACGCGATCTGCTGTCGCGGGTACTCTATGGCGGCCAGATTTCGCTGATGATCGGGTTGGGCGCGGCGGCAATCAGCGTCTCCATCGGCCTCGCAATCGGGTTGGTCGCCGGCTTCTTCCGCTTTGCCGATATGGTCATCATGCGGGTCATGGACGCCTTCATGGCGATCCCGGCGGTGCTTCTGGCCGTGGCGCTGGTCGCCATTCACGGAGCCAGCGTGTTCTCTGTCATCGTCGCGATCACGTTCTCGGAAATCCCGCGTGTCGTGCGTCTGGTGCGCTCCATCGTGCTGTCGGCCCGCGAAGAGCCCTATGTCGAAGCGGCGATCGCGCTCGGCACGCGCATGCCGGTGATCCTGTGGCGGCATCTGATGCCGAACACGCTGGCGCCGCTCATCGTCCAGGCCACCTATATCTGCGCCTCGGCGATCCTCATCGAAGCGATCCTGTCGTTCCTTGGCCTTGGCATCGGCACCGAGACGCCGAGCTGGGGCAATATCATGGCGGAAGGGCGGACCTATTTCCTGCTCAAGCCGTCGCTGATCTTCTGGCCGGGCCTGCTGTTGTCGCTGTGCGTGCTGTCCATCAACATCCTTGGCGATACGGCGCGCGACCTGCTCGACCCGCGCATGCGCAAGCGGGAGGTCTGATCATGTCCATCCGGTTCAAGACCGCCAGTTTCGAGCAGGCACAGGACGTGCTCTGCATCGACAAGCTCTCCATCGAACTCAGCACCACCGAAGGGGCGCGCAACGTCCTCGACGAGGTCAGCTTGCAGATACGGCGCGGCGAGACCGCCTGCCTTGTCGGCGAGAGCGGCTCGGGCAAGTCGCTGACCTCGCTGGCCGTGATGGGGTTGCTGCCCGCCGGCGTGCTGAAGGTGACGTCCGGGTCGATCAGGCTCGGCGACACCGACCTTCTGACGCGCAGCAAGCGCGAACTCCAGGCCATGCGCGGCAGCCGCATGTCGATGATCTTTCAGGAGCCGATGACCGCGCTGAACCCGGTGATGCGCGTCGGCGACCAGATCCTCGAAGTGCTGAAATCCCATGGCGGGCTGTCGCGCGGCGACATGCGCCGCCGCGTCTTCGCTATCATGGAGCAGGTGCACCTGCCGGATGTCGAGCGCGTCTATCGTGCCTTTCCGCACCAGCTTTCGGGCGGCCAGCGCCAGCGCATCATGATCGCCATGGCGCTGATCCTCGAGCCGGCATTGCTGATCGCCGACGAGCCGACGACGGCGCTCGACGTGACGACGCAGAAGCAGATTCTGTCGCTGATTTCGGAGTTGCAGCGCCAGCACGGCACCGCAGTGCTGTTCATCACCCACGACATGGGCGTGGTGTCGGAAATCGCCGATACGGTGCATGTGATGCGTCAGGGGCGGATTGTCGAAACCGCGCCGGCAGCGCAATTGTTTGAAAGCCCGCGTCACGACTATACCCAGGCGCTGCTGCGCGCAGTGCCGAGCCTTCAGCCGCGCGCGCCACGACCAGCCGAACCCCGCGCCCCGGTACTGGACGTCGCGTCGCTCGGCAAGACCTATTCGAGTGGCGGCTTCCTGCGCAAGCAGAGCGAAAAGCGTGCGGCCGATGCCGTGACGTTCCAGCTTCGGCCGGGGCGGACACTGGGCATCGTTGGCGAAAGCGGGTCAGGCAAGTCCACCGTCGCGCGCTGTGTCATGCGCCTGATCGACCCGTCCGACGGCAGCATCCGTCTTGGCGATACCGACATCACGCATTTGCCACCACGGCAGCTGCGCGCGCGGCGCGAAAAAATCCAGATCGTGTTTCAGGATCCGTACCGGTCGCTCAATCCGCGCCGCAAGATCAGCAGCAGCCTGATCGAAGGCCCGATGAATTTCGGCATGTCGAAAGATCAGGCGCTGGCGAACGCAACGCGGTTGCTGGAGATCGTCGGTCTCTCCGCCGACGCCCTCGACTGCTACCCGCACCAGTTCTCCGGCGGCCAGCGTCAGCGCATCGCCATCGCCCGCGCGGTGGCGATGGAACCGGATGTCATCGTCGCCGACGAAGCGGTGTCGGCGCTCGACGTCTCGGTGCAGGATCAGGTGCTGAAACTGCTGGAAACCCTGCAACGCGATCTCGGCATCGCCATCCTTTTCATCACCCACGACCTGCGCGTCGCCGCGCAAATCTGCGACGACGTCATCGTCATGCAGCACGGCCGCGTGGTCGAGCACGGCACGGCGCAAGACGTGCTCGTCGCGCCCAGCCACGCTTACACGCGCGCGCTGATCGAGGCTGCGCCGGGACGCGGATGGGATTTCGCCGCCTGTCGCGAAATCTCTTTGACGGGCGCACATGCCTGAAACATCATTGCTGCCGAGGTTCCCGCTTTTATGACTGATTGCATTGTTCTTGGCGCTGGCATGGTCGGTGTCGGCACGGCACTCGCCCTCCAGCAGATGGGGGCGAACGTCGTGATGGTCGACCGTCGCGCGCCGGGTGAGGAAACCAGCTACGGCAACGCCGGCATCATCCAGATCGAGGCGGTGGAGCCCTACCCCTTCCCGCACGAGGTCGGCGAAATTCTCTCGGCGGCGTTCGGCTTCAACAACAAGGTGCGCTGGCAGTCCGGTTCGCTGCATCGCTGGGCAATGCCGCTGCTGCGCTATTTCCTGAACTCGACCCCGGCCAATCATCGCCGGATTTCCGAGGTCTACAGCGTCATGATCCGCCGTGCCGGCGAAGATCACGGCCCGCTGATCGAGGCCGCCGGCGCAGGCAGCCTCGTTCGCCGCGACGGGTTTCGTCAGGCCCACCGCACGCAGCGCAGTTTCGACACCGCCGCGCGCGACGCCGAACGTCTCGACCGCCTGTTTGGCGTCCAGTCGCAGGCGCAGGGCAGCCGCGAGCTAGCAGCCGTCGAACCGAACCTCCGGATCCCGCTTTCAGGCGCGATCCACTGGACGGATTCGTGGAGTTGTTCCGATCCCGGTGGCCTCGTCGCCGCCTACGCCCGGCTGTTTGTCGCGCGCGGCGGCACCGTTGTCACCGCCGACGCCACGACGCTGCGGCGTGACGGCGCGGGCTGGCAGATCGACGGACCGGACGGCGTGATCGCGGCGCAGAACGCCGTCGTTGCCCTCGGCCCGTGGAGCGGCGAGCTGCTGCGCGGTCTCGGCTACAAGGTGCCGATCTTCTTCAAGCGCGGCTATCACCAGCATTTTGGCGGCAACGGCCCCGATCTGCCATTGATGGACGCGGATCGCGGCGTGGTGATCTCGCCGATGCAGTCCGGCTTGCGCCTGCTCACCGGCGCGGAACTGACATGGCTCGATTCCGCCACCACCACCCACCAGATCGGCAACGCCAGGCGGTCGGCTGCGGAGCTGTTCGACCTCGGCGCGCCGGTGGAAGCGCAAGCCTGGTTCGGCCATCGTCCGTGCATGCCGGGCATGCTGCCCGTGGTCGGGGCTGCCCCGCGCCACAAGGGTCTGTGGTTGAATTTCGGGCATGGCCATCAGGGCTTCACGCTCGGCCCGACCACCGGCCGCATGCTGGCCGGAGAGATGATCGGCAACGAAAAGCTGCCGCGCGCGCTTCAGCTGGCAGCCTGACCAGGCCTCACCCGCCGGCGGGCGCGTCCTTGTCGCGGAAGAGATGGTGGTGGGCACGGTCGCCCATCGCCCACACCGCAGCGCGCAGATAGCCCGACAACTCATCGGCCCCGCGCCGCAGCGTGTCGATCAGTTCGCCCTCGCGCGCGTCGAGATCGGCCTGCGGCAGGATGATGCTCAGCGTCGCCACGCATTGGTGGTTGCGATTCAGGATCGGCGTGCCCGCCGTGCCGACATAGCGTTCGATCAGGCCACGGGCGATAAAGTAGCCGTCGCGCCCCGCCGCGTCGATTTCCTCGCAGAACGTCTCGAACGGCAGCAGCTCCCCGGAGCCCAGCCTGAAATCTTCCTGCGGAATGTTGCGGCGGATCAGCTCGCGCGGCACGTTGACCAGCTGAAGCCGCGCCGAGCCGGTAATCGGAAACGGATAACGCGAGCCTTCCACCGTGCGCAGATAGTTGCGGCTGCGCCCGGTGGCGGAAATCAGCACCAGCTGCTGCCAGTTGTCGGCCACGTTGATTTCGGTGACGACACCGGTCTCCACCGCAACGCGCTGGACCACTTCGCGCGCAACCTGCTCGAAACGCGCATTGCGCGAATAGGCCAGGCCCAGCAGCCCGGCGCGATGGCCGAGCGTGATGCCGCCATCGTCGTGCATGGTCAGCCAGTCGCGGGTCACCAGCTGGTCGACAAGCGAGTAGATCGTCGAGCGCGGGCAATCGAGCGCATTCGCCAGCGCGTTGCGGCTGACGGGCTCGGTCTCACTCTCGAGATGCTCGAGAATGTCCAGGATTCTGTCGGTGCCCTTGGCTCGTTGCACGAAAATCCTCCCCTTTGTCAAAGGCTTACGCCGACGCGTGCTTTCCGGCAAGCGGCGCGGCACCCTCGCGCGTGTCCGGCTGTGCCGTCAACGCCTCCAGCCGCGCCAGCACGGCCGCCCTGTCGAGACGCCCCGCCTCGCTGATCAGCACGAGGCGGCTGCCCGCATCGTGCTGCCCCGTTGCCGGTTCAAGTGTCACCCGCTGCCCGACCATCTGCAACAGATAGCTTGTTTGCGGCTTGCCCTGAAAGCGCAAGATGCCCTTGGCCCGCACCAGCACAGCGGCGAAATCGGCGATCACCCGCTGCAGCCCGTTGAGGCTGATCGGGTCATCTGTCTGCCATTCCGTCGTCTCGAACCGATCCGAGCGCAGCGGCGTCACGGTTTCGGTCGCCGAGAACCGGGACAACGGAAGGCCGCTGCCAAAGAACAGATCGTCGGGAAGCCGTTCGCGATCGATGTCGATGACCGGCGGCTTGCCGTGCGGTGACAACGAGGCCGAGAGCGCGCCAGCTTCCTGCGGCGACAAGTCCGCCGTCTTGGACAAAACGATGAAACTTGCCGCATCAAGCTGCGCGCGCCAGAGCGCGTCGGCACGCCGTGCCGGCGTCGCGGTGACGTCCTGCGCGTCGACCACGCAGATCACCGCATCCAGCCGTGCGGCCTTCCACAGCACCGGGTCGCCGAGCGCCTGGATGATGCCGGACGGATCGGCCACGCCACTGGCCTCGACGACGATCTGGTCCGGTGCCGGATCGTGCGCCAGAAGCAGCTTCAACGTGCGCAGCAGGTCGCCCTGCATCGTGCAGCAGATGCAGCCGTTCGACAGGCCGACGACGCTGTCGGCACTCGCCTGGATCAGCTCCTCGTCGATGTTGATCGAGCCGAAATCATTGACGACGGCCGCGATGCGGCGGCCGTTCGCCTGTGCGAGCATGGTGTTGATCAGTGTGGTCTTGCCGGCCCCGAGAAAACCCGTGAGGACAAGAACCGGCGTTGTCATCGCGGGTCGCTCCGGATCGGACGGCCAGGGCGCGCATCCAGCACCAGCGTGCCGTCGGCGATCACCGCTTCCCCGTTGACGAGGACGTGAACCATGCCCTCGGCGGCCAGATGCATCGCCTCGAAACTCGCCTTGTCCTGCACCCTGTCGAGATCGAAGATGACGATGTCGGCATCGCAGCCGGCCTGAAGGCGACCCTTGCGGCGGAAAACCTCGCTGCAGCTTTCGACGATCTGCGCCGGGATCAGCGAGCACTTGGCAATCGCCTCCACCAGCGGCACGGCCTTGCGCTCGCGCACCCACTGGGCAAGGAAGCGCGTATAGGTGCCGGAGGAACGCGGATGCGACGACTTGTCGGCGGCCAATGGCCACTCTTCGCCGGCATAAAGCGAGCCGTCGGGACTGCTCCACGGCAAGGCGTCGGACGCGATCGCGCCGCCGGGAAACATCACCGAGACGTCGAGAAGCTTCTGATCGTCCGGGTTGTCCTCGTCGAGATAGTGCCAGAGAACCAGCGCTTCCGGGGTTTCGGCGCGCGCGACCGCCAGCTCATCGCGGGTTTCAAAACGCTTGCCGCTGGTGACGACCTCGATCGCGCCATAGCCGGTGCCGGTGCGCTCCGGGAAATCCATCTCCATGAAGAACCCGGCGCTCATCACCGTCGATCCGGTGCCGTACGGATAGGCTTCCGTGGTAATCGGCAACCCTTGGCTCTGCGCCTTGCGGATCAGTTCAGCGGCGTGTTCCACGTCCTGCAGGCTGGTGCTGTTCAGGTGGCAGATATGCATATGCGCGCCCGTCGCCCCCGCCAGGCCGATGAGGCGGACATAGGCCTCGATCGAGCTGCGTGGGTCGAGGTTCGACATATAGGGGATGTGGGTATAGGTCGGCGTCGCAAACTGCGCCGCAAGCTCGCACACCCGCGTCATCTCCTTGAGACCGGCACCGGACGCGTAGCCATGCGGAATGCCGATGCCGAGCGCGCCGTCCTCGAGCCCCTGTCGGGTCAGCGCCACGATCTCGGCCGTCTGCGCCGGGGTCGCGGTATCGACCGACCAGCGCATGTCATTGGACCCCGCACCCATCATCTCGATCGGGGCGAGCTTGCCGTCGAGTTGCATGCCGATCATCACGGCTTTGCGGGCAAACAGCCACGCCGCCGCCGTGCCATAATTCAGGGTTCGGCCGGCTTCCTGCTGCCGCTCGTACCAGAGCCCAACCGGCATCGCGCCGACTTCGAGTTCGAGCGCTGTGGTGACACCGTCAAAGGCTTGCATGCGATCCGCCGGGATCGACTGGCCGTGGGCATGAAGATCGATGAAGCCGGGGGCGACAACAAGACCGGTGGCGTCGATCTCCCGCGTACCGCGTTGCAACGCTGCGCCGACCGCGACAATCTTGTCCGCGACGATGGCAACGTCGGCGATGGCGTCATGCCCCGTTTCCGGGTCGATGACCCGGCCGCCGCGAATGACAAGATCGAATGCTTCACTACCAACCATCTGGGTGTCCCTTATAAAAGGCATCAGCCGCTATCATGTATTTGTGAGCACCATGACAGAATGTCCCGGCCGCTGTCCATCGGGTTTGTCGCTTTTCCGGTATGTGTAGGGACAGGGAGGCGGGCGGCACGCGCGAGCGGTCCGGAGCGGTGCGAACCGGACACGTCGCGACGGCGCTCGGCCCCGTTGACCGGATTCAGCCGATGCGGATCTTGGTGTCGGAGGTGAACTCGAAAGTCGGAATCGCCATGTTCTCCGGCGCAGGCCCATGCCGGATGCGGCCTGCGGTATCGTAGGCGGAGCCATGGCAGGGGCAGAACCAGCCGCCAAAGTCGCCTTCCTGGCCTAGCGGGATGCAGCCGAGATGGGTGCAGACCTGCACCATCACCATCCAGGCTTCCTTGCCGGCCGCAGCGCGGTTCGCATCGGTAGCGGGCGCGTGGGACGGCAAATTGGCGTTGCGGGCGAGCGGATCAATCAGGTCTTCGAGCTTGGTGGCCGCGGCGTCGCTGATTTCCTTGTCGGTCCGAAAGCGAACGACGACCGGCTTACCACGCCACTTCACCACCACCGACGCGCCCTGCGTCAGCGACGAAACGTCAATCTCGACCGAAGCCAGCGCCAGCGTCCCAGCGTCCGGACGCATCTGATCGATGAACGGCCACAAAGCAGCCCCCGCGCCGACCACGGCGGTCATGCCTGTGGCGATATAAAGAAAGTCGCGGCGGTTGGGATCGTGGTTTTCGGTTGTACTCACGGTGCCTGTTCCTTCTGCCTCTACCATCCAGACGGTAGAAACCCCTGCCCCGCTCGAACTTTTCAGTCTATGCCCGAAATCAGCCTCTGTCCAACACCGACAGGGTACCCCGCTCGTCAGGAACGGCCGCAAAAATATACTTCAATGGCGCTCTGGCGGCCTGTCTGCTGGGTCACAACCGTCTTCTAACACGGAGATAGTAAAATCCATCCAGCGAAAGAACAAACGAAGTCGTCAATAAAATCCAAGTAAAGAATGAATCAATGCGGGTTACATCTTTAAACATTATGAAAGGCGGAGCAAATATAGATGCAATAAAGAAAAAATAGCAGGTTATGTAAAATTTTGTACTTTTCATTATGGCTACGTCAAATCCCGCAACCTCTATACCCGGAGAAATGTACTTGTCCTCGATATCTGAAAACGAGACAATTACACTTGAGACATACAGGACGTAGATAAAAAGTATAAATAGTCTCCCCGCATCTATGATCGCGCCCTGATAGATAAATCTAAAATAGACAAAAGAAACACCCGACACCAGTAGATAGATGTAGAAAGTTAAACGAGAAATACTGTCTGCTTTTAAACTATACAACACCATTGCAAGTATCTCCTCCCCTGATACGCGACGCCAGACAAGCTCACTACGTATATCTGGAAAATCTTTCTGAAACACTCGGCTTTGTTGACGCCATCAGCATGAAGAAAGCGATACCCATTCCGGGTGCCGAGGATGACGCCTGCTCCCAGCAGGCTATCCATCACGGACATGAATCGGTCGGCTGTTACCGATTCATTCTATGCGTTGGACGGCGCTTCCAAAGGGCGCGAGACTCCGGTCCATGCAGACCAGGGACACGCAACCGCTTCATCTCCAACGCATCGATCCGGCGCAGAATATGCGGCGGTTCTACGTTCTTGCGATCCAGCCGACCTTGTTCGGCGGCGCGTCCGTCATGCGCCATTGGGGGCGCATCGGGACGTCGGGCCAATCGATGATGCAGACCTTCGACCAGATCGAGGACGCCGGCAAAGCGCTTGCGCGCCTGGAGCGCAGCAAGCGACGCAAAGGCTATCGCGACCCCACGTGAAAGCGTCAGCCCAAACGTGGGGCGACCGCGCCGATGGCTTGCGCCATCAACGCGTCGGCGTCGGACGGCGCGTCCTGCGCTGCCCAGGCGACGAACTGGTCCGGCCGGACGAGGACGAGACGCGAACCATATCTCTCGCGCCCATCGGCGGCGGTGTCGCTGACAATGGCCAGCGGCAGGCCGGCGCGGTCGGCTGCCGACTGCAGCTGCGCCACCGCGCCCTCGTCCGCATCGAACGCCAGAAGCGTGAACCCGTCGCCGAGCGCCTCATAGACATCGCGGCCGTCCGACAGCATTTGCGGCGCCAGATGGTGCCCGGCGCGGGCCTCGAAGCGGTGCCCGCCGACGGCGTTGGTGACCGCGCCGGGCGCGCCGGCGACAACAGGCGAGCCGCGATAATTCGGCTCGAACGCATTGACCTCGTCGCGTGCGCCAGCACCCCTTGCCGTCCATTCGGCCTCGAAGCCGGCGCGGTCGCGCAACGGATCGAATGTGTCCAGAAACGCGCGATCCTGTTCAATTGATCTGGCAATAAAGTCCCGCGCGGTCGAGACGAAGACCGGCCGGCGCTCCGCATCATAGCTGTCGAGCAGCCCCGCCCCGCCCCAGCCCGCCAGCGTCGCGGCCAGTTTCCAGCCGAGATTGCGCGCATCTTCCAGCCCGGTGTTGATGCCGTAGCCGCCATAGGGCGGATGGCTGTGGGCGGCGTCGCCGGCGATGAAGACGCGGCCGGCGCGGTAGCTGTCGGCGGCAGCGAACCTGAGGTCCCAGAAGCCGACATAATCGAGTTCAACGTCGAACTCCGCACCCACCGCGCGATGCAGATAAGGGGTGAAGTCGAAATTGTCCTGCGTCGTTCCCGCCGGCACCGGCGCGTGGAAGAACCAGCTATTGCCGAGATTGACCCGGCCGAAGAACTGCCAGTACCCCTTCAGGTCGGGATGCAGCACGTTGTAGAAGGATTTGCCGGGAAACCGTTTCAGCAGCTCGTGCAATCCGGTGGAGCGGAACACCAGCAGCACCATCAGCCGATCGTGGTCCGAGCGCGTCTGGGTGATGCCGGCAGCCTCGCGCACCATCGAGCGGCTGCCGTCGCAGCCGACGACGTAATCGCCGCGGATGGTGATGCGTTCGCCGTCCTCGCGCCGCAGCGCCGTCACCGTGACGCCGTCGCCATCCTGCGTAAGGTTTTCGCCGGTCCAGCCGTAGAGAATCTCGACCGTTGCCAGTTCGGCGGCACGCGCGCGCAGCACCGCTTCGGTCGCATATTGCGGCAGGCGCTCATTGTCGGTGAAGTAGTACGGCCGCACCAGCTCGCGCTGCAGCCAGTCATAGTGATAGTCGCCCAGCAGCGTGCCATACGCGGTCAGGCCGCCGATGCCGTAGTCCTTCGGCACGGTGCGCGCGGCGCGCAGCTCTTTCTCCGCGCCCCAGAAATGGAAGTGCTCCAGCGTGCGCTGGGTCAGGTTCTGCCCCTTGGGCACCGGCTGGGGAACCGGATAGCGCTCGACCACGACCACGCGAATGCCGCGCTGGCCCAGTTCGATCGCGAGGCCCATGCCGACGGGGCCACCGCCGACGATGACCACCTGTGCCTGAATTTGCTGCATGAATGTGCTTCCTGTTGCGCGGCTCAGACCGCGCCCGCCTCGAGATAGACATGCTTGGTTTCGAGGAAGTCGTTGAGGCCTTCGACGCCGTGGAGCCGGCCGAGACCCGACTGGCGGTAGCCGCCGGTCTCGCCCTCGGCAAACAGGCGGCTGTGGCAGTTGAGCCAGACCGTGCCGGCGCGGATGGCGCGGGGAACCCGCGTCGCCCGGTTGAGGTCGCGCGTGAACACGCTGGCGGCCAAGCCGTAGCGCGTGACATTGGCCTTGGCGACCGCCTCCTGTTCGTCCTCGAACGTCTCGATGGAGACGATCGGACCGAACAATTCCTCCTGGACCAGCGACGAGCGCACGTCGTCGATCCGAAACAGCGTCGGCGTCAGGAACGCGCCGGCGGCAAGCGCGCCGGCGGGCGCGCCGCCCCGCAGCACCAGCTCCCCCTCATCGCCGGCCTGCTCGATCAACCGTGCCACGCGCGCCTGGCTGGCGCGATCAATCAGCGCGCCCATCTGGCTCGCCGGGTCAGCGCCGGGTCCGGTCCGCACCGCTTCAAACGCCGCCTTGATCCGCGCCGTGAACTCGGTTTCGATGGATTTGGCGACGAGGAAACGTGTCGCCGCCACGCAGATCTGGCCCGCCATCATCAGCGATGCGCTGGTCAGTTCGCGCACGGCACCGTCGAGATCGGCATCCGCAAACACCAGCGCCGGCGCCTTGCCGCCCAGTTCCAGCGACAGGCGCTTGAGCGTCGGGGCCGCCCCCGCCATGATCCGCTTGCCGGTCGCGCTCGAGCCGGTGAAGGAGATGACATCGACATCCTCGGACGCGACCAGCGCCTCGCCGACCGCGATGCCGTTCTCGTTGACCGAATTGACCACGCCCTTGGGCAGCGACGGACACTGGTCGATGCAGCGCATCACCAGAGCGTGGATCAGCGGCGTCTGCGGCGCCGGCTTGATCACCACCGTGCACCCGGCCGCCAGCGCTGGCGTCAGCGAACGCACCAGCAGCGTGACCGGCGCATTCCACGGCACGATGACGGCCACCACGCCGGCCGCCTCCCGGTTCATCATCGAGAAATTGCCGGGCGCAGTTTCCAGCGTGCGGCCAAGCACGGTCCGCGTCAGCCCGGCATAATAGCGCGCTTCCGAAATCGCGCCGAGCATCTCGCCGACGGCTTCCCGCTTCAGCTTGCCGTTCTCGGCAACGATCAGGTCGGCGAGTTCGTCCTTGGCCGCCTCCAGCCGGTCGGCCAGTTCGAAAAGTGCGGCGGCACGCTGGCGCGGCGACGCCGACCAGCCGGTCGTGTCGAACGCCGCGCGGGCAGCGGCCACGGCCTGCGCGGCAAGCGCCGCGTTGCCGGGCCGGTAGACGCCGAGGACAGACCCATCGGCGGGGTTGAGGCTTTCGACGGCTGGCTCGCCGCCGATCCACGCGCCGCCGATATAGTTCAGAGCTTCCGGACAGGTCGGGCTCATCGCGGACACCTCCCTATTTCAGGCCGAGCAGCTTCGTGGCATTGCCGTTGTAAAGCTTCGCCCGCACCGCGTCGGAGATGTCGAGTGAATCCAGAATCCTGATCGTCTCGCGAATGTACATCGGCCCGCCTTCAGGATCGAACGGCGCGTCCGAGGCAAACAGGATGCGATCCTCGCCGAAGAACTCCATCGCATGCTCGATCGCCTTGCGCGACCCGAACGAGGCGGTGTCAGCGTAGAATTCCTTGAAATATTCCAGATGCGGCCGCTCGAGCGCCGTGCGCACCTGGGCAAGGTCGCGATCGGTGGTGCGCTTGCCCATCTGGTCCCAGCCGGGGCCGACCCGGCCCTCGAAAAACGGCACCATGCCGCCGGCATGGTGGGTCAGCACCTTGAGGCCGGGGAACTTGTCGAAGAAGCGCGAGAACACCATGCGCGCCATCGCGGCCGAGGTCTCATAGGGCCAGCCGAACGTCCACCAGATCTCGTATTCGGAGCGCGCTTCATTCTTGTAGTCGGAGAAATTCTCGCCGCGCGCCGGATGCAGGAACACCGGCTTGCCAGTGCTGGCCATGTATTCGAAGAACGGCTCGTACTGCGGCAGGTCGACCGGATCACCGACGATGTTGGTGAAAATCTGCATGCCGACCGCGCCGAGATCCTCGATGGCGCGCCGGCATTCCTCAACCAGCCCGTCGGGATTGTTCATCGGCGCGGTGCCGATGAAAGCCGGAAAGCGTTCCGGGTATTTCTGCACCAGCTCGGCCATCGAATCCGAGCCGATCTGCGACAGCTCCAGCGCCTTCTGCGGTCCCGCCAGCTTCTCGAGCGGCGGCGACGCCAGCGACAGCACCTGCTGATAGTCGTCGCCGAACATGTCCATCACCTCGAAGCGGCGATCGAGATTGGTCATCATCGGCACCGCGCCGGAGCGCATGGTGATGTCGGTCATGGTCCCGATGTGGTCGATCAGCGCGTCGAAAAAGGGCTTCGGCCAGATGTGATTGAACGCGTCGATCTTCTTCATTGGGGGGTCCTCCATGACGGCCGCTGATGAGACATCAAAATGCGCACCTCATCGGGGGATGTCAATTACAATCTCATAGGTTGAGATTATTGAATCAGTCTTTGCGCCGATTCTCGGACAGAGCCGCGGTGATTTCAGCGGCGGCCTGGCGCACATTGCGGCTGATTTCGTCGATGGTCGTGCCGTCGACCAGCTTGCCGGCGATCGTCGTGCAGACGCTGGCGACCGGGCTCTGGCTGCCATCGAATATCGGCGCCGCAACGCCGACGACGCCGGGTGTCACCTCCCCGAACGCCACCGCGCAGCCGGCCTTGCGGACCCCGCGCAGGCTCTCCAAGATGTCATCGAGCGTGTCGCCGAGCCCGACCGCGCGGAATTCCTCAATGCTTGCCTCGACCATTGGCACCATCCGCCGTTTGGGCAGAAAGGCGATGATCGAGCGCGCGATCGCCCCGCGCCCCAGCGGCATCGGCCGCCCGCGGGGATAGCTGGAAATCGGGTTCTTGGTCGATGACAGTGAATCGACGCACAGGATGCGGTTGCCGTACCAGCGCACCAGAAGTGCGGTGCAGGAATATTTCTGGGTGAGATTCTCGAGATGCGCATGGCCGATCTTGATGACCGGGTCCGACTTGCGCATCAGATAGTCCATCTCGACGACCTTGGGGCCCAGCGTGAACCCCGCATTGGGCATCGAGACCAGCAACCCCGCTTCCTTGAGCGTCTTGAGATACCGGTAGAGGGTGGGCCGACTATAGCCCAACTCCTCCATCAGTTCCTCGGGCGTCCATTCGAGCCGTTCCTCGGTAAAGACCTGCAGGACTGAAAGAACGCGCTCGAGACTGTTGCCCGCCTTTTCACTCAAACGATGGCCTCCTTGCCCTTCTGCTTCATCTGCCGGGACCGGCGCATTTCCAGAACGAACATCACCATGCCGCCCAGCACCCCGACGACATCGGTGTAGCCGGCGCCCGGAAATGCCTCTGCCGGGATCAGCGCGAGCAAGCCGAAGACGATGAACAACGCCCGCGACAGACGCGTCAGGCGGGTCATGAAGTAGCCGGCAAGGCCTGCCGAGACCATCCACACGCCGACGATTGCCGTCACCACCGCCTGCGCGATGCTCGCCGGCTCACCGATCAGGATCAGCGTCGGCGAGAACACGAACAGGAATGGGATGATGAAGGCGGACCAGCCGAACTTCACCGACGCCATGGCGGTTGCCATCGGCGACGCCTTGGCGATGCTGGCAGCAGCGAAGGCGGCGATTGCGATTGGCGGCGTGATCATCGACATCATCCCGAAATAGAGGATGTAGAGATGGGCCGCAATCGGATTGAAGCCGACCTCAACCAAGGCCGGGGCGACGAGCGCGGCAAGCAGCACGTAGACGCCCAGCGTCGGCAGGCCCATGCCAAGCACGATGCACACCGCCGCCGACAGCACCAGCAGGACGAGCGGGTTGCCGCCGCCGAGCTGCACCAGGGCATAGGTCAGGTTGAAGGACAGGCCCGTGACGTTGAGAATTCCGATGACGATACCCGACGCAGCCGAGATCAGGATAATCTCGACAACCGACTTGCCCGTCTCCGGGAACGCGTCGAACAGCGCCCTCAACTTCGGCCGCACCGCCTCGTAGCCGAAGATCACCGAGGTGATCACGACGCACAGGCAGGCCACCAGAGCCGCACGTTCCGGCTGCCAGCCGAGCGTGAACAGCGCATAGATCAGCACCGCGAAGGCAAGGCCGAAATGCCAGCCGCCGAGCACCTGCCGGCGCTCGGGCAGCTGCGACTTCGGCAGCGGCGCGATGCCGAGCCGGGCAGCGTCCAGATCGGTCTGGATGAACAGCGCGGCATAATAGAGCAGCGACGGCACGAGCGCGGCGAGCGCCACCTCGGCATAGGAAATCTGCAGGAACTCCGCCATCAGGAACGCGGCCGCGCCCATCACCGGCGGCATCATCTGCCCGCCGGTAGACGCCACCGCTTCGATCGCGCCGGCCTTGTGGGCCGGGTAGCCGTCCCGCTTGATCATCGGGATCGTCACCACCCCGGTGGCCACCACATTGGCGACCGCAGAGCCGGAAACCGAGCCGAACAGCGCCGAGGCGACGACGGCGATTTTCATCGAACCGCCGCGAAAACGGCCCATGGCGAGCAGCGCCGCGTCGGTGAAGAACTTGGTGCCGCCGGTTGCCGCCAGCAACGCGCCAAACAGGATGAAGGTGACGACAATGGTGGCCGCCACGACCATCGGAAGGCCCAGAATGCCGTTGCTGTCATAGGCCATATAGCCCGCCAGCATCGTCCAGTCCTGCGCCCGCCCGGCAAACCGTCCCGGCAGATAGTCGCCGAACATCCCGTAGATGAGGAACGTGGCGATGATGACGACCAGGGCCCAGCCCGTCGTCCGGCGCACCGCCTCAAGCAGCAGCACGATGATGATGGTGCCGGGAACCCACGCGCTTGCGGGCTTGGCGAAAATCAGGTTGACGACATGGGGATAGCGCACCGCCATGTAGAACACCGCGCCGAACGACAGCACGGCGGCAAGGCAGTCGTACCAGGGCACCATCTCGCGCGGCTCGCCCATGCGGGCGGGCAGCATCAGGAAGGCGATCGGCATCGCCAGCGCCAGCATCATCGCCATGTATTGCTGGGGATAGAAGGCAACGCCCGCCATGCGCGGCACGCCCAGCGCCCAGGCGATGGCGAGAACGGTAAGGCAGAGCGCCAGGAGTTCTATCAGCGGCCGCGCCACGGCGGCGGAAAGCCCGAAACCGGGCTTTCCTTCATGTACCGACATCATCGACATCTACTCGCTCAGCAGTCCGGCTTCCCGGTAGAAGCGCACCGCACCGGGATGGAATTCCGAAACGCCCGTGTCACCGGCCATTTTCGCAGGGTCGAAAGCATTGAAGGGCGGGAATGTCTGCACCATCACGGCTTTGCTTTCGTGGAGGATCTTGGTCATCTGGTAGACGACCTCGTCATCGACACCGGCATGGGTGAAGATCACCTGCGGATAGGCGAAGAAGTCAGCCGTTTCCTCGACGCCGGGCGAGTTGGGCCCGGGCGACAGCTGCGCGAAGAAGGCGACGGGCCAGAACTTGCGCGCGAAAGCGAGGTTCTCCGGCGTGTTGGCGATTGGCAGCGCACGCAGCCCGCCGACCGACGCGTCGGCCTCGCGGACCTTGCCGGCACCGTGGGCGAAGATGAACCCGACCGCATCGCCGGCGATGAAGGCATCGGCGCCGGCAACCACGCTCGGCACCTGAACCGCCTGCATGTCGGCGCGCGTCATCCCGACAGTCGCATACATGGCGTCGAGCTGCGGCAGGATGGTGTTCTGGGCGGTATAGCCATCGACCATCGGCTTGCCACGCAGGTCGCCGATCGAGCGGATGTCTGAATCGGCGCGCACGAAGATCGCCTCGACCAGCGGCATGACGAGGGCGACGATCCGCAGATCCGGATTGACCGACCCTTCGAACCATTCCTTGCCTTCGAGTGCGTAGTTCACTTCCTGAAGGTTGGCCGCGCCAAACTCGATGCCGCCCGACGCGACGTAGGGAATGTACTGGTTCGGGCTCGTCGCCGGCTGGATGGTCGCGGTGAGACCCGCCTGGTTGGCGGCGTTGGCGACGGCGGTGCCGATGTTATGGAAAATCGAGCCGGGATTGGATGTGGCGATGCCGACCGTCTGGGCCGACGCCGTGCCGCTCAACGCAAATCCCGCCGCGAACACAACGGATGCAAATATGGCTTTCATGGGTTCTCCTCCGGTTGACTGCTTGTCGATCGCCCGCTCCTCTGACGACCAAAATCTCACAAAGAGAGATTATTCGTACAATATGCGCTTGCAATTGCCGTCATTACAAGGGCAATTTCGCACGGCCATGCACGGAGGCGGTCGACACCTGGGGGCGGCATCGGTTAGAGACCGCGCCGGGAGGGCTAGCCGCGCAGGCTGGACGCCGACGGAGGCCGGCGAAAATGAGATTGCGGAGGAGTTTCATCCCATGACGAAGCAGGATACCGGCGCTGCCGGCGAACGGACACGCGAGGGGCAGACCGGGGCCGAGACATTGCTCCTGGGCCTCAAACGCGCCGGCATCGACTACATCTTCGCCAATGCCGGCACCGACTTCCCGCCGATCATCGAGGCGTTCGTCGCGCTCGATGCCGACAGCGTCCCGCAGCCGGTGACCGTCCCGCACGAAACCGCCGGCGTCGCCATGGCGCATGGCTACTACCTCGTGACCGGCAGCCTCCAGGCGGTGATGGTCCACGTCAATGTCGGCCTTGCCAATTCGGCGATGGGGGTCATCAACGCGGCGAGCGACAACATTCCCCTGCTGATGATGTCGGGGCGCACACCGATCACCGAAAGCGGCCGGCTCGGTTCGCGGATGACCCCGATCCAGTACGGGCAGGAAATGTACGACCAGAGTTCGCTGGTCAGCAACGTCGCCAAGTTCAGCTATGAGATGCGCTATCCCGAGCAGGGCGACATGCTGGCGATCAGGGCGACCAGCCTTGCGATGAGCGAGCCGCGCGGGCCGGTCTATGTCAGCCTGCCGCGCGAGCCGCTGATGGAACAGGTGGCGGCGAAAGCCGCGCGGCCCGCAGCGAACCAGCTCCCCGCCTCCGCGCCCTACCCCGATCCCGAGGCGATAACGCAGGCTGCGGCCTGGCTCGCAGCGGCGAAGCGGCCGTTGATCCTCTGCCAGCGCGGCGACACCGAAGGCCGGCTGGCCGCAGCATTGTCGGCGCTGGCAAATACCCACGCCATTCCGGTCGCCGAGCCCTTCCCGATCCGCAACCTGATGGCGTCCGACGATCCGATGTTCCTCGGCTACGACGCGGCAGCCGCCCTGACGGAGGCGGATGTCGTCCTCGTCGTCGACAGCGGCGTGCCGTGGATGGAGGCGCTTCATCGCCCCGCCGACACAACCAGGGTGATCCATCTCGGCACCGACCCGAACTTCCAGCGCATGCCCGTGCGCGGCTATCAGGCCGACCTTGCGATCACCAGCGACCCGGCCGCAGGCATAGCCGCAATCGCGCGCGCCATGGGAGAACCCGGTCCGGACGTCGCCGCGCGGCGCGCCAGGGCCGTACAGCTTTGCACGGCAAGGCTCGCCGCAGCCGAGGCGCTCGCCCTTCAGGGACGCGCCAGCCCGATGAGCGCGGAATGGCTCAGCCGCTGCATCTCCGACATCATGGACGACGACGCCGTGGTCTTCGGCGAGCTCGGCGTCGTGCCCAGCGCGATGCGCGTCCGCGGCCCCAACCGCGTCTTCATCAATCCCCATTCCGGCGGGCTGGGCTGGGCCATGCCGGCCGCACTCGGCGCGCAGCTCGCCGACCGCGAACGGCTCGTCATCGCCTGCGTCGGCGACGGGTCCTACATGTTCGCCAACCCCACCGCCTGCCACCAGATCGCCGAAGCGCTGGAGCTGCCGATCCTCACCATCGTCAAGAACAACGGCATGTGGAACGCGGTTCGGCGCTCGGTGATCAACAGCTATCCGGACGGCGCTGCGGCCAAGGCCAATGCGATGCCGCTGGTCTCGCTCGATCCCGCGCCCGACTATTGCATGATCGCGGCCGCGAGCCGCGCCCATGTCGAACGGGTCGAGCATGGCGACGATCTGCCCGCAGCACTCGCGCGCGCATTATCTGTTATACGCAACGAGCGCAGACAAGCTTTCCTCGAAGTACGTGTGGCGCTCTCCGACCGCCACTGACCCACCAGCCCCCTGATAAAGCATCCATGACCATTGACCTGACCCAGTTCGTCCTCGTTTTCATCTGCCTTGCGCTCGGCGGCGTCCTCAAGGGCGCAACCGGCGCCGGCGCGCCGATCCTGGCGGTTCCGGCGCTGGCCGCCATGTTCGACGTCAAGCTGGCGGTGGTCATCATGATGATGCCCAACCTGCTGACGAATCTGTGGCAGGGCTGGCAACATCGCAGGCACCGCCTCGCCGGGCATCTGGGCTGGATTTTTGCCGCAACGGGCGCAATCGGGGCCTTGGCGGGAACCATCATGCTCGCCTGGCTGCCGCACGAGGTTCTGGCGATGATCGTCGCCGTCGCGGTTCTCTGCTACGTGGCGATCCGCCTGTGTCGGCCCGACTGGAGCCTGAGCCGCCGCGCCGGCGAAATTCTGGCTGTCCCGGCAGGCCTCGTCGCGGGCGTACTTCAGGGGGCGTCGGGCATCTCGGCACCCGTCTCGATCACCTTCCTCAGCGCCATGCGTCTCGAACGGCATACCTACATCTTCACCATCTCGGTTTTCTTCGTGGTGATGACGGCGGTCCAGATTCCCACACTCGGCATGGTCGGCATGCTGTCGGCGCCCCTGCTCGCGCTCAGCCTGGCCGCCGTGGTTCCCATCCTCCTCTTCATGCCTGTCGGCGCCGCGCTCGCCCGCCGGCTTTCGCCAGCCGCCTTCGACCGGGCGATCCTGCTGCTCCTCGTCGGACTGGCACTGAAGCTGGTCTTTGAGGCCGCCCCCTTTGCCTTCGGATGATGGCCTGTGACCGCCGATACGCAGGTCACAGTTTCTGAGGCGACGCGCGATTTCTTGCGAACGAAAGCGACTGAACTTCGTTGCAGGGGTGCAATCTGATCGACCGCCGGGGTATCAATCGAACACCGATGCGGTCGCCAGCCGTCAGGAAACGAGAAATCCGGGAGCACTCCATGATGACGAAACCCCTACATTTGCTCGCTGCGGCGAGTTCCCTCGTCTTCTCAAGCGCAGCTGTCTTCGCAGGCGCGGTCCACGCGGCAGACGCCTTCGCCCCGCCAACGGTGGAAGGTCCGCTCGCGGTGACGCAGACCTCGCATCCGTTCAACGGCGCAGCGTGGCAGGTCGAACCGATAGACTTGTCGGCCTATGGCTATGAGGAGCAGGAGTACCGCATCAGCGGCAAGGCCAATGTCTATGACTGGAAGCCGAACGGCAATTACGAGGCGACGGTCACCGGCGAAGGCGACTACATCACCCGTGTCATGGTCCGCAAACCCGCCGATATGAGCAATTTCAGCGGCCGCGTCGTGGTTGAGCTCATCAATCCGACAGCGCTTTATGACTGGACTGCGATGTGGGCCGCCCTTTGGGAGCGGGTCGTGGCAAATGGCGACGTCTATGTCGGCATCACCGCAAAGCCCGCCGTGTTTCCGGGCATGATCAAGTTCGACGCTGCGCGCTATGGCACGCTGAAGTTCGAGAACCCGGTTGCCGCCGACCAGCAGACCTGCGGTCACCTGCCCGGCGAAACCGATTACTCGCCAAATCTCTCCAAGCTCGAGGAAAATGGTCTCGCCTGGGATATGTTCACCCAGGTCGGAACGATGCTGCGCGCAACCGACAACCCCTTCGGCGTCACCGCGGACAGCGTCTACATGACCGGGGAGTCCCAGACCGGCAATTACGTCATCACCTATTACAAATATTTCCATCCGAAGGCCGAACTCGAGGTGAACGGCACGCCACGTCCGGTCTTCGACGGCTATCTCGCTGAGGCCGCCACCACACCGGAAGGCGCCCCCATCAATCAATGCGCAACGCTGCCGGAGGGCGACCCGCAGCACGAAATTCCCGGCCGCGCCGCGCCGCTGATGATGATCAATTCCCAGTGGGATTTCTTCCCCTATCGCAAGCATCACCCGAAGCCGGACGGGGATTCCGCAACCGACCGGTCGCGGACGTGGGAGCTTGCCGGATCCAACCACGGATGGCGTTGGCAGTATCTCTACGGCGATGCGGATCACGGTGATCTCGGCAAGGCCGGCCTGCTCGACGGCGGCGAATGGAATGCCTGGGCATGCCCGGCAAACCTGCCCGAAGTTCCCCTCTACATGGCGGAAAAGGCGATGTACGAGCACATGATCCGCTGGGCCGAAGACGGCGTTGCACCCCCCAAGGCCGAGTCAATCGTGTTGAAGCCCGGCACGTTCGACATCGATTATGATGAGAATGGCACGGCCAAAGGCGGCCTGCGCCTGCCGATGGTCGCCGTTCCGATCAACGGGTATGGCGAGGGCCGCGCAACGCTGTCAGACGACTGCAGCGAGCTCACGCCCTTTGATGCGGCAAAGCTCAAAGCGCTTTATCCGACGCCGGAAGCGTACGTGACACAGTTCTCGGCCGCCACCTGGAGCCTGGTGCAGAAGGGATACTTGCTGTCCGGGGATGCAAAACCGTTGATCGACGCTGCGAAGCTGGTCAAGTTTTGACCTCATAGGGTCGGCTCTTGAGCGCCCGATCCTGAATCAGATGCCCGCCCGGAACCCCGTCGCGGGCATCTTCAGTTCACTGGTGCGTCGGCCCGGCGCTCAGCGCGTCCCCGACGGAGCGTCGCGGATCGCGACCACCGCAACGCAGTCCCCCGCCTTCACCAGACCGGGAAAGTGCCGGGCGACGAGCAGGCCGTCCATTTTCGCGTGGATTTCCTGCGGGGCGACGCCGGTGCGCCCAGTGCCCCACACCCGCGCGATCACCATGCCCTTTGTCACCGCGCCGCCGAGATCGACGCTAGTTTCGATCATCCCGTCTTCCAGCGCGAAGCAAAAGCAATCGCCGTCCGGCATGTCGAGCCATGTCGTCGGCGTCTGCGCGACGGTCCCGTCAACGATGCCCGCATGGCGCAGCACATTGAGGACGCCCTTGCGCGCGATCTGCACGGTTTCGGCGCGCGATGTGCCGCCGCCGCCAAGCTCGGTGGTGACGAACACCTTGCCCATCTCTTCCGCTGCGGTGTCGTACATGCCGACAGCGTCGATCTCGAGCATCCGCACCGAGTAAGGCGCGGAAAACGCCTCCACCGCCGCAAACGCCCTGCCCTCCTGCGCCTTGTCGGGCAGGATGTGCGCGGCGCAGAACGGCAGAAAATCGAGCGTCCGCCCGCCCGAATGGAAGTCGAGCACGAGATCGGCGCGCGGCAGCAGATGACGATGGATGTAGTCGGCAATCTTTTCCGTCACCGTGCCGTCCGGCCTGCCCGGAAAGCTGCGGTTCATGTTGCCCTTGTCGATCGGCGAGGTGCGGGTGCCCGCCCGGAACGCCGGGTAGTTCAACGCCGGAACGATGATGACCGTGCCCGACACATCCTCCACCTTCAACGACCGCGCCAGCTCATAAAGCGCCAGCGGTCCCTCATACTCGTCACCATGATTGGCCCCGGTCAACAACGCCGTCGGCCCGCTGCCATTACGGATCACGCAAATCGGAACCATCACCGACCCCCACGCGGAATCGTCGCGGCTATAAGGCAGCCGTAGAAACCCATGCTGCACGCCCTCCGCATCGAGATCGATGGTGGGTGAAATCGGCGACGGACGAAGATGCTGGTCTAACATGTCAGGTCTCATGCGAATTGGTCGATATGGCCATTCAAGTAGGGGAGTAGGGGAGTAGGGGAGTAGGGGAGTAGGGGAGTAGGGGAGTAGGGGAGTAGAAAAATACTGCCAATTGCCCACTGCCAACTGCCTATTCCCTTTTCTTTTCCCCTACTCCCTTCTTCCCCTACTCCCCTAATTTCCCCTCATTCCTTCACAAACAACTGCCGTGGCACATTGGCAAAGCACTCGGCCCCAGTCTCGGTGATGAGAATGGACTCCGTAATTTCCAGCCCCATATCTTCCAGCCACAGGCCGGTCATGAAATGAAACGTCATGCCGGGCTTGAGTTCGGTTTTGTCGCCGGGGCGCAGGCTCATGGTGCGCTCGCCCCAGTCCGGCGGATAGGACA
>JBEBXE010000002.1:0-35731 GCA_040391705.1 Aerobium aerolatum
ATGTGCGGTTCTATCTGCTGCACCGCCGCCGTCTCTACAACGCGTCGGAAGGTTGCTGGATGGGCTGGGAGCGCAAGCGCGGCAAGCTGCACGAACTGAACGCGCTGCTGCGCGGCGATTCCGACACGACGTTCCTGCCGTCGGTCGATGCGCTGCCGGACGACATCGAATATGTCATGACCGTCGATGCCGACACCCGCATGACGCGCGGCGCGGTGGCCAAGCTGGTCGGCAAGCTCAGCCATCCGCTCAACCACCCCGTCGTCGACGTGCGCAAGCGCCGTGTCATCTCGGGCTACAGCATCCTGCAACCGCGCGTGACGCCGTCGCTGACCACCGGTGACGAAGCGTCGTTCTTTCAGCGCGTGTTCTCGGCCAATCGCGGCATCGACCCGTATGTCTTTGCAGTGTCCGACACCTATCAGGACCTGTTCGGCGAAGGCACCTTCACCGGCAAGGGCCTCTATCACGTCGATGCGATGGAAGCGGCACTCAAGGACCGGTTCCCCGAAAACGCCATCCTCAGCCACGACCTGATCGAGGGCGCGTTTGCCAACGCTGCCCTGGTCACCGACGTCGAGCTGATCGAGGACTATCCGACACGCTATCTCGTCGACGCCTCGCGTCATCACCGCTGGACCCGTGGCGACTGGCAGCTGCTGCCGTGGATCTTCAACCCGTCCTATGGGGTTCCGGGCCTGTCGCGCTGGAAGATGATCGACAATCTGCGCCGCGAGCTGTTGCCGATCTTCTGGATCGCCGCGTCGATCATGGGCTGGACCGTGCTGCCGTTCACGCAGGCCGCCCAGTGGCAGGCGCTGCTGGTGCTCAGCATGTTCCTGTCGCTGACCTTCGGCATCATCAATTCGATCCTGCCGGGCGACCCCGAGGCGACGCTGAAGAACCACATGGCCGCCTTTGCCCGCGACTTTGCCTTTGCCAGCGCCCAGGTCGCCACCAAGGTGGTGCTGATCGCACATCAGGCCTGGTCGATGGGCGACGCCATCGTGCGCACGCTCTACCGTCTGTTCGTCAGCCGCCAGCATCTGCTGGAATGGCGCCCGGCGTCCCAGGCCGCGCGCGGCAATGGCGACAGTCTGGCCGATCATTATCGCGCCATGTGGGGCGTCTTGCCCGTGGCGGTGGCAGGGCTGGTGATACCGGCTCTGGTCGACACCACCGGCACCGTCATCGCCATCTGCTTTGCCGTATTCTGGGCTGGCTCGCCGGCCTTTGCCTGGCTGATCAGCCGCTCGGCTGAAACCGAAGACCGCCTCGAAGTCAGCCCCGAAGATGCGGTGGCGCTGCGCACCATCGCGCGCCGCACCTGGCTTTATTTCGAGACCTTCGTCACCGTCGAGCACAACATGCTGCCGCCGGACAATTTCCAGGAAGTGCCGGTGCCGATCGTGGCGGCGCGCACCTCGCCGACCAATATCGGCGTCTATCTGATGTCGGTAATCAGCGCGCGCGATTTCGGCTGGATTTCGTTGCCGCAGACGCTGGAGCGGCTCGAGCAGACGCTGGCGACGCTGGAGAAGATGGAGCGCTATCGCGGCCATCTGTTCAACTGGTACGAGACCCGCACCCTGCGGCCGTTGCACCCGCTCTATGTGTCGTCGGTCGACAGCGGCAATCTCGCCGGCCATCTCATTGCGGTGGCTGCCGCGTGCGGCAAGTGGGCCGAAGCCCCGGCCGCGCATCTGCAGGGCGACTACAACGGCATTCTCGACGCCACCACCATCCTCGACGAGACGCTGCAGGCCCTGCCCGACGACCGCCGGTCGCTGCGGCCGTTGCGCCGTCGCCTGGTCGAGCGCATCGAGGGCATGCACCGCGCGGTGCGCACGATCATGAGCGAGCCGGAGACGGCCGCGATCCGCACCATCAATCTCACCGTCGCTGCCCGCGATATCGCCAAGCTCGCCAATGCGCTGCATGACGAGATCGGCTCTGCGACCAGCGACGAGCTGGCATTGTGGGCGCGCAAAATCGAGGCCGTGTGCGAGGCGCATCTGGCCGACGCGCATGTCGACAACCCACCCAGCCTGCGCCAGCGGCTGACCGCGCTCCACAAGCGGGCGCGTACATTCGCCTTCGAGATGGAATTCTCGTTCCTGCTGCGCCAGGAGCGCAAGCTGCTGTCGATCGGCTACCGCGTGTCCGAGGACCAGCTCGACGAGGCCTGCTATGACCTGCTTGCGTCCGAAGCACGGCTGACCAGCCTGTTCGGCATTGCCAAAGGCGACCTGCCCACCGAGCACTGGTTCCGTCTTGGCCGTCCGGTCACCCTGATCGGGTTTGGCGGCGCGCTGGTGTCGTGGTCGGGCTCGATGTTCGAGTATCTGATGCCGCCGCTGGTGATGAAGGAACCGCTCGGCGGCATCCTCAACCAGACCAGCAAGCTGATCATCCAGCGCCAGATCGCCTATGGCCGCGAAAAGAACGTGCCGTGGGGCATTTCCGAGGCGGCCTATCATGCCCGCGACCGCGAGATGACCTACCAGTACACCAATTTCGGCGTCCCCGGCCTCGGTCTCAAGCGCGGCCTGGCGCAGAACACGGTGATCGCTCCCTATGCCAGCGTGCTGGCGGCGCAGTTCCGCCCGGCCGAAGCGGTGGCCAACCTCAAGCGCCTGCAGCGCGAAGGCGCGCTCGGCCGCTACGGCTTCCACGACGCCGTCGACTACACGCCGGCGCGGGTTCCCGACGGCAAGAAGGGCGCGGTGGTCTACAACTACATGGCGCACCATCACGGCATGACCATCGTCGCCGTCGCCAATGCGATCTTCGAAGGCCGCATGCGCGATCGCTTCCACTCCGACCCGGTGATCGAGGCGGCCGAGCTGCTGCTTCAGGAAAAGGCGCCGCGCGAAGTTCCGGCGATGCCGCTGCGGGCGGAAACCGGCGACCGCCTGGTTCCCGGCGACACCGACGAACGTCCGGACTCGCGGCTTATCCTCGACCCGGTGGAAAGCCCGATCGCCACCAACATCATGTCCAACGGGCATTACAACGTGATGGTCACCGCCACCGGCACCGGCTACAGCCGCGCCGACCAGACCGCCGTGACGCGATGGAACGCCGATGCCAGCGAAAACCGCAGCGGCACGTTCCTGTTCATCTCGGAACCCGACACCGGTGAGTGGTGGTCGGCGACCGCCGAGCCGAAGCGGGCGCCGGGCGAAAGCAGCCGCGCCTTTTTCTGCGACGACAAGGCGACCTTCACCAAGACCGTCGGCACCTTGCGCACCGAAGTCGAATGCATCGTCGTGTCCGAAGCCAACGGCGAAGCCCGCAACATCACGATCTGGAACGATGGCGATCGCGATCGCCAGCTTGAGATCACCTCGTTTGCCGAGCTGGCGCTGAACTTCGAAGCCGCCGACAACGCCCATCCGGCGTTCTCGAAAATGTTCGTCGAAACCGACATCGACGGTGCCGATGGCGCGACGATCTTTGCCGAGCGCCGCCAGCGCAGCAGTGGTGATCCGACGATTGCGCTGGCGCATTTCGTCACTTCCACAGCTGGTGCCACCCGCGACGTGCAGGCCGAAACCGACCGTCGCATCTTCATCGGTCGTGGCCGCTCGATCGCCAACGCCGCCGCCTTCGACCACGGCGTGCAATTGTCCGGATCGCGCGGTTTCACCCTCGATCCGATCATGGCGCTGCGCCTCAAGGTCCGCGTGCCGGCACGCAAGAAGGTGGAATTGACTTTCTGGACGCTGGTTGCCGCCAACCGCGAAGACGTCGAGGAAGCAACCCGCCGTTTCGTGCACAGCGAGAGCTACGAGCGCCAGGAAACGCTGGCCTGGACCCGGTCGCAGGTCCAGACGCGCCATGTCGGCATCAGCCTTTCCGAAGCCTCCGTGGTGCAGAAGCTGGCCCGCTATCTGCTGTTTTCCGACACCGCGATGCGCGCGCCGGCCGAAACCATCACCGCCGGTCTCGGGCGTCAGTCCGGCCTGTGGCCGATGGCGATCTCGGGCGATTTCCCGATCTTCGCACTGCGCATCAGCGACGTCGCCGACCTGCCGATCATCGCCTCGGCGCTGCGGATGCAGGAATATCTGCGCGCCCATGGGTTGATGGCCGATCTGATCATCATCAACGAGCAGGCGGCGTCCTATGTGCAGGACCTGCAGCAGTCGATCGAGCTGCTGTGCGACAATTCCCGTCTGCGCGGCAGCGAGCTCGGGCCGCGCCAGCACATCTTCGCCGTGCGCCGCGACCTCATGGACGAGGTGTCCTACAAGACGCTGATCGGTGCCGCCCACGTCGTCATGCACACCCGCAACGGCCCGATCCTCGACCAGATCGAGCGCGCCGAGCAGGTGACCTCATTGGCCGAACCGCACCCCAGCCGTGGTGTCGCGCGGCCGGAGCCAGCTCCGCAGCCCCCAGCCGCGCCCGCCAACGGCGACGGCCTGGCGTTCTGGAACGGCTATGGCGGCTTTGCCGATAACGGCGAAGCCTATGTCGTGCGCCTGTCCGGCGACACCGTCACCCCGCATCCGTGGGTCAACGTCATCTCCAATCCGGACTTCGGCTTCCACACCTCGTCGGAAGGCGCATCGTGGACCTGGAGCCGCAACAGCCGCGACTACCAGCTGACGCCGTGGTCCAACGACGCGGTCACCAACCGGCCCGGCGAAGCGTTCTACATTCACGATCTCGACAGCGGCGAAACCTTCTCGCCGCTCGCCTGCGCGTTTCGTTCGCCGGCCGTTTCCTATGAGGCGCGCCACGAGCGCGGCGCGTCGACCTTCACCGCGCAGAAGGGCGGGCTGACCGCCGAACTGGTCCAGATCGTCGATCCGGATGCAGCCGTCAAAGTCCAGCGCCTGCGGCTCACCAACGCCACCGAACGGCCGCTGAAGCTGCGCGTCTATGCCTATGCGGAATGGGTGCTGGGCAACAACCGCGCCAAGTCCGCGCCCTACATCGTACCCGACCGGGACGAGGCCAGCGGTGCGCTGATGGCCCGCAACCCGTATCATCTCGAGTTCGGCGACCGGGTCGCCTTCCTCGCCTGCGATGCGTCGGACCAGACGTTTACCTGCGACCGTGCCGAGTTCCTCGGTGCCGGCGGGTCGAGCGCCGAACCGCGCACCGTGCAACGCGGCAGTGCGCTGTCCAACACCATCGACGCCGGGCGCGATCCCTGCGCCGCATTGGCGTGCGACATCGACCTGTTGCCCGGCGCCACCACCACCCTGCACGTCCTTCTGGGCGACACCGGCGCCGGCACCGATATCGGCCAGCTGGTTTCCGACCAGTTCGCCCGCGATTTCGACGCCCGCCTGGCCGACAATCGCGACGTGTGGGAGGCATTCGGCAGCGCGCTGCAGGTCGAGACGCCAGACCCCGCCTTCAACGCGATGGTCAACATCTGGCTGCCCTATCAGGCCGTCGCCTGCCGCATCCGGGCCCGTTCCGCCTTCTACCAGGCCAGCGGTGCGTTCGGCTTCCGCGACCAGTTGCAGGATACGCTGTCGCTGCTCTGGCACGATCCGTCGCTGGCCCGTGCCCAGATCCTCACCGCCGCGTCACGTCAGTTCCCCGAGGGCGACGTGCAGCATTGGTGGCTGCCGGGAACCGGTGCCGGCGTGCGCACGATCATCTCGGACGACGTCGTCTGGCTCGCCTATGGCGCCCACCACTATGTCGAGGTCACCGGCGACACCGCCATTCTGGACGAAGGCATCGCCTTCATTCAGGGACCGGCGCTCAAGGACGGCGAACACGACGCCTTCTTCACCCCGGAAACCCTGGCCGACAAGGTCTCGCTCTACGAGCATTGCGCCCGCGCCCTCGACCTTGCGGTCAAGCGCACCGGGGCGAACGGCCTGCCGCTGATCCTCGGCGGCGACTGGAACGACGGCATGAACCGCGTCGGCGAGAACGGCCACGGCACCAGCGTCTGGCTCGGCTGGTTCCTGCTCAAGGCGTTGCGCGACTTTGGCGGCATCGCCAAGACGCGCGGCGACCACGACCGCGCTTTGGCCTGGACGAACCATGCCAAGCGGCTGAAAAAGGCACTCGAAAGCGAAGGCTGGGACGGCGAATGGTATCGTCGCGGTACCTTCGACGACGGGTCCCCGCTCGGGTCGAAATCCTCCGAGGAATGCCGCATCGATTCGATCGCCCAATCCTGGGCGGTGCTGTCGGGCGGCGGCGATCACGATCGAACCCAGCAGGCGCTCGACAAGGTGATGGAAATCCTCGTCGACAAGGACCTGCGGATTGCACGGCTGTTCACGCCGCCGTTCGAAAACACCACCAAGGAGCCGGGCTACATCAAGAGCTATCCGCCCGGCGTGCGCGAAAACGGCGGCCAGTACACCCATGCGGCAACCTGGTTGGTCGCCGCACTTGCCGAAAGCGGCCGCGCCGCGGACGCCTGGCAAGTGTTTTCGATGCTCAATCCGATCAGCCATGCGCTCGACCGCGAGGCAGCCGACCTCTACCGCGTCGAGCCCTATGTGGTTGCCGCCGATATCTATTCGGAGAACGACCGTGCCGGACGCGGCGGCTGGACCTGGTACACCGGCTCAGCCGGATGGCTCTACCGCGTCGCGGTCGAAAACATCCTCGGCCTGCGCCGCCAGGGCGAGACGTTGACGCTTCAGCCGGTTCTGCCGCCGTCGTGGAACAATTTTGCAGCGCACCTGAAAATCGGCGACGCCGACTATAAAATCCGTGTCGAGCGCGGCAAAAAACTCGAACTTGTGATCGACGGAAAGCCGCAATCGCATATTGCACTGCACAAAGACGGCTCGCATGAAATCATCCTGACAACGCCGTAACGCGGCGTTGTCACGAATTAGCCATTTTTCGTTATATTTCAGACTGTTACGCAATCACAATACGTATCATCCTGTCATTCTTCTTGTTGAAGGAACTGCAACCGAATCACACTTTGTCCATTGTGAAGGATCAAGCCTAAGCATAGCGTCGCGCCCCGATGATGCGTCGCACAATCGCGAGGAAGCCTGTTGTCTCTTCTCAATATTTACTGGCGAGCGCTGGGATATCTAGCGGTCGAAAAGCGACGCGCGGCGATCATCTGCACGGCCAATATCGCATTGGCTGTCGCCATGATTGCCGAGCCCATCCTGTTTGGCCGGATCATTCAAGCCATCGCCACCCAGAGTGATGTCGTTCCCGAAGTCGCGCTATGGGCGACGCTCGGCATCTTCAATATCATCGCCGTCGTGCTGGTTGCGCGCGGCGCCGACCGGCTGGCCCACCGCCGCCGCACCGAGGTCCTGGCCGAGTCGTTCGAGAAGGTCATCACCATGCCGCTGTCATGGCACCATCGCCATGGCACGTCACAGTCGCTGCACACGCTGCTGCGCGCAGTAGAGACACTGTTCTCGCTGTGGCTGGAGTTCATGCGCCAGCATCTGTCGACGGCGATCGCGCTGCTGCTGCTGATCCCGACCGCGATGGCAATGGACTGGCGCATGGCCGGCGTGCTGCTGTGCCTCGGCGTCTGCTACCTGGCAATCAGCCGCGCGGTCATGGCCAAGACCAAGGAAGGCCAGGCCGAGGTCGAGCATCACTATCACCGCGTGTTCGCGCATGTCAGCGATTCCATCGGCAACGTCTCGGTGCTGCAAAGCTACGGCCGCCTCGCCCAGGAAACCGAAGCGCTGCGCCGCTACACCGCCGACCTGATCGGCGCGCAGTTCCCGGTGCTCAACTGGTGGGCGATCGCCAGCGCGCTGCACCGCCTGTCGGCCACCATCTCGATGATGATCGTGCTGATCATCGGCGCGCTGCTGGTTCAGAACGGCCATCTGCGTATCGGCGACATCGTCGCCTTCACCGGCTTTGCCACCCTGTTGATCGGTCGCCTCGACCAGATCACCGGCTTCGTCAATATGGTGTTTGAGGCACGCGCCAAGCTCGAGCCGTTCTACGCGCTGGAAGACGCCGTCAGCGAGCGCACGGAATCGCCGGACGCCAAGCCGGTCGGCCGCCTGCGCGGCGACATCACCTTCGAGGATGTCAGCTTCCAGTTCCCCGATTCCGGCGCTGGCGTGGAGGACATCTCCTTCCACGTGCCGGCCGGCAAGACCGTCGCCATCGTCGGCCCCACCGGCGCTGGCAAGACGACGCTGATCAATCTGCTGCAGCGGGTCTTCGATCCGCGATCCGGCACCATCCGCGTTGACGGCATCGACACCCGCACGATCACGCGCAAATCGCTGCGCGACCAGATCGCCACGGTGTTTCAGGATGCGGGCCTCCTCAACCGCACCATCGAGGAGAACATCCGCATCGGCCGCGAGGAAGCCCACTATGACGAGGTCCATGCCGCCGCGACGGCTGCGGCCGCGCAGGACTTCATCCTTGCCAAGAGCGAAGGCTACGACACCGTCGTCGGCGAGCGCGGCGGCCAATTGTCGGGCGGCGAGCGTCAGCGCATCGCCATTGCCCGCGCCGTGCTGAAGGACGCACCGATCCTCGTGCTCGACGAGGCCACCAGCGCCCTCGACGTCGAGACCGAGATGCGGGTCAAGGAAGCCATCGACCGGCTGCGCGCCAACCGCACCACCTTCGTCATCGCTCACCGCCTGTCGACGGTCTGCGATGCGGATCTGGTGATCTTCATGGAGCGCGGCCGCATCGTCGAGATGGGCGGTTTCCAGGAACTGGCCCAGCGCGACAATGGCCGCTTCGCCTCGCTGCTGCGCGCCGGTGGCCTGCTCGACCAGAAGGATCGCCTCAAGGCGGTGCCGCTCATCGAGACCCAGTCTCCCGAGGCCGCCTGAACCCATTCGCCTCCCAAGCGAAACGGCCCGCCAGCAGATGCTGACGGGCCGTTATTATTTGGTCGTGAGAAAAAGTCTTACTCGGCTTCGTCAGCCGCGGCCGCATTGAGCTGGCCGTACTTTTCTTCACCGATCTTGCCGAGCAGGTCGAGCTGCGTCTCGAGGAAGTCGATATGGCCTTCCTCGTCGATCAGCAGTTCCTCGAACAGCTTCTGGGTGACGTAGTCGCCAAGTTCATTGCAGATCTCGCGCGACTTCTTGTAGGACGCGCGGGCGTCGTACTCGCCGGCAAGGTCAGCTTCCAGCACTTCCTTGACGTTCTGACCGATCCGCAGCGGACCGACCTTCTGGAGGTTCGGATGGCCTTCGAGGAAGATGATACGCTCGATGATCTTGTCAGCGTGCTGCATCTCCTCGATGGATTCGGCACGCTCCTTGTTGGCGAGCTTCTTGTAGCCCCAATCGTCCAGAAGCCGGTAGTGCAGCCAATACTGATTGACTGCGCCGAGCTCCAGAAACAGGGCTTCGTTAAGCCGCTCGATGATCCGTTCTTCGCCCTTCATGGTGTATACTCCCGAATTGGCTGCGCAAACCACGCACGCGGTCCAAAAATGGTACGATCTCAGCCTCCCCGGCACCGAGACGCCGGTGATACTCTTCGGTCACCCGAATGATCGTTTCCACCACATTTGGAAAGCAGCCGCAACAACGGCCACGCTTTTTAAGCGTGTGATACACCTTCGCGGGCACAATAAGTTGCCACGCATCCGCATCGAGCAGCTCCGTGATGGTGCTCTCGATTTCCTTCTGGGTAATCAGGTTGCAGTGACAAACCAGCATCGAAAAACTCTTTGGCTTGGCCGCCGGGCGAAAGCGGCCGGGCTATACACTCAGCGTCGAACAGGTCCGATCTGTTCGCCATGATTCATATCAACCGCTGTCGACGACACGCTGACCACAGCGGCCGACGCACGCGCCGAGCGATGTTCACCAGTGGCAGGCAACAGGAAAATGGCGGCCGTCAGCAGCATCGTCACCGCCAGAGGCGAGACGGATGCGACCGCGCGTTTCAACCGTATCGGAACGGGAAAGGAGACAAGATCAGCATGTCTCCGGGCATTCGAAATCATCACTACCTCCATCGAAAGGGTTCAAGGCCCAGACATGAAAGGACACACCGTTCTGTGGTGCGAGGTTGTTAAACACGGCCTGCGAGGGGTTTGTCAATTCAAACATGACAAAAAGCCTCAAGGATCAACTCTTTGGAATTGTTCTAAAAAGCGGCGAGCCTTGCCCTGCATCGGTTTGCGGCGCGGGGTGCGTATCTATCATGTGCACCGTCATCAAAGGCTACAAATTGTGAACCCTTACAGGGGCTTCGCCATGGTAGCCGGACGGAACCGAACCGCGCGCTGCGCCTTTACGTTATGCGTTCACTAGAGCTAGACCGATGACACCTACTGTTCGAGACACGAGAATTGACGTTATCCGGGCCCTCGCCCTGATAACGATTTTCGTCAACCACGTGCCGGGCAATCCGTTCGAGCAATTCTCCAGCAAGAACTTCGGCTTCTCCGATGCTGCCGAAGCCTTCGTGCTGATCTCCGGCATCTCGGCAGCACTCGCCTATGGCCTCAAGTTTAACGGGCCGATGGCGCTTCCGATCACGCTCAAGGTGTGGCGGCGCGCCGGCGTGCTCTACTTCGCGCAGCTCATCACCACGATGGCGACGCTGGCCCTGTTCTCGTTCTTTGCGCTACGATTCGCCGCACCCGACCTGCTCGGCAAAATCAACATCGGCCCGGTGATGGCGATGACGCCCGAATCACTGATTGGAATTGTCACCTTTGGCCACCAGCTCGGCTACAACAACATCCTGTCGATGTACGCCGTGGTTCTGCTGCTGTTGCCAGCGCTGCTGTTTGTCAGCCGCTACAGCCTCGGCGCGATGGTCGCGGTATCGGGCGCGATCTGGCTTTCCGCTGGGCTGTGGCGCGTCGGCCCGCCCAACTTCCCCAATGACGGCGTCTGGTTCCTCAATCCGCTGTCGTGGCAGTTCCTGTTCGTCATCGGCCTGGCCGCGATGGTGCATGTGCGCCGCGGCGGCAGCCTGCCGACCAATCGCTGGCTGATCGGCGGCGCGGCCGCTTACCTGCTGGTGTCGCTCGCCTGGGTCAAGCTGCCGCTGTGGGGCATCGACGCCTCGATGGGCCTGCCGGCGGTGCTCACCGGCTTCGACAAGACCTACCTGTCGCTGCCGCGCCTGGCGCATGTGCTGGCGATGGCCTACCTCATCGCTGTCCTTCCCACCGTCTCCAATCTGGCGCGGCTGGCGGAAGCCAATCCGCTGGCGGTCATGGGCCGCCATGCGCTGCCGGTGTTCGTCGTCGGCACCATCCTGTCGATGGCGGCGCAGGCGTTCCGCATGACCCATCAGATCGGCCTCGTCGGCGACATCACCATCGTGGTTGCCGGCATCGCGGTGCAGTTCGCGCTCGCCTACTACATCGAGTGGTATCGCGGCGTCATCCGCGCCGCAAAGCCCGCTCCGGTGCGCCCGATGGCGCACCCCGCGACCCCGGTCCAGCGCCGCCTGCCGCCCAAGATCAAGCAGGAAGTCGAGACGGTCTAAGCATCGGACTGTCAGCTGCGCACGGTAAAATCCGCCGGCGATTGCGCCAGCCCGGTTCGCGGTGTTACTGCGCCTCCATGGCGCAACTCCTGAACGATCCGAAATGAAGGCCGACCTGCCCACCCTGCCGGTCAGCGAAGCGCTCCCCGCCTTGCTGGCAGCACTTGCCGACGGTTCCTCGGCAGTGCTCGTCGCCCCACCCGGCGCGGGTAAGACGACGCTTGTTCCGCTGGCGCTTCTCGACCAGCCATGGCGCGGCGATGGCCGCATCCTGCTGCTCGAGCCGCGCCGGTTGGCCGCCCGCGCCGCCGCCCGACGCATGGCTGCCCTTCTCGGCGAGGAGCCCGGCGACACCGTCGGCTATGCCATGCGCATGGAAAGCCGCGTCTCGGCGCGCACCCGCATCCTCGTCGTCACCGAGGGCGTGCTGGCGCGCATGATCCTCGACGACCCCGAACTGCCGGGCATCGCCGCCATCCTGTTCGACGAATTCCACGAACGCTCGCTCGATGGCGATTTCGGCCTGGCGCTGGCGCTTGACGTTCAGGGCGCGCTGCGCCCCGACCTGCGCCTGCTCGTCATGTCGGCAACCCTTGACGGCGCACGCGTCGCCACGCTGCTCGGCGACGCCCCGGTCATCGAAAGCGAAGGCCGCGCCTTTCCCATCGACATCCGCTATCGCGACCGCCCCGCCGACCAGCGCATCGACGACGCGATGGCGGCGGCCTGCCGCGATCTGCTGGCGCAGGAATCCGGCAGCGTGCTCGCCTTCCTGCCCGGCCAGCGCGAGATCGCGCGCACGGCCGAACAGCTCGAGGGCCGCATCCCGGCTGACGTCGATATCGTACCGCTGTTCGGCGGCCTCGACGGCAAGGCGCAGGATGCCGCCATCCGTCCCGCCCCGGCCGGGCGGCGCAAGCTCGTGCTCGCCACCTCGATCGCTGAAACCTCGATCACCATCGACGGTGTCCGCGTCGTCATCGATTCCGGTCTGTCGCGGCTGCCGAAATACGAACCGGCCACCGGTCTCACCCGGCTTGAAACCGTCCGTGCCAGCCGCGCCTCGGCCGACCAGCGCGCCGGCCGCGCCGGACGCACCGAGCCCGGCATCGCGGTGCGGCTGTGGCGCGCCGAGCAGACCGCCGGCCTGCCCGCCTTCACGCCGCCCGAAATCGTCGAGGCCGATCTGTCCAGCCTGGTGCTCGACTGCGCCGTCTTCGGCGTCTCCGACCCGGCCAGCCTGTCGTTTCTCGACACCCCGCCTGCCCCGGCGCTGGCCGAAGCGCGCGCGCTGTTGCGTGAGCTTGGCGCGCTCGACGCCGACGGCCGCCTGACGGCAACGGGGGCGGCGATGCGCAAGCTGTCGCTGCCGGTCCGCCTCGCCCATATGGTGGCCGCTGCAGGGGCCAGCAGGGCCATTGCTGCCATGTTGGCGGTGCTCATCACCGAGCGCGGCCTTGGCGGCATGTCGACCGACCTCGACCAGCGCCTGTCGCGCTTCCGCGCCGACCGCACGCCGCGCGCCGTGGCGGCACGCAAGATGGCCGAGCGGCTGGCAGACGGCCAGCGCCACGGCGGCGATACCAGTGTCGGGGCTCTGCTGCTGCTTGCCTATCCCGACCGCGTTGCACGCGCCCGCGGCGACTATGGCCGCTACGTGCTGGCCAACGGACGTGGCGCGATGCTCGACGCCGCCGAGCAACTGGCCAAGGAGCAATTCCTCGTCGTCGCCGACCTGCAGGGCAAGGCGCAGGGCGCGCGCATCGCCTCGGCTGCCGCCGTCTCCGAAGACGAGATCCGCAGTCTTCTGTCCGACCGCTTCGAAACCACGACGGAATCCATCTTCGACCCCGAGCGCCGCGCCGTGCGCGTGCGCGAAACCGTCCGTCTCGGCGCGATCCGCTTTTCCGAAAAGCAATTGCCCGCTCCCAAGGGCGCGAAGGCCGATCAGGCCGTCATCGCCGCGATCCGCGACCATGGCCTCGACATCCTCGACTGGGACAAGCCGGCCGCCACGCTGCGCCGCCGTCTCGCCTGGCTGCACAAGGGGCTGGGCGAGCCATGGCCCGCCATGGACGACGACGCGCTTCTCGCCCGCCTCGACGACTGGCTGCTGCCGTTCCTCTCCGGCGAGACCAACCTGTCCCGCATCGGCAACGACACGCTGTGCAACGGCCTGATGGCGCTGGTGCCGCACGAGTTGCAGCGCAAGATCGGCGCGCTCGCACCAACGCATTTTTCCGCTCCGTCCGGCAGCTCGGTGCCGATCCGCTATGACGAGGACCAGCCGGTGCTGGCGGTGCGGGTGCAGGAGCTGTTCGGCCTCGACACCCACCCGTCGATCGCCAACGGCACCGTGCCGCTGACGCTGGAACTGCTGTCGCCCGCCCATCGCCCGATCCAGACGACGCGCGACCTGCCCGGCTTCTGGCGCGGCTCGTGGGCCGACGTGCGCTCCGACATGCGCGGGCGCTATCCCAAACATGTCTGGCCGGAAAATCCACTTGAGGCCCAAGCTACCAGCCGCGCCAAGCCGCGCGGCAAATAGCGCTTGGCTCGCCGTCCAAGCCAGCGCATATAAACGCCATGACCACGACACTCGGCAGACCTGATCCCCTCGAAATCCACCATCTGCGGCTCAACACGCTGATCCGCCTGCGCTGGCTCGCCATTATCGGCCAGAGCGCGGCGGTGTTGATCGTCGCCTACTGGCTGGAGTTTCCGCTGCCGGTCAGCCTGTGCTTCGCGCTGATCGCGCTGTCGGCATGGCTCAATCTGTTCCTCGCCTTCCGCTATCCGGCGACGCATCGCCTGCCGCCGATCTTCGCGCTCGGCATCCTGCTGTTCGACGCGCTGCAACTGGCGGGCCTGCTCTACATGACCGGCGGCCTGACCAATCCGTTCTCGCTGCTGATGACGGTGCCGGTGGTGATTTCAGCCACTTCGCTGCCGGCGCGCTGGACGCTGCTGCTGGGGCTGACGGTGGTCGCCATGGCCAGCCTGCTGGTGTTCTTCCACCTGCCGCTGCCGTGGTATTCCGGCACCGCTCTGGCGATGCCGTTTCTCTATGTTGCCGGCATGTGGCTGGCGATCGTGTCGTCGATCGCGTTCACCGCCGTCTACGCCTATCGCGTTGCCGAGGAAGCCCGCCTGCTCGCCAACGCGCTGTCGGCTACCGAGCTGATCCTGCAGCGCGAGCAGCATCTGTCAGCGCTCGACGGGCTGGCCGCCGCCGCCGCCCATGAGCTCGGCACGCCGCTCGCCACCATCACGCTGGTGTCCAAGGAGATGGAACGCGCGCTCGGCAACGACCCGCGCTACAAGGAAGACGTGACGCTGCTGCGCTCGCAATCCGAACGCTGCCGCGAAATCCTCAAGCGCCTCACCAGCCTGTCCAGCGAAGGCGAAGCGCATCTCGCGCGCCTCCCCTTCACCTCGCTGATCGAGGAGGTGATCGCGCCGCACCGCGACTTCGGCATCCAGATCAAGCTCGCACCCGGCAAGCGCGACGGGCCGGAGCCGATCAGCCGCCGCAACGCCGGCGTCATCTACGGGCTGGGCAACCTCATCGAAAATGCCGTCGACTTCGCCCGCGAGGCGGTGGTGATCCACTGGGACTGGAATGACAGCAAAATCGAACTGACGCTGATCGACGACGGCCCCGGCTTCCCGGCCGAAATCATCGACCGCATCGGTGAGCCCTACATGTCGAAGCGGCCGCCCGGCGACAGCGGTGGCGGCGGCGGGCTGGGGTTGGGCCTGTTCATCGCCAAGACATTGCTCGAACGCTCCGGCGCCAGCGTCAGCTTCAGCAATGCCGGCGCGCCGGGCAAGGGTGCACAGGTCAAGGTCTCATGGCCACGCGAGGCATTTCTGGCGTTCGGGGTACCGACGGAAATCGGCTACTAAGCGCTTCATCATTGGTATTCCGCCCAAAATTTGCCTAAGTAGGAAAAAACAGCAGGAAAACACGGATGACCGAGGAAATTTCCAACGATGCCGCGGAACTGATCGGTGCGGACCGGTCGCTGCTCATCGTCGAGGACGACAAGCCCTTCCTGACCCGCCTGGCGCGCGCCATGGAAGGTCGCGGCTTCGAGGTGGAAACCGCCGAGACGGTCGAGGAAGCCATCGCCCGCATCAAGATCGCGCCACCAGCCTATGCGGTGGTCGACATGCGGCTCGGCGACGGCAACGGCCTCGACGTCGTGGCGGCGATCCGCGAGCGCCGCGACGACGCCCGCACGGTCATCCTGACCGGCTATGGCAACATCGCCACCGCCGTCACCGCAGTCAAACTCGGCGCCATCGACTATTTGTCCAAGCCTGCCGATGCCGACGACGTGTTCGCCGCGCTGATCCGCACCTCGACGGAAAAGGTCGTGCCGCCGGAAAACCCGATGTCAGCCGACCGCGTCCGTTGGGAGCACATCCAGCGCGTTTACGAGATGTGCGACCGCAACGTCTCCGAAACCGCCCGTCGCCTCAACATGCACCGCCGCACCCTGCAACGCATCCTCGCCAAACGCGCCCCACGCTAAGCGCTGTGCGTCCTTCGAGGCTCGCTTCGCTCGCACCTCAGGATGAGGTCTTTCGCGAATCGAGCCCGCGCCGTCGAGGGCTCGACAAACCACCTTCCTTATCCTGAGGTGCGAGCCTTTTCGGCGAGCCTCGAAGGACACACCTACTCGCTTTCCCCGTCGAGCGCGGGGATCGCCACACCGGCAAGCTCTGCGGCGGTGAGGCGTGCCGCACCGGCGCGGGCGAGACGCAGCATCAGGGCTTTGCGGGTTGCCGGTGCGAGCCGGTGTTCCGGCGCATCGCGCAGAATTTCAGCGCCATAGCCATCCGACAGGATGAACCCGCATTCCTCCGGGAAGATCGCCGCCGGCACGTCCGGATGGGTGGCAAAGAAGAAGCGGTCGGAGTGCAGCCGGTATTCCGGCCATTTGCGATCGACGCGAAAATCCTCGATCGACGACTTGATCTCGATGATCCAGATGTCGCCCTTGCGCGTCAGCGCCACCAGGTCGGCGCGCCGGCCGGTCGCCAGCGACAGTTCCGGAAGCACCACCGCGCCCATGGCGGTCAGCAACCGCTGGACGCCACGGCGCACCACCATGGCGCGTTCGGACTGGCGGCCGTCATGCAACGGATTGAGCGGAATCGGAGAGATGATCGGCATGGGCAAACAATGCCACGGTGCGGCGAGGCCGTGAAGCCTCAGCGGCACCCCTGCTTCAACACTCCTGCCATATCCTCGAGGATCGGGCAGTCGGGACGGTTGTCGCCATGGCAGGCCGTGATCAGCGCGGTCAGCGTGCGCTGCATCGCCTGCATCTCGCGGATCTTTTCAGCCATGATGTCGACATGGGCGACGGCGATCTCGCGCACGTCCTGGCTGGAGCGGCTGCGGTCGCGATACAGCGACATCAGCTGGCGGCAATCCTCGATCGAAAAGCCCAGCCCGCGGGCGCGCTTGAGAAAAGCCAGCGTGTGCACGTCCTCGTCGGAATAGTCGCGATAGCCGTTTTCCGCCCGGTCCGGCTTCAGCAGCCCGACTTCCTCATAGTAGCGAATCGTCTTCGACGGCAGGCCGGAGTGACGCGCGGCAGCAGAAACATTCATGACATGGCTCCTTCCCCTCTCAGGTGATCGTTCGCAACGACTGTTTCAACCGCTACGAGGCGTCGTTTACTTCAGCACGCGCTCAATTGTTGCTCAAATACCATATCGCCACAGCAAGCATGACGCTGCGACAGGTTTATCACCGTGTCGCTCTTGGCAAAGGCGACGAACCATGTCGAAAATATGGTCTGAATTGGGCGGAAATGTCCCCGCACCTTCGGTTAAGACCCCAAGACCTTCGGCTAAGAGTAGCATGCGCTTCAACAGATTTCTCATCATTGCGGCTCTTGGTGCCGCAACCGCACTGGCAGGCTGCACCACCGGCGGCGAGCAGATTTTCACCAGCGCCTATGGCTCGGTGAAGGATGCCGCCTATCAGCTGCCGAAAATTCCGATCGACAAGGTCCAGCGCCAGTTCCATCGCCAGGTCGTCAAGTACAAGACCGACGAGAAGCCGGGAACCATCATTGTCGATACCAAGGACAAGTTCCTCTACTTCGTCATGCCGGAAGGCCGCGCCATGCGCTACGGCATCGGCGTCGGCCGCGAGGGCTTCGAATGGCAGGGCACCGCGCGCATCTCGATGAAGCGCGAATGGCCGACCTGGACGCCGCCGTCGGAAATGATCAAGCGCCAGCCGGAACTCGCCAAGTGGCGTACCGGCCAGCCCGGCGGGTTGAGCAATCCGCTCGGCGCCCGCGCGCTTTATCTGTTCAACAAGGGCGGCGACACCGGTTACCGCCTGCATGGCACGCCGGAATGGAACTCCATCGGCAAGGCCACCTCGTCAGGCTGCATTCGCCTGATGAACCAGGATATTATCGACCTCTACGAGCGCGCCGAAAACGGTGCCAAGGTCATTGTGAAATAGGCTGCGAACCGTCTAGGCAACAACTTGACGTCGCAAACAAAAAACCGGGCTCATGGCCCGGTTTTTTGGTTTTCAGGCCTGTTTGGGATCAGGTGATCTGCTCGACCTGCTGCACTTCCGGCACAAAGTGGCGGAGCAGGTTCTGGATGCCATGCTTCAGGGTCGCCGTCGACGACGGGCAACCGGCGCATGCGCCCTTCATATGCAGGAAAACCGTACCGTTCTCGTAACCCCGGAAGGTGATGTCGCCACCATCCTGCGCCACGGCGGGGCGAACCCGCGTGTCGAGCAGTTCCTTGATGGTGAGGACGATCTCCTCGTCTTCCTTGTCGTAGAACTCTTCTTCGGCTTCCGCCGCTTCGCGGGCGTCGGAGGCGGCCTGCGAGGCCATCACCGGCTGGCCGGACATGAAGTGTTCCATGATCGCACCAAGAAGGGCCGGCTTCAGGTGCTGCCAGTCGGGGCCGTCTTCCTTGGTGACGGTGACGAAATCGTAGCCGAAAAACACGCCCGTCACGCCCGGCACGTCGAACAGACGTCCGGCAAGCGGCGATGCTTCAAGCGCGCCGGAGGCGTCGCGGAAATCAGCGGTGCCGTCCTGGAGCACGACCTTGCCCGGCAGGAATTTCAAGGTCGAGGGGTTCGGTGTGGCTTCTGTCTGGATGAACATCGACGTTCTCCCTCAAACTAGTTTGGAATAATTCTAAATACGGCGTTCAGCGACGGACTGCAAGCTTTCAATCGCAATGATCTGCCGGAGCCTGCCGCAAAACCGTGTCAACATTGATATGGGGATCGCGACCGCCAATAACAATCAGGTGAAGCTCTCGATGTCTTCATCCGAAATGCTCAACGGCACCACGGTCACCGGAATCGGAAACGCCGCGCCCTTGCCCGCCACCGAGGCGACCAGCGGCCCCGGCCCTTCCTTTGCCCCGCCAGCCGCGAGAACCAGAATCGCGATATCCTGATCGTCCTCGATCAGCTTGTGAATCTGTTCGGTCGGCTTGCCTTCGCGGATCACCAGTTCCGGCTCGATGCCGACGCTTTCGCGGATTTTGGCAGCCTGCGCGGCCAGCGCAGCCGAGGCCGCCGCATTGGCTTCCTCGCGCATGATCTGCTCAACGCCCAGCCAATGCTGGAAATCGCCGGGTTCGATGACATACAGCAAGACCGCCACGCCACCGGTGGAGCGCGCGCGCCGCGCCGCATAGGCGATGGCGCGTTCGGACTCCGGCGTGTCATCCACGATCGCAAGGAACTTGCGCCGGTGGCCTTCCTCGCGGCTCAGACGTTTGGAAACCATGTGGACTCCTGCCCCGTTGCGACCCGCAATCTGCCATCCGACCGCGCGGTGAGCAAGATACTCCCGCGCGGTTTCGCGTGCATCATCAGTTGGCGAGGAAGCCGACGATTTCGCGCACGGTCTTCATGGTCTGCTCGGCGATCGCCCCGGCGCGTTCGCCACCGTCGCGCAGGACGCTGTCGATATAGGTCGGATCAGCCTCCAGACGCCGCATCTCGTCACCGATCGGCGCCAGCTTGGCGACCGCCAGATCGACCAGCGCCGGCTTGAACACCGAAAACTGCTGGCCACCAAATTCGGCGATGATCTCGTCGCGGGTGCGGCCGGACAGGGCCGCATAGATGCCGACGAGATTGTCGGCTTCCGGACGATCCTTCAGCCCCTCAAGCTCCGACGGCAACGGCGCGGGATCGGTCTTGGCCTTGCGGATCTTCTTCGAGATCGTGTCGGCGTCGTCCGTCAGGTTGATGCGCGACAGGTCCGACGCGTCGGACTTCGACATCTTCTTGGTGCCTTCGCGCAGGCTCATCACCCGCGTTGCCGGACCGTCGATCAGCGGCTCGGTCATCGGGAAGAAGCCGTTGACCTTCTCCTGACCCACTTCCATCTCGACGCCGACGCCCAGCTCACCGATCTTAGCGGAGAAGTCGTTGTTGAACTTGGCGGCGATGTCGCGGGTCAGTTCGAGATGCTGCTTCTGGTCGTCACCGACCGGCACATGGGTGGCGCGGTAGACGAGGATGTCGGCGGCCATCAGGCTCGGATAGGCGAGCAGGCCGAGCGAGGCGTTCTCGCGGTCCTTGCCGGCCTTGTCCTTGAACTGCGTCATGCGGTTCATCCAGCCGATGCGCGCGACGCAATTGAAGATCCACGCCAGTTCGGCGTGCTGCATCACCCGGCTCTGGTTGAAGACGATGTGCTTCTTCGGATCGATGCCGGCCGCCAGAAACGCCGCCGTGATCGACCGGGTCTGGCCGGGCAGATCCGGCTGCACCAACTGAGCGGTGATCGAATGCATGTCGACGACGCAGTAGATGCAATCGTGTTGGTCCTGCAGCGCAACGAAATTGCGGATCGCGCCGAGGTAATTGCCGAGATGAAGGTTTCCGGTCGGTTGAACGCCGGAAAAGACGAGAGGCTTGAAACTGTTCATTTTACTGGTCCGGGCTGGTGGAGGGCCTTGTTTCAAGGCGAGGACAAATGCGAGGCGCTTATGGCGGATGCCGCGTTGCGGATCAAGTGGCAGCCACAATTGCACCGTATAACGTTATGCGTTATGATGCGACATGATCCGAAGCTTCGCCGACCGTGACAGCGAGAGATTGTGGAACGGCGCGGCTAGTCGAATCTGGTCGCCGGAGATCGCGCGCCGGGCGCTGCAGAAACTGCGTCTCGTTGATGCCGCCGCCAGTCTGGAAGATTTGCGCAATCCACCCGGAAACCGTCTTGAGGCGCTGAAAGGTGACCGGAAAGGCTTCTATTCGATCAGGATCAACGACCAGTGGCGTGTCTGTTTCCGCTGGATCGATGGAGGTGCACATGATGTTGAAATTGTCGACTACCACTGAAGAGTTCGACGTCCACAATCCGCACGCAGGCGAGATCCTCAAGGACGAATTCCTCGATCCGATTGAGCTGAGCCAGAGTGCGCTGGCGCGCGCCATCGGCGTTCCACCCCGCCGCATCAATGAGATCGTGCTCGGCAAACGCGCCATCACCGCCGATACCGACCTGCGGCTCGCGCGCTATTTTGGCATGTCGGACGGCTTCTTTCTGTCGTTGCAGAAAAGCTACGAGCTCATGGAACGCAAGCGCGCGCTGGGCGACGAGTTGGACAAGATCGTGCCGCGTCCCATCGTGCCCCACGCCGCCTGACGCAGATCAGGGCGCGGTGTCGTCGACCTGTGCGACCACCGCCTTGCCCGGCTTGCGCTTCATGCTGCGCAGCACTTGCTTGAGGTTTGCGCCGCCGGTGGCGAAGGCCAGTGCGAAATAGAGCACCATGCCGGCCGCCGTCAGCGCTACCAGCGCGCCCAGCTGTTCGACCAGATTTGCCTGCGGCCCCAGCCATGGCGCCAGGAACTGCATGCCGAAATACAGCGCCCCCGCCATCAGCGCCGACGACAGCACCAGCAGCGGGGCGCGCTTCATCAGCCCGACGTCGCGGCCCCAGTGGCCGCGCTTGACCAGCACGGCAAACAGCAACAGCGCGTTGATCCAGCCCGCCGCAGCCGATGCCACCGCGATGCCCGGCGCGCCCATCGACGGAAACAACGACAAGGCCAGCGTGATGTTCACCGCCACCGAAATGCCGGCGAAGAACATCGGGGTACGCGTGTCCTCACGGGCAAAATAGCCCGGCGTGAATGCCTTGATCAGCACGAAGGCCGGCAACCCGAGCGCAAAGATCGCCAGGATCGACGACACCAGCGTCGTGTCGGCGGCGGTGAATGCACCGCGTTCATACAGCACCCGGATGATCGGTTCCGAAATCACCAACAGCGCGGCGGCCGCCGGCAGGGTCAGGAACAGCACGAACTCGACCGAGCGGTTCTGTAGGTTGGCGGCCTCCTTGTCGTCGCCGGCGCGCAGCGCGCGCGCCAGTTCGGGTAAGAGCACGATGGCCACGGCGATGCCGACGACACCCAGCGGCAGCTGATAGAAGCGGTCCGCCTGCGCCAGCGCCGGCACGGCGCGGTCCTGCCCCGACGCAATCGCGGTGCCGATCAGCGTGTTGATCTGGGTGATGCCGCCGGTGATCGCCGCCGGTGCCGCCAACCACAGCAGGCGCTTGACGTTGCCGGTCAGGCGCGGGCGCTTGAAGCCGACGCGGATGCCGGCCTTGCGCACCGCGACCCAGACGATGGCCAGTTGCACCAGCCCGGACGCCAGCACGCCCCAGGCCATGTCGTAGCCGATCTGCAGTTCGTCGCGGCCGCTCCACCACGCCCACATCAGCACGCCGATGAGGATGATGTTCAGGAACACCGGCGCAATCGCGGCGGCGAAATAGCGGCGCAGCGAGTTGAGCATGCCGGCCATCATCGCGCCGAGCGACATGCACATCAGATACGGAAACATGATGATCGCCAGCGCGACCGTCAGGTCGTATTTCTCCGGGTCGGCGGTAAAGCCCGGCGCAATGATCGTCGCCACCAGCACCGGCATCGCCAGCTGCATCGCCAGCGTCAGAACGATCAGCACCGTAAACAGCACGCCGAAGACTTCTTCGGAGAAGCGCCGCGCGCCATCCAGGCCGTTGAGCTCGACCTCCTTGGCAAACAGCGGCACGAAGGCCGCATTGAACGCGCCTTCGGCAAACAGGCGGCGGAAGGTGTTGGGAAACAGGAACGCGGCGTAGAACGCACCGGCGACCGGGCCGGTGCCGAGAGCCGCCGCCATCAGCATCTCGCGGGTGAAGCCGAGAATACGGCTCGCCATCGTGCCCGACGCGACAGTCGCGAACTTCCTGATCAATCCCATCGCGCCTGTCCGTTATCCCGCCGCGGCTTTTGCGCCGCCATTCGTTCGCTTGCCGTTGCGCTCGGTATCGCGCTCCATCACCGCAATCAACCGCTTGCGGATGCTTTCCTGGCGGGTCGGGTTGTCAATCTTCTGCCCGGTCAGGTCGGTGACGTAGAACGTGTCGATGATCTTCTCGCCAAACGTGGTGATATGAGCCGAGGCGATGTCGAGCGACAGGTCCGAGATCGCGCCGGTGATTTCCGACAGCAGGCCGGGACGGTCGAGGCCCTTGACCTCGATCACCGAGAAACGGTTCGACAGCGCGTTGCGGATTTCGGCGCGCGGCTCGATGCTGAACGCGCGGGCGCCGCGCTTCGGCTTGGTGCGCGTCTCGATCATCTCCGGCAGGGTGCTCTTGCCCGACAGCACGTCCTCGATCAGCCGGCCGACACGCTCGGCGCGGCGGCGCTCGTCGTCGTCGCGATCGAACTCGCGGCTGATCAGGATGGTGTCGAGCGCGCGCCCGTCGACGGTGGTGAAAATCTGCGCATCGACGATGTTGGTGCCGGCCGCCGCGCACGCCCCCGCAATCACCGACAGCAGGCGCGGGTGGTCGGGCGACAGCACGGTGATTTCGGTGACGGCCTCGAACTCGTGCGGGCGCACCATCGTTGCAAGCCGCTTGCCGGCCTTGTCGGAGTCGCGGATGAACACCGCATGGCGCAGCTGATCCTCGATCTCGACGGTCAGCAGATAGTTTTCGTAATGCAGGCCGAGATAACGCTCGCGGTCCGCCGCGTCCCAGCCGGCCAGCGCCTGTTCGAGATCGCTGCGCGCCACCTGCGTGCGCTGGGCGCGAGAAACTTCCGAAAAGCCGCCGGTCAGTTGCAGTTCGGTCTCGAAATAGAGCGTGCGCAGCAACTGGCCCTTCCAGCCGTTCCAGACGCCGGGGCCAACGCCACGGATATCGCACACCGTCAGCACCAGCAGCATCTTCAGGCGCTCGACCGACTGCACGGTGTCGGCGAAGTCCTGGATCGTCTTGCGGTCGTTGAGGTCGCGGGTCTGCGCTACCAGCGACATGACGAGATGGTTCTCGATCAGCCAGGCGATGGTTTCGGTGTCGGCGGCGTTGAAGCCCATATGCGGGCACAGCCGGCGCGCGATCTTGGCGCCCGCCTCGGCGTGCTCCTCGGGACGGCCCTTGGCGATATCGTGGAACAGCACCGCGACATAGAGGATGTCACGCTGCGCCCGCAGCCCCGGCACCAGCGCGTGGGTCAGCGGATGGATGTCCTCGGCCTCGCCGTGCTCGATCTGCGCCAGCACGCCGACGCAGCGGATCAGATGCTCGTCGACGGTGTAGTGATGATACATGTTGAACTGCATCATCGCGACGATCTTGTTGAATTCGGGGATCAGCTTGCCCAGCAGCCCCGCCTCGTTCATCCGCCGCAGGTTGAGCTCGGGGTCGCGATCCGACGTCAGCAGGTCCATGAACAGCCGGTTCGCCTCGGCGTCGCGGCGCAGCGACCGGTCGACCAGCTTGAGCGAGCGCGTCATCAGTTTCAGCGCGTCGGGGTGGTATCCCAGCCCGTGGCGATCGGCAAACCAGAACAGCCGCACCATGTTCACCGGGTCGCGCTCAAACACCGTGTCGTCGGCGATGTTGATGCGGTGGTTGTCGACGATGAAGTCGCTGGTGCCGGCGAGCTTGCGCTTGCGCCGCGAGAAATTGGGGAAGATGCGGTTGAAGCCGGGAACGTGCTTGGCCTGCTCCTCTTCGACCGCAGCGCAGAAGATGCGCGTCAGGTCGCCCACCGTCTTGGCGGTGAGGAAGTAGTGCTTCATGAAGCGCTCGACATCCGACAGGCCGGGATGGCTGGTATAGCCCAGCCGGGCGGCGATCTCGCGCTGGATGTCGAAATGCAGCCGCTCCTCGGCGCGGCCGGTGAGGAAATGCATGTGGCAGCGCACCGCCCAGAGGAAATCCTCGGCCTTGCGAAACTGCAGATATTCCTTGCGGGTGAAAACGCCCTTGCCGACCAGCTGCTCGGCCGTCGGCACGCGGTAGAAATACTTGCCGATCCAGAACAGCGTCTGCAGGTCGCGCAGGCCGCCCTTGCTTTCCTTGACGTTCGGCTCGACGAGATTGCGGCTCTCGCCGCCGCGCGCATGGCGCGTATCGCGCTCAGCCAGCTTGGCGTGGACGAATTCCGGGCCGGTCTGCTTGACCACTTCCTCGTCGAAGCGCTGCACCAGCGTGGCGTAAAGCTCCTTGTCGCCGGTGAGGAACCGCGCCTCGAGGATCGACGTGCAGATGGTGACGTCGGTGCGCGACAACCGCACGCATTCGTCGATGTTGCGGGTGGCGTGGCCGACCTTCAGCCCGAGGTCCCACAGCGTGTAGAGAATATATTCGGCGACATGCTCGCCCCACGGCGTCTGCTTGTAGGGCAGCACGAACAACAGGTCGATGTCGGAGCCCGGCGCCAGCGTGCCGCGGCCGTAGCCGCCGGTTGCCACCACCGTCATGCGCTCGGCAGACGAGGGATTGTTGAGCTGGCAGACATGCTGGCTGGTGAACGCGTAGAGCGCGCGGATCGTCTCATCCATCAGATGCGACAGCCGCGCCGCGCAGCTGGTGCCGCCGCCATCCGCCATCAGCATCGCCTCGGCCGCCGCGCGTCCTGCGGCCAGCGTCTGCTTCAGCAGGTGCAGCACGCTGGCGCGCACGGCCGGGCTGGTGCCGTCGCCATGCGTCGCGTCGGTCAGCGCCGTCAGATCGCGGCGCAGCTTGGCGCCGTCGACAATCTCATCAAGCTTCAGGGAAATCTTCGCCATGCGTGCCGATCTGGGCCCGTTCGGTTATCGGCAGCTCTATATCGCGATTTGGACGCTTTGGATACGCTCGGGGGATACCCTCGCCGTGTCTAGGCTGCCACCACCCTCACGACCTTGCCGGTGGTCACGGGACAGTCCTCGGATACGCTGCCTTCGTTCAGATAGGCGATGAAGGCGTCGATCGGAAGCGGCCGCGAGATGAAATAGCCCTGCACGAAATCGATCCGCTCCTGCATGCCGCGCAACAGCGCCAGCCGCTCGGCGGTTTCGACGCCCTCGACCACCATCACCCGTCCGGTGGCGTGGACCATGTCGATGGCATGGTGCAGCATGCGCGCCATCATCGAGTTCTCAGGCGCCATGGCAAAAGCGCGGTCGAGCTTGACGCCATCGACCGACAGCGCCGCCAGGTTCTGCATGTTGGAATAGCCGCTGCCGAAATCGTCGATGTAGGTTTTCAGCCCGTTGGCGCGCAACAGCTCGATTTCGCATTGTGCGTTGGCCGGGATTTCGTCGCTCTCGATGATCTCCAGCACCACGTCGAACCGCTCCGGCTGCGTCGTGAAGCCGCTGTAGACCCTGGAGAGCTGCGCACTGTCGAGATCGCGCGGGAAGATGTTGAAGTTGACCTGCAGCTTGCGCCCCAGCGGCAGGAACTCCGACAGCTCGGCACAGGCGCGCTGCGCCACCAGCTCGGTGAAGCGCAGCGTCAGCTGGTGCTTTTCGATGATCCGCAGGAACCGGTCGGGAAACACGATGCTGTCATCGATGTCGCGCCAGCGTGCCAGCACCTCGCAACCGGTGATTTCCCCGGTTTCGAGCGACATCACCGGCTGGTAAGCGCACACCACCGAATCGGCGTCGAGATAGCGCCGGAAACGCGCCTCAAACGACCAGTACTGGCGCAGCAGGCGACTGAACTCGCGCGTCAGGAAGGTCGCCAGCAGGATCATCACCAACAGGGCAGCGGCAATCGGAAACTTGTAGTCGGCGATCAGGGCGCGCACATCAACTCGGGCGGCGATGCAGTGCAGGCCCAGCCCGCCACAGGAGAGCGTGCGCAGACGCTCATCCAGGAACCAGCGGCTTCTGTCGCGGTTGACCTTGTCGTAGGTGCCCTTGACGCCGCCACGGTGCCACCATTCGCCGGTGTCGCCGCGCATCACCGCTTCGATCGACAGCCAGCGCGGCGTCGGGAACGCCGCCGTCTGCACCGGCACGACAGCGGCGATGGCGCCGTTCAGCACGATGCTGCCACGCTCGCCATCAAGCCCGAGAAAACCGAGATCGTGATTGACCCACAGCTTGCCGCCCTGCGGCCCGCCGCGCACGATATGCGGCACGCCGAGATTCACGGTGGGCTCGAAGCTCAGGATCGTCGTCGAACATTGCACCTGGCCATTCGGCGCATACAGAAATTCGCTCAAGCCATCGGGCAGATAGGCGATGCGGCGCAGCTGCTTGTTGAATTCGGGGCTGCACGGCGTGGCCGTCAGATCGCGTTGGATAATTTCGAACGTCGACAACAGGCTCTGGCGCATCTCGCGAAAGTGGTCGCTCGCCAGCTTCGCCTCGAAATGCATCACGTCGGTGGTCTTGTAGAGGGAGTACCACCCGGCGGTGCACAGCAGCGCTGTGAACGACACCAGCCAGAAACAGAGGCTCAGGAGCCGCCTATGTGTCGGCGTAATAAAAACGCGGACGAATTTCGCCATGGAAAGCCCCCAATCCCCCTATAATAAATCACCAAATCTTCAAGCGCGGGTTAATGGCGATGTTCCGCAGCGTCATGCGCATCGACTCAGCGCGGAATGGCAGCGGCCCCGGTGACAGGTGGCTCGGTTTCGACTATCCCTCCTGTTCATGATGACCACGCTGCCCACTGACCCCGCCGCCAATCTTGCCACCCTGATCCGCTGCCCGTCGGTGACGCCGGCCGAAGGCGGCGCGCTGTCGGCACTCACCGCCATGCTCCAGCCGATGGGCTTTGCGATCGACCGGCCGACATTTTCGGAAGACGGTACACCCGACGTCGAAAACCTCTACGCAAGGCTGTCCGGCAACGGCCCGCATCTGATGTTTGCCGGCCACACCGATGTCGTGCCGGTCGGCGACGACGCGGCGTGGACCCACCCGCCCTTCGGCGCCGACATTGCCAACGGCATGATGTACGGACGCGGCGCAGTCGACATGAAGGGCGGCATCGCCTGCTTCGTCGCCGCCGTCGCCCGCCATGTCGAGAAGCACGGCGCGCTGAAGGGCTCCGTCTCGCTGCTGATTACCGGCGACGAGGAAGGCCCGTCGATCAACGGCTCGGTGAAGCTGCTCGACTGGGCCGCCCAGCGCGGCGAACAATGGGACGCCGCCATCGTCGGCGAGCCGACCAACCCGGACGCGCTCGGCGACATGATCAAGATCGGCCGGCGCGGCTCGATCTCCGGCGACGTCATCGTTCACGGCCGTCAGGGCCACGCGGCCTATCCGCATCTGGCCGACAATCCGGTGCGCGGCATCGTCACGCTGGTGGATGCGCTGCTGCACCCCGCACTGGACGAAGGCACCGCCGATTTCCAGGCGACCAATCTCGAAGTCACCACGCTTGACGTCGGCAATCCTGCCACCAACGTCATTCCGGCCAAGGCGCGCGCCTCGTTCAACGTCCGCTTCAACGACAGCTGGACCGCCGAGACGTTGCAGGCCGAAATCCACAACCGGCTCGACCGCGCCGCGACCCGGGCCAAGCTGCGTCCGGGCAAGGACGAGAAAATCGCCTATGAGCTGGTCTGGCGTGATCGGCCAAGCCCGGTGTTCCTGACCCGCAGCGACAAGCTGATCAACGGTCTCACCGCGTCCGTCGAGGCCGTCACCGGCCGCCGCCCAGCCCTGTCGACCTCCGGCGGCACGTCGGACGCCCGTTTCATCAAGGACTATTGCCCGGTGGTCGAATTCGGCCTTGTCGGCCAGACCATGCACATGGTCGACGAGCGCGTCGCGCTGGCCGACCTCGAAACGCTGACGCAGATCTATCTGCGCTTCCTCGAAGACTGGTTCGACTGACATGCCCCCTTCTGAGGATATCCAGCGGCAGCTGCTCGGCGCGTGGCAGATGATGCTCGGCAAGCGCGACGGCATCCGCCTGCTCGATCTGTCGGTCGACGGATTCTGGAACTCGTTCTTCGCCATCATCGTGGCGCTGCCGGTTCTGGTGGTCGGCTGGGTGCCGCTGGCCAACGACGCCTACGGCGTCGGCTCCAGTCTCGGCGAGCGGTTGTCCTTCATCCTGCGCCTCGCCATCGTCGATATCAGCGTCTGGGTGCTGCCGCTGGCCGCGCTCGCCATCGTCGCCGGCTTCATCGGCGTCAAGGACCGCTTCGTGCCTTACGTCGTGGCGACCAACTGGGGCAGCGCGCTGTTTGCCTGGTTCATGCTGCCGGCATCGCTGCTGACCCTGATCTTTCCCGATGCAGCCGACCTGTCGGTGACGCTGTCGCTGCTGATCTTCCTCGGCACGCTGGTTTTGTCGTGGCGGCTGACCAATTCAGCGCTCGGCAAGGGACCGATCGTCGCCACCGGCGTTTTCATCGGCACCCTGTTCTTCGCCATCCTGGTGCTGTTCCTGCTCCAGGACCTGCTCGGCATCGCGCAGGTTTAGTAGTCGACGCGGGTGAGGTAGAGCCCGTCGGCTGGGGCGACCTGCCCGCAACGGGCGCGATCCGCCGCGTTCAGCGCCGCTTCCAGATCGTCGGCGGTCCAGCCGCCTTCGCCGACGCGCTTCAGCGAGCCGACCATCGAGCGCACCTGATTGTGCAGGAACGACCGCGCCGAGGTGGTCACCTCGATCAGGTCGCCGGTGCGCACCACGTCGAGCCGGTCGAGCGTCTTTTCCGGGCTTGCCGACTGGCACTGCACCGAACGGAATGTCGTAAAATCATGCTTGCCCAGAAGCCGCTGCGCGGCCTCGTGCATGGCGTCGGCGTCGAGCGGGCGCGGCACGTGCCAGACATTGCCCTGCATCAGCGCCGCCGGAGCGCGGCGATTGAGAATAACGTAGAGATAGTGCCGCGCCTTGGCCGAAAACCGCGCGTCGAAATCGTCGGCGACGCGCTGCACCTGCAGCACCGAGACGGTTTCTCCGGCCATTTTCAGATGGGCGTTCAGCGCGCCCTGAACCTTGTCGGGGTCCATCTCCCGGACGAGATCAAAATGCACCACCTGCCCCATGGCATGGACGCCGGCATCGGTTCGCCCCGCGCCGCGGATCGTCACCGTTTCGGCGGTGAAATTGAACAGCGCCTTCTCGATCGCTCCCTGCACCGTGTGCAGGTCGGTCTGCCGCTGCCATCCGGCATAGCCGCCACCGTCATATTCAACGTCGATGCGATAGCGTGGCATCGTCAGAGCGCCGAAAACGCGGAGGCGTAGATCAGCTTGCCGGCGCTCGGCACATCGCTGCCCCACGCCACCGCCTGCAGATATTGGCCCTGATAGTCTCTGTCAAAACCTGCCGCCCGCGCATTCGTATAGCCGAAGCGCCCGTAATAGGCCGGGTCGCCCAGCACCACCGATAGCGTCTCGCCCGCCTGTCGCAGCTGGCGATGCGCCTCTTCGACCAGCGCGGTGCCAACGCCCTGCTTCTGCGCGTCCGGCATCACTGCGAGCGGCGCAAGCGCGACAGCGGAAAAGCCGCGGTTTGGGGATTCGACCAGCAGGGTCGAAAACAGGATATGCCCGACCAGAGTTCCGTCGCGCTCGGCCACCAGTTCCAGCACCGCATCGTTGTCGGCCACCAGCGCATCGACGAGCTTGCCTTCGTCGGGCTGCCCGAACGCCGCCTCGCAAATCCAGCGGATGGTCTCGCGGTCGCTGTCGCGGGCCTCGCGAATGATCAGGCGGGTCATGGCAGGCGCACTCCGATCTCGAGCTTCGCGCCGCGCAGGAACGTTTCGGCGTCGAGCGGCTTGCCGCCGGCGCGCTGCAGCTCGGTCAGGCGCACCGCGCCGTCGCCACAAGCAATCGTCAGCGCGTCGTCGAGCACCGTGCCGGGCGCGCCGTTGCCATCGGCCAGCGTCGCGCGCAACAACTTCACCCGCTCATTCTTGCCGGCAAATTCCATCTCGCACCACGCGCCCGGAAACGGCGACAGGCCGCGAATGCGGTTGTGCACGTCGGCTGCGGATTGCGCCCAGTCGATGCGGGTTTCGGCCTTGTCGATCTTCTTCGCATAGGTCGCGCCGTCGTCGGCCTGTGGCGTCAGGGTCAACTGGCCTTGCTCCAGCGCGGCCAGTGCCTCGACCATGAGCCCCGCGCCCGCGCTCATCAGCGCGTCGTGCAGTTCGCCCGCGATCATGTCCGGCCCGATGGCGACCCGTTCGGTCATCGCAACCGGCCCGGTGTCGAGGCCGACATCCATCTGCATCACCATCATGCCGGTCTCGGCGTCGCCCGCCATGATCGCGCGCTGGATCGGCGCTGCCCCGCGCCAGCGCGGCAACAGCGATGCGTGGCCGTTGAATGCGCCCAGTCGTGTGCCGTCGAGAATGGCTTTCGGCAGCAGCAGCCCGTAGGCGACCACCACCGCGACGTCGGCATCGAGCGCCGCAAACGCGTCCTGCTCGTCGGCGCTTTTCAGCGAGGCCGGCGTGCGCACCTCGACGCCCAAAGTCTCGCCGAGCTGGTGCACCGGCGATTTGGTCAGCTCCAGCCCGCGCCGGCCTGCCGGGCGCGGCGGCTGCGAATAGACGGCAACGATGTCATGGCCGGCATCGGCAATGGCGCGCAGGGTCGCCGCCGAAAATTCCGGCGTACCCATGAAGATAACGCGCAAAGCCATCTCAGCCAGCGAGCCGGCTCGGCGGCTTGTCGCGCGCCAGTTTCTTGAACTTGCGCACCACCATGTCGCGCTTCAGCTTCGAGATGTGGTCGATGAACAACACGCCGTTGAGATGGTCGATCTCGTGCTGCAGGCAGGTCGCCAGCAACCCGTCGGCTTCCAGCAGGTGCTGCTTGCCGTCGCGGTCGAGATATTTCAGCGTGATCGTGTCCGGGCGCTCGACCTCGGCGTAATAGTCGGGGATCGACAGACACCCCTCCTCATACACCGAAAAGTCGCTGCTGCTGGCGACGAGCTCCGGATTGATGAACACCTGCGGCTCTTTCGGCTCATCTTCCTTGGAGAGGTCGATCACCAGCATCCGCACCGGCTCGCCGATCTGAATCGCGGCCAGTCCGATGCCCGGCGCATCGTACATCGTTTCAAGCATGTCGTCCGCCAGCTTGCGGACGGCATCGTCAACACGCTCCAGCGGATTCGACAGCTGGCGCAGGACGGGATCGGGGAGAATGACAAGAGGTCTGATCATGCCCCGTCAGGTAATAGTTCAGCCCAGACCCGTCAACGGGTTTAACCGCCGGAATTGCATCCGTGTTCACGTTTTGGTCTACTATCCGGCCTCCGAATCGCCTATCTTGCCGCGATGAACGATCTCAGCTCCCTGCTTTCGCAGCCCGTCGTCCAGCTTGGCGCGAGCGTTTTCACGCTCGGGCATGTGCTGCTTGTGGCAGGTTTCGGCATCGCCGTGCTGCTGGCCATTCCACTGCTGGCGCTGCGCCGCGCCGCCCGCGCCCGCGAACTGGCCGCCGAGGACGCCGCCATCCGCGCCCGGCTGGCCGAAGACCGCATGGCCGAGATCATGCGGGCGCAAGCCGAGATGCAGGGCCGCATGGGCACCATCGCCGAGGTGTTCGGCAGCCGGCAAGCCGAACTCACCAAGGCGCTGAGCGAACGGCTCGACGGCATGACCACACGCCTCGGCCATTCGATCACCGAACAGACCAAGTCGACCCACGAGAACCTTGCCAAGCTGCAGGAACGCCTCGCCGTCATCGACACGGCCCAGAACAACATCCAGTCGCTCGCCGGGCAGGTGGTGCAATTGCAGCACATCCTGTCCAACAAGCAGACGCGCGGCGCGTTCGGCCAGAGCCGCATGGAGGCGATCGTCGCCGACGGCCTGCCGCATGGCGCGTATGAATTTCAGGCGACGTTGTCCAACGGTATGCGGCCCGACTGCCTCGTGCGCATGCCCAACGGCGCGCCCGACCTCGTCATCGACGCAAAATTCCCGCTGGAATCGTGGAACGCCATCCGCGCCGCCACCGAAGACGGCGGGCCCGAGGCGCAGAAGCTCGCCGCCCAGTCATTTCGTCGCGACGTCGAGGTCCACATCAAGGCGATCGCGGAAAAATACCTGATCACCGGCGAGACCCAGGAAACGGCGTTCCTGTTCGTGCCGTCCGAATCGATCTTCGGCGAGATCCACGAGAATTTCGAGGCGCTGGTCCAGCGCGCCCACCGCGCCCGCATCGTCATCGTCTCGCCATCGCTGCTGATGCTGTCGATCCAGGTGATCCAGGCCGTTCTCAAGGACACCCGCATGCGCGAACAGGCGCATCTCATCCAGGGCGAAGTCATGCGGCTGATGGAAGATGTCGGCCGCCTCGACGACCGGGTGCGCAAGCTGCAAACCCACTTCATGCAGGCCAACCGCGACATCGACCTGATCCTCACCTCATCCGACAAGGTCACCAAACGCGGCGCTAAAATCGAGGCGCTGGAGCTGGGCGAGCCCGCCCTCGCCCCGGACGACAAGCTTCCCGCCGAACCCGCCCGCGTCGCCGGCTCCGGCCAGACCCGCCTGCGCCTGCATGTCGTCGATGACGAAGAGTAGACCTGCTCAGCCGCCGTGCACGGCGCGGCTGTCGGCGGGTGCCTGCTCGCGCCGTTCGGTCAGCCCATAGTCGCGCAGCACCTCGGCGATCCGCAGCCGGTAGCCGTCAAAAATGCCGCCGCGTCCCGCCGCCTGCGCTTGGCGATGCTCCTCGGTGGTCCGCCACGCCTTCACCGCTTCCTCGTCGCGCCAGAACGACAGCGACAGCACCCGGTCGGGGTTGCTCAGGCTCTGGAACCGCTCGATCGAGATGAAACCGTCGATCCCGTCCAGCATCGGCCGCAACTCGCCTGCGATGGCGAGATAGTCGTCGCGGCGTCCGACGGCGGGTTCGACCTCGAAAATCACGGCGATCATGGCTGCTCCCTTCGCATTGATTGTTTGATCCGCATCGAAACATCACCTGATGTTCCGTGTCTACACTCGCGTCAGCGCCAGAACGGCTTGCGCCGCTCCGTCTCCGCCTGCGCGCGGCTGACACCGATATCGCCCCGCAACCGGTCGTCGAGGTCGCCCAGCGCCCGGCGTTGCCGGGCACGTTGCGCCCAGCGCTTCAACAGCCGCCAGAGCCGGCATCGAACGGCAGGATTTTCGGCCACAATCTGTGTTCGGATGGGTGCATCGAGGTTTGTCATGCTGGTGGTATAGACGATTGAATGTCACTCATGCTTCGACTAGCATCGAACAATGAAAGACGGAGGTTTGCGATGAAGGAAGGCCCGGAACTGTCGCGCGTCGCAGCGCTGGTCGGCGATCCTGCCCGCGCCAACATGCTGTCGGCGCTGATGGATGGTGGCGCGCTCACCGCCAGCGAACTGGCGCTGGAGGCCGGCGTTCTCGCCCCGACCGCCAGTTCGCATCTGTCGAAGCTGGCCGAGGGCGGCCTCCTGCGTATCGCCAGCCAGGGCCGCCACCGCTACTACGCGCTGTCCAGCCCGCAGGTCGCCGCCATGCTGGAAGCGATCATGGGCGTCGCCGCATTGTCCGGCCCGACGCGCAGCCGTCCCGGCCCGCGCGATGCCGACATGCGCGAAGCCCGCATCTGCTACGACCATCTCGCCGGCACCCTCGGCGTCGCCTTCTACGACAGCCTCGTGCGCCGCGCCTTTGTCTGTGAGGATGGCGACAACGTCGCCTTGTCGGCTGCGGGCGAACACTGGTTTGCCGGCATCGGCATCGCTCTCCCGGCGCAGAGCCGTTCGCGCCGCCCGCTGTGCAAGGCCTGCCTCGACTGGAGCGTGCGCCGCTCGCATCTGGCCGGACGCCTGGGTGCCGCCACGCTCGACCATGTCATTGCCAAGGGCTGGGCCAGGCGCGTGCCGTCCAGCCGCGTCATCCGTTTCTCGCCCGCCGGCCGGCGCGCCTTCGACGCCGTGCTGGACGCCTGACCCGCTACTGCTCCAGCAGCAGCGCCCCGGCCTCGACGCGATAGCGCGACAGGCGCGACAGAAAACTCATGCCGACCAGCGTGCCCGACAACGCCCTGTCGTCCAGCACCAGCGCCGCCACGTCGGTGACGACGATGCGGCCGATCTCCAGCCGCTCGATCTGCACCGCCGCCGCCTTGACCACGCCATTGGCGGTCTCGACCGTGGCGCGATAGTCGGACGGCTGCACCGCGACGCCAATGCGCCGCGCCGTCGACTGGTTGATCGCCACTACCGTCGCCCCGGTGTCGATCATCGCCGGCACCGCGCGCCCGTTGATCCTGAATTCAGCGCTGAAATGGCCGCGCCCATCCGCCTCCAGCCGCACCTTGCGTCCCGTCGGCGCCTGCACGGCCGCCACCACCGGCTGCGCCGGCGCGGCTCTCGTCTCAGCAGACATGGCCCCGCTCCCGCTCGACATCAGCCGTTCGAACAGCTGCGGATTGCGTTCATACAGCGCCGGCACCAGCAGCGCCGCGCCACCGGCACACGCTGCAACAAGCAACAGGTTGCGGATCATCGATCGTCCCCAATGAATCCGCCCACTCTCTCCCCCAAACCTCGTCGCCCCATTAACACGCCCGCCCAACCCGCCAATCTGGTTAACCGGGCGTATAGCTAGCAACGGTCTTCGAGATTGACCTTTGTAGTCCCTGTGCGTCCTTCGAGGCTCGCTGTGCTCGCGCCTCAGGATGAGGAAGGTGGTTTGTGGAACCCTCAACGGTGTGGCTCGATTCACAACAGTCCTCATCCTGAGGTGCGAGCGAAGCGAGCCTCGAAGGACGCACGACGTTAGTGGCGGTTTAACTAGAGACGGCTGGTAAAAGCTACGCCACCAGCCGCATCGCAAAGCGCCCGTCGGGCAGCGCGGAAATATGGCCATAGCGCGCCAGCGTCAGCAGGATTTGGGCGACCCTCGGCTCGATCCGCGCCCCGCCGCCCTTGAACAACCGCGCGACAGCCAGCGCATCCAGCATTCCCCCGCTTGCTGCCAGCACGGCTTCGACCGCCAGCGGCTGTTCGTGGCGATCTCGCGGAAACACCG
>JBEBXE010000003.1:0-33727 GCA_040391705.1 Aerobium aerolatum
GTCACGATCCGATCCCGCCGGTGGTCTGGCTGATCGGCATCGGCGGGCTGTTCGGGTACCACTTTTTCTATTTCACCGCACTGCGCAACGCGCCGGCGGTGGAAGCCAGCCTGATCGCCTATCTGTGGCCGCTGCTGATCGTGCTCGGCTCGGCGCTGCTGCCGGGCGAAAAACTGCGCTGGCATCATCTGGCCGGGGCAGCACTTGGCCTCGCCGGTGCGTTCCTGATCGTCACCAGAGGCGGCACGCTGTCGTTCGATGCGCAATATGCCTTCGGCTACGCCATGGCCGGGGTGTGCGCCGTCACCTGGGCCGCCTATTCGCTGTTGTCGCGGCGCTTTCCAGCGGTGCCGACCAGCGTCGTGACGTGGTTCTGCGCTGCGACCGCTCTGTTGTCGCTGCTATGCCACCTGGCTCTGGAAGACACCGTCTGGCCGGCGACCACCGGCCAGTGGCTCGCCATTGCCGGGCTCGGACTGATGCCGGTCGGCGCAGCGTTCTACACCTGGGATCACGGCGTCAAGCACGGCAACATTCAGGTGCTGGGCGCAGCCAGCTACGCCGCGCCGTTGCTGTCGACGCTGGTGCTGATCGCGGCCGGCGCGGCGACAGCGACCACATCGGTGCTGGTCGCCTGCCTGCTGATCACCGCCGGCGCTGTTCTGGCAGCCCGGACGATGCTGTTCGGGCGCAAATCCCCCACCCCACATGAGGCCGACGCATGATGCCCTTCCCCGGCGGACTTGAGGCGCTTCCCAACGGCACCTTGCTGTTTTCGATCGCGCTGGCGGTGTTCTACCTGCTGGTCCAGCAGCGCCCGCCATCGTGGCGGCGCACGATCGCCAAGGCCGGCTCAGTGGTGCTGCTGGCGGTGCTGGCGCTCATCGAAGGCGGCCCGGTGCTGCTGGCAGCCGCATTGCTGCTGAGCGCGGCGGGCGACGCCTTTCTGGCGCAGGACAGCGAAAAGACCTTCCTCGCCGGCCTCGCCAGTTTCCTCACCGCCCATCTCGTCTACGTCGCTTTGTTCGTGATGGTGGGCAGCGGCCTCGAAATCCTGACGGTGCAGTGGTGGCGGCTGATCCTGCCGGTGCTGGCGCTCATCGCCGGCGGCGTGCTGCTGCTGCGCCTGCTGCGCGCCGTGCCGGCCTCGCTGCAACTGCCGATCACCGTCTACGTCGCAGCCATTGCGGCAATGATGCTGGCGTCAGCCACCGTGCCGGTGCCGCTGGTGATGCTGGGCGCGGCGCTGTTCGTCGCCTCCGATGCGATTCTCGCGGTCGAACGATTCCTGCTCGCCCCCGCCTCGCCCCACCGGGCATGGGCGGGCCCGGCGGTGTGGGTGCTGTATTATCTGGCGCAGGCGCTGATCACGCTCGGCTTGCTGATCTAGAATATATCTTTGCGCTTGCGGATTTCGGCGAACACCGCCTCGTCCGAGGCTGCCGGCATGCCGAGATTCTTGCGGATGGCAGGGTCGTGCCAGCGCAGGAACGGGTTGGTCGCAAGCTCCTGGCCGATGGTGGTCGGCAATGTCGGCTTGTCGGCGGCGCGCAGGGCTTCGATCTCCTTGACGCGCAGCTTGAGCGCCGAATTGGTCGGATCGACGCTGAGCGCGAAGCGGGCGTTGGACAGGGTGTATTCGTGGCCGCAATAGACCGCCGTGCCGGCCGGCAGCGCCGCGAGCTTTTTCAGCGACGCCATCATTATCGCCGGCGTGCCTTCGAAAATCCGTCCGCAGCCGAGCGCAAACAATGTGTCGGCGGTGAAGGCGATGCCGGATTTGGGCAGGAAGTAGGAGACGTGGCCCGCAGTGTGGCCGGGCGTCTCGATCACCCGCACCGTCTCGCCGAGCAGCGAAAGTTCGTCGCCTTCGGCCACGGTCTCGTCGATACCGGGGATTTTTGCCGCTTCCGCCTTGGGCCCGATGATCTTGAGGCCAAAACGCTGCTTGAGCGCCAGATTGGCTTCGACGTGATCCCCGTGATGGTGGGTGACCAGCAACACGGTCGGCGTCCAGCCGGTGCGGGCGATGGCCTCGAGAATCGGACGTTCCTCGGGCGCGTCGATGATTGCGGTCTCGCCGCTGGCCGGATCATGCGCGAGGATGCCGAAATTATCGCTCCTGCACATGAATTGCTCGATCTTAACCGCCATGGTCCAACTCCTTTATTTCGTCAGTTCACCATAGTGCTGCGACACCGGTGTGAAAACCGCTATGCAGGGGTTTCTTGAAGTCCCAACAGGCACCCGCTACGGTCCGCTCATGCTTTCAGACATTATCGACCTGCGCGCCTTCTATTCCACCACGCTCGGCCGGCTGGCCGAACATGCCGTGGCAACCGCGCTGTCCACCATCTGGGTCAAGCAGCCGAACGAACGGCTGGTCGGGCTCGGCTATGCGCTGCCGTGGCTGGAGCGCTTCGGCGCCGACGCCGAGCGGGTCTTCGCCTTCATGCCGGCCACGCAGGGCGCGGTGAACTGGCCGTCGAACGGCCTGTCGGCGACCGCGCTGGTGTTCGAGGAAGAACTGCCGCTGTTTGATTCGTCGATCGACCGGATGCTGCTGGTTCACGCGCTGGAACACGCGGAGAATCCACGCGAGATGCTGATGGAGATCTGGCGCGTGCTGGCGCCGGGCGGGCGGCTGCTGATCGTCGTGCCCAACCGTCGCGGCATGTGGGCGCGCTTCGAGCATACGCCGTTCGGCACCGGCCGGCCGTTTTCGCGCGGCCAGCTCTCCAGCCTGCTGCGCGAAACCAATTTCACCCCGATGGCGTGGGCGGACGGACTGCATTTTCCGCCATCGCAGCGCCGGTGGGTGATGCGGCTGCACGCGTTGTTCGAGCGCACCGGCAGCCGGTTCTGGCCGCTGTTTGCCGGCGTCGTCATCGTCGAAGCGCAAAAGCGCGTCTATCAGGGCATCCCTGTCGCGGCCCGCGCCTCACGCCGCGTCTTCGTGCCGGTGCTGTCGCCACAGGGCGCACGCGCCATGCGCAACCCGGCTGAAGAGAAGTGACCCCGTGACCGTCCGTCCCATCGTGCCCTATCCCGATCCGGCCCTGCGCACCGCCTGTGCGCCGGTGGAGATGTTCGATGAGGCGTTGCGCCAGTTGGCCGACGACCTGCTGGAGACGATGCGCGCAGCCCCCGGCGTCGGCATCACCGGGCCACATGTCGGCGCGCTGCGCCGCATCACCGTGATCGAATTGGGCAAAGAGGACGGGGTCCGCGTCTATGTGAACCCGGTGATCGAGGAAGCCTCGACGACGCTGCAACGCCACACCGAGGGCAGCGTCTCGATGCCGGGCGTCACCGATGAGGTGGAGCGGCCGTCGCAGATCCGCTTCCGCTACCAGACGCTCGACGGCAGCCACGAGACCGCCGAGGCGGAGGGCTTTCTTGCCACCTGCATCCAGCACGAAATCGACCAGCTCGACGGCATCTTCTGGCTGCAGCGCCTGTCACGCCTGAAACGCGACCGCGCGATCAAGCGCTGGGAGAAGATGCGCCGCGAAGCCGGCTGAGTCAGACCTTGCCGATCTCCTCGATATCGTAGGGGGTGGTCTGATAGACGCTGTTGATCCAGTTGCCGAACAACAGATGCGCATGCGAGCGCCAGCGGTTGAGCGGCGGGCGGGCCGGGTCGTTGTTGGGATAGTATTCGTGCGGCACATCGACCACCGTACCAGCTGCGATGTCACGGTCGTACTCGTCTTTCAGCGACGTCGAATCGTACTCGATATGGTTGAACATATAGAGCCGGTTGCCGACGGGTTCCGACAGCATGCACGGGCCGGTCTCCTCCGATTCCATCAGCAGTTCGAGACCGCTTTCAGGCCGCAGGTCGGAAGACCGCACCTCGGTCCAGCGCGACACCGGAATGGCGAAATCGTCGGAGAAGCCCATCAGGTAGGGCGATGTCGGCGCGTTGTTGCGGTGACGGTAGACGCCGAAGGCTTTCTTCTCCAGCTCGTATTTCGGCAGCTGGTGGAAATGCCACGCGGCGGCCATCGCGCCCCAGCAGATGAAGAACGAGGAATGGACGTTGGTCGTCGTCCAGTCGAGAATCTGGCTCAGCTCGTCCCAGTAATTGACCTCTTCGAACGGCAGCAGCTCGATCGGCGCGCCGGTGATGATGAAGCCGTCGAACTTGCGATCGCGCACTTCTTCCCACGTCTGGTAGAAGCTGATCAGGTGCTCCTCAGAGGTGTTCTTGGCGACATGGCTGCCGATGCGCACCAGTGTCAGCTCGACCTGAAGCGGCGACGAGCCGATCAGCCGGGCAATCTGGGTTTCCGTCTTGATCTTGTTCGGCATCAGGTTGAGCAGGCCGATCTGCAGCGGGCGAATATCCTGAAGCAGCGCCGTCTTCTCATCCATGACCGACACGCCCTCGCGCACCAGCACATCATGGGCGGGAAGCTGATTGGGGATCTTGATCGGCATGGGAACACTCCAGACAAAAAAACCGGCGGCGAAATCGCGGCCGGTCCCAACGGACTGTTGCAAAGCGGCCCTTTAGCGAATTGTTTTACGTGGCTGCAAGCCGACCGGCCAAATCACCACGGGTATCGGCGTCTTTTAGGCCCCCATGCACTTTGCGTCAACGCTAAAGCTTGATAGAGCAGACCCGCCTTTTGAAGCTGGATTTTCTGCCATGACCAATGAGCTCCGCCCGCAGCCACGCGCCGGTATTATGGATATCGAAGCCTACGTGCCCGGCAAGAGCCATGCGCCGGCCGGTGTCGACCGGGTGTATAAGCTGTCGTCGAACGAGAATCCGCTCGGCCCCTCGCCCAAGGCGGTCGCGGCTGCACAGGCGGTTGCCGCCAGCCTGCAGCTCTATCCCGATGGGGCCGCAACGCGCCTGCGCGAAGCCATTGCCGCCACCCACGGCCTCAACGTCGCGAACATCATGGTGTTCAACGGCTCGGACGAGGCGCTGGCGCTGCTGACCCGGATCTATCTCGGCGAGGGCGAAGAAGGCATCTATTGCGAGCACGGCTTTCTCGCCTACCCGATCTTCATCCGCTCCGTCGGCGGCACGCCGGTGATCGCCCGCGAGACCGATGAACGCACCGATGTCGATGCGATTCTGGCGGCGGTGACGCCGAAGACCCGGCTGGTCTTCCTGGCCAACCCCAACAACCCGACCGGCACCTACCTGCCGTTCGAAGAGGTGAAACGCCTGCATGCCGGCCTGCCGAAGGACGTGCTGCTGATCATCGACGCGGCTTACGCCGAATTCGTGCGCCGCAACGACTACGAAGCCGGCGTCGAGCTGGTGGCGGCCAACGAGAACGTCGTGATGACCCGCACCTTCTCCAAGGTGCACGGCCTCGGCGGCGCGCGCATCGGCTGGATCTATGCGCCGACGCATGTCACTGCAGCGCTGGAGCGCGTGCGCGACCCGTTCAACGTCAACGCCGTGGCCATCGAGGCCGGCGTGGCTGCGATCCTGGACCGCGCCCACGTCCAGACCTCGGTCGAGCACAACGAGAAGTGGTTGCAGTGGACGACGGCGGAGCTGGAAAAGCTCGGCCTGCGGGTGACACCCAGCGTCGCCAACTTCATCCTGATCCATTTCCCGCAGGATGAGCGCCATTCGGCTGCCCGCGCCGATGAGTATCTGGGCGCGCGCGGCTATCTGCTGCGCCGTGTTGCCGGCTACGGATTCCCCAATGCACTGCGCATGTCCATCGGCACGGAGGAAGCCAATCGCGGCGTCGTCGCCGCCCTCACCGAATTCCTGAAAGACTAAAAAGATGTCTGAAAAGATGTTCGACAGGATCGCCCTCATCGGCATCGGCCTGATCGGCTCGTCCCTCGCCCGCGTTATCCGGCGCGAGGGCATTGCCGGCGAGGTCGTGATCTCCACCCGCAGTGCCGCAACGCTGAAGCGCGCCGAAGAGCTTGACCTTGGCGACCGCTACACCACAGATGCGGCAGATGCGGTGCGGGACGCTGACCTCGTCATCGTCTCGGTGCCGGTCGGCTCGTCCGGCGCGGTGGCACAGCAGATCGCAGCGGCGCTGAAGCCCGGCGCCATCGTCACCGATGTCGGCTCGACCAAGGCGTCGGTGATCGCCCAGATGCAGCCCTACCTGCCGGCGCAGGTGCATTTCATTCCCGGCCACCCGCTGGCGGGAACGGAAAAATCCGGCCCCGACGCCGGCTTTGCCGAGCTGTTCGAAAACCGCTGGTGCATCCTGACGCCACTGGAAGGCACCGATACCGACGCGGTCGAGCGGCTGTCGGCGTTCTGGCGCGCCTGCGGCTCCAATGTCGACACCATGGACCCGCAGCACCACGACATGGTGCTGGCGATGGTGTCGCACCTGCCGCATATCATCGCCTACAACATCGTCGGCACCGCCGACGATCTGCAGACGGTGACCAAATCCGAGGTGATCAAGTATTCGGCGTCGGGTTTCCGCGACTTCACCCGTCTGGCCGCCTCCGACCCGACGATGTGGCGCGACGTCTGCCTGCACAACAAGGACGCGATCCTTGAAATGCTGTCGCGGTTCTCGGAAGACCTCGCCTCGCTGCAACGCGCCATCCGCTGGGGCGACGGCGACAAGCTGTTCGACCTGTTCACCCGCACCCGTGACGTGCGCCGTTCGATCATCGACGCCGGCCAGGAAACGGACGCGCCGGACTTCGGACGCATCAGCGCAAAGACCGAGAAGCCAGCTTAAGCCGGCGGGATAAAGCCGAGCACGAAGAAGCCGAGGCGCACTTCGCCCTTGCGGATGCGCAGCGGCAGGCTCGGCGTTTCGCCCATTGCGGCGACTCCGGACAGGCCAAGCTCGATTTCCTGACGCGAGTCCGGGAACAGTTCGGCCAGCAGCGCTGCAATCGCGGCGGGATCGCGCAGCACCATCTGCAATTCGGCGTCGATCAGCCCGGCATCGTCGATCGAGAATGGACCGTTGAAGGTTGCACCAGCGGTGTCGCCTTCGACCGATACCGTGGCGTTGCGCAAGGTGCCGGACCGGTTGCGCGCGCCCGGACCGCCCTGGTCCAGCACTGCGCCGTCGGCCAGCTGAACGTCGATGACGCCGCTGAAGGCCGGAAGCACGACCGTCGTCAGCGCCGCGTTGAAGCCGAGACCGGCAAATCGCACCGCCACGTCGAGATCGCGCTCCACCGGGCGCAAATGCAGCTCAAACAGGTCCGCCTTGAACAGCAGCGGGGCGGTGTCGCCGGGTTCGTCGATGCGAACCATCAGCTCCTTGCTCTCGACCGAAATGCGCTCCGGCAGCGGCGAGGCAAGCCGGACGCTGGCCCGCATGCTGGACCATGACAGATCGAGCGGCGTCAGCCCCGGCACCTGGAGGGTCGCGGGGCCGTCGAGTTCGGTCATGGTGTGGCGCGGCGCGTAGACCTGGGCTGCCGACCTCATCTGACGGGCACGGAAGCCGACACCGGCGTGGGCATCCTCGAACATCACGGTGCGGCAGATCACGCCGATGCGGAACGGGTAGCCGCGCACCTCCGGGTTCTCGCAACTGGCGCGGCGACCATCGCGATTGAGCGTGGCGATGCCGGCATTGACCTGGTCGAGCACCACGCCGGCGCCGTAGTACCAGGCTGCCGTGTAGGCAACGATCACGAATACGATCGCGCCAGCAAACCACATGAAGCGGCGGCTGTAGTTCGGGCGGTGTTCATCGCTTGACGCCATAGCCCGGCTCTCGCTACCTCTGTTGCGCCGACGATCGTCGGCTGGTGATGTTGTGTTCCGGCGCAGGCCGGGTGTCGAATCTGGTTTGTCGGATATGGGCGATTTTTGGGTCTTTGGCTATGGCTCGCTGATGTGGCGTCCCGGATTTGCCCATACGGAAACCCGAAAGGCGCGCCTGTTCGGCTATCATCGCGCATTGTGCATCGACTCCCACGTCCATCGCGGCACCCCTGACAGGCCGGGCCTCGTGCTTGGCCTCGACCGTGGCGGCTCGTGCCTTGGCCTCGCCTTTCGCGTTCCCGGCGACCTGAGCAGCGAGGTGCTGGCCTATCTGCGCGAGCGCGAACTGGTCACCAACGTCTATCTCGAAAAAAAGCTCCCGCTGCGGTTCGAAACCGGCGAGACGATCGAGGCGGTCGCCTATGTCGTCGACCGCCACCACGTTCAGTATGCCGGCAATCTCGATGTCGACAGCGCCGCGCAGCGGGTGTCAGGCGCGATCGGGCAGTCCGGGCCGAACGAGGAGTATGTCTTCAACACGCTCAGTCACCTGCGCGCGCTGGGAATCCGCGACCACTGGCTGGAAGGCGTCGCCGCCCGGCTCACGCCTTCTGCGGCGGAACCGCAACGCCCAGCGCGGTGAGCCGCGCGACGGCGGTTGGCGGCAGCGGTGGCGCATCGGGCAGTTGCGCCGTCTCGATCAGCATCTGATCGGTTGCCGCTTCCGTTTCCGCAATCAGCCGCGCCATGAACGCATCCTTGCTCAGCCCCGGCTCGATCGGCGGCAGGAAACGCGCACGAATGGTGCCCGGATAGCGCAGGAACTTGCGACGCGGCCAGTAAAGCCCGGCGACATGCGCCACCGGCACCACCGGCACGTCGAGCGCCGCATACATTTCAGCGATGCCCCATTTGTAGACGGGATCGGCACCGACCGGGCGGCGGGTGCCTTCCGGGTAGATGATCAGCTGGCGACCGTCGGCCATCCGCTCCTTGGTGACCCGCAGCGCTTCCTTCAGCGCCCGCGCGCGATTGCCGCGATTGATCGGGATCATCTTCACCTTGGCCAGATACCAGCCGAAGAACGGAATCCACGTCAGCTCGCGCTTCAGGATGTAGACCGGGTCCGACAGATACGGAAAGAAGGCGATGGTGTCCCAGAACGACTGGTGCTTGGGCGCAAGGATGAACGGCCCCTGCGGCAGGTTCTCCGCCCCTTCAATATGGGTCTTGGTGCCGGCGATCCACTCCATCAGCTTGAGGCTGGAGGACGACCAGAAACGCGGCACGAACCACGCATAGCGGCGCGGCGCGAGAAAGTAGAACGGCGACCAGAAAATCATCTGGACGATGAGGCTGACGTAGAAAGCCACGTTGAACGCCAGCGAACGGAAAACGAGCATGGAACCAGCCTGAAAGATGTCACGCGGTCTGCTGGTTACACCATCGCGCGGAAAAGGGAAACGACGCAGCCCGACGAGGCTACCTGGCGCCGAACACCGAAACCGACATCATGCCGCCGTCGTCGCCCTCTGTGGTGCGTGGCAGCAGCCCGCGCCCCAGCGAGACCAGATATTTGGCATATTCGGTGAACAGCACCCGCAACGCGGCGCGGTTGGTCATCCATTCGCCGCCGTCGAGACGGGTGTTGACGACCGGATACGGCACCAGATTGACGTCGCCGATATAGCGCCGCAGTTCCAGCAGGCTGCGCGGCATGTGGTAATTGTTGGTCACCACGATGATCGTGTCCCAGGCGTGGGAGTTGATCCACTTGGCGCTTTCCTCGGCATTGCCGATGGTATCGAGCGCGGCGCGGTCGATATCGACGCAACAGGAAAACAGCTTGGCGTCGCCGCCGGTGGCACGCTGCAGGTCGACGATGCGCGCCGACGGATGCACGCCGCTGATCAGCAGGCGCTGGCCCTTGCCGGATTCGAGCAGATCCATCGCCGCATCCAGACGCTTTTCGCCGCCGGTCAGCACGATGATGGCGTCGGCGTTGCCGGGTTCTTCCGGCGTCGTCAGCCGCGCGACATGGGTGGCGAACGCGGCGAAACCGCCCAGAAACGCCAGGCTGCAGACGACGATGACGATCAGGGTTTTTGCGAGAACACGAAGGCCCCACCGGCGCAAGAGTGTTGCACCCGTACCTGCGCCCGACGCCTGTCGCGGCGGGCTGGTTTCATGAGGCCCCTTCATTTTTCTATCGTTATCCAGCAATTGCGGCATTGGATAGACGCTCCCTGCGGGTTTCAACCGCAAACGAAACCGCCTCACCCGTCGCGCTGCGCTCCATCGAGTTCACTCAGAAACGACACGACGGTCAGGTGCGACGTCGCGGCGGTGAGCGCGGCAACCAGCACCACCACCAGCACCACGCCGCCATAGCCGGCAGCGCCGATGGAGAAATTCCCGAACAGCGCCGTCGCCTGGTCGGCTTGCGGCGTCGCCATATTGCGCGACGACCACCACGAAAAGCCGACGAACACGATCGTCGCGGCGAGCCCGCCCGCTGCCGCGCCCTTCATGCCGGTCAGCAGGAAGTGACGCCGGAACTGCCCCGCAATGAAGCCGGCCTCGGCCCCGACGAAGTGCAGCACCTCGATGATGTGGCCGTTGCCCGCCATCGCGCCACGGGTGGCAAAGACGATCGCCAGCGTCGTCGCCGTCAGCATCAGCACCAGCACCGAAACGCCGATGGTCACCGTGGTGTTGGCCATGGTGATCAGGCGATCGACCCAGGTGCGGTGATCGTCGAGCGACGCCTGCGGCACCTCCTGGGCAAGGGCAGCGCGCAAGGCGGTGAAATCTGGTGGCGAGACCGGGTCGATGGTGACGATCACCAGCCGCGGCACCGGCAGTTCCTCGATGTCGAAGCCGGTGCCGAGCCATGGCTCCAGCAGCCGGATCGTCGCGTCGCGGCCGACGATGCTGGCCGCGCGCACGCCGGCGAAACCGGACGCGATGCGCTGCGCCGTTGCCAGCGCTGCCTCCATGTCGAGCTCGTCGAGCGGCTTGATCTGGATCGTGGCTTCACGCGCGATCTGGCTTTGCCACGTCGAGGCGGTGTCGCGCACCAGCGTCACCGCGCCCAGCGTCAGGCACGACAGAAACGTCATGATCGCGATGACCAGGATCAGCGCGTTTCCGGCGACGTTCTGCGGCGGCATGATCGGCGCGGATTTGCGCGGCACACGCTCGGCGCGCGCTGGACCGGCATCGCTCAACTGCGGCTCAGTCATGGATTTCGAGCCTTCCCTCGGACAGGATCATCCGGCGCGCGTCGACCTGCTCCATCAGGCCGATATCGTGGGTGGCGATGACCACCGCAGTGCCGAGCCGGTTGAGTTCGAGGAAAAGCCGCAGCAGCCGGCGCGCCAGCGGCGGATCGACATTGCCGGTCGGCTCGTCGGCCAACAGGATGCGCGGCTGTTCGATCAGCGCGCGGGCAATCGCGGTGCGCTGCTTTTCACCGCCGGACAGCACCGGCGGCAGCACATGCATGCGCTCGCCCAGGCCGACCCACTTCAACAGGTCGATGACGTCGTTGCGATAGCTCGCCTCCTCGCGGCCGCGCACCCGCAGCGGCAGCGCGACGTTCTCATAGGTGGTCATGTGGTCGAGCAGGCGAAAATCCTGGAACACGACGCCGATGCGCCGGCGCAGCAGCGGCAGTTCCTCGCGCGTGATCAGCGAACGATCCTTGCCGAAGACGGTGATCAGGCCGCGCGTCGGCTTGAGCGCCAGAAACAGCAGCCGCAGCAACGTCGTCTTGCCAGCGCCCGACGGCCCGCTCAGAAACTGGAACGAACGCTCCGGCAAATGGAACGAGATGTCGCGGAGAATTTCCGGACCCATGCCATATCTGAGGCCGACATTTTCGAATCGGATCACCGGAATTCCCTGAGCTGTGCGAATGTGCTGGTCACGTTATGCGCAATTGACCACAAAACGGAACATCCCTTCGCACGGTTAACGCGACGTTAAATTCTGCTGCACCACGATGCTGACGCAGCGATGCGTTAACCATTTCAGGCTACCGCTGGACAGGCACCGCACGGAAGGATGGCCCGGCTGCATGCACGAGCACGACAAGCCACGCTCGGTTTTCGGCGAAATCATGACCGACAGTCCGCGATCTCCACGCGACAAGGCTGAACGGCCGGATGTTGCCGACGCGGAATTCGAAACCATCGACCGCGAAACCCTTGCTGCCGCGCCGCTGTTCGGCTCGCGCAAGGCGGCAAAAGGCATGGATTTCCTGACCCGGCCGCCTGCGGATGATGCGCCTACAACCCGCAACGGCGGCGCATTGTTCTGGGCCTCGGGCCTGACGCTCGTGGTGTTGGCCTTCTGGGTATCCGGCGGCCACGCGCTGGTGCGCCAGGCGGTTCTCGCCATTCCGGTGGAAACCATCCATCCGCTGCAGATCGTCAATGTCGAGAGCCGCGTCGAGAGCCACAATGGCCGCGACGTGCTGTTCGTCAGCGGCGCGGCTGAAAATCGCGGCGCTGCGACTCGCCCCTTGCCACCGATCGAAATCGCGGTCATTGCAAATGACGGTGCAGTTACGCGCTATTATCTGGGGACAAATGAAACCGAGCTGACGCCCGGTGGTCGCTATGCCTTTTCGAGCCGGTTGGAGCCCCCTAGGAACGGGGTGAAGATTGTTGCCGTCACCTTCCAAGAGGTTCCTCACTGATGCCTGTCGTCCGCAACAAGCAAATCGAAGTGCTTTTCAGCGCTTCCACGATTGCGCGCCGCAATCTCGAACTCGCCAAGGCGATCGCCGAGCGCGAATATGACGATCTGCTCGTCATCTCGATCCTGAAGGGCTCCTTCATTTTCGCGGCCGACCTGATTCGCGCGATGCATGACACCGGCCTGTCGCCGGAAGTGGAGTTCATCTTCATCTCCAGCTACGGCGCGGGAACCACCTCGCGCGAAGTGCGCGTGCTGCGCGACATCGACAATGAAGTTGCCGGCCGCGACGTGCTGCTGATCGACGACATTCTCGAATCGGGCAAGACCCTGACCTTCACCCGCGACCTGATGCTGTCGCGCGGGGCCAAGAGCGTGTCGATCGCCGTGCTGCTCGACAAGCACACCAAGCGCCAGACCGCCCTCGACGCCGATTTCGTCGGCTTCGAATGCCCGGATTATTTCGTCGTCGGCTATGGCATGGATGTCGGCCATGCGTTCCGCGAATTGCCGTTTGTCGGCGTGGTGAAGGGGGACGTCTGACGTATGGCCAAGATTCTCATTGTCGAAGACGACGAATCCGTCCGCTCCTTCACCGCGCGCGCCATTGCCGCGTCCGGCCACGAGGTCGAAACCGCTGAAGATGGCGACATCGGGCTGGAAACGATTCGCAAGGCCGAAGGCGGCTACGACCTCGTCCTCTCCGACATCCGCATGCCGGCTATGGACGGCATCGAAATGGCGATGCGCGCGGCAAGCGAATTCCCGGGCCTGAAAATCTTGCTGATGACCGGCTATGCCGAACAGCGCGAACGCGCCGCCGACCTCGCTCAGGTCATCATCGACGTGGTGCCGAAGCCATTCACGCTGCTGGAAATCCGCACCAAGGTGCAACAGGCCATCGCCGCCTGAGTTACGCCATGCCGTCTGGCGCTGGATGTTCCGGCGGTCATGCATGGATCCCCGGGTCAAGCCCGGGGATGACGAGGTGGGACCGTGGGTGTCAGTCATCCACGTTGGCAAAGCTCACTCGCCCGTGAGAATAAATTCCAGATAGAGCGAGCGTTGCAGGAACGACTGGTTGTCGTCGGAAAGCAGCGCGACGATCAGTTTGCCGTCGCCGCGACGCCAGACGTCGAGGCCTTCCATGTTGTCGATGTTGTAGCCGAGATTGGCTTCCATCAGCACAGTGCCGTCCACCAGCGCCCCAGGGCGCACGGTTGCCCCCTCAATGCGGCGCAGGCGCATGGCGACGCCGCTGGCCAGCGAGAAGCGGCGCTCCAGCAGCAGCAAATCGCCGTCGGGCAGGTAGACGCCGTCGGTGACGTCGAAGTCGTCGCTGCGCACCACCGTGAACGCGCCGCGCTGCGGGCCTTCGAGGATCGCGGCAAACAGATGGCCGGCATCATCGAGGCTGCGCTCGGCGATGACGACGCGCGCGCCATGCAGCGGGCTGTCCTGTGGCGCACGCACCAGCGTTTCAAAACCCTGATTGGAGCGCAGTTCACGTCGTGGCACGATGATGTCGAGATGCCGCAACGGCGCGCCCATGTCGGCCGGGTTCAGCCGGTATTCGGAAATGCGCGGCTTGCGCTCGAACGCCGCCGTGGCGATGCCGTCATGCACGTCGAGCGCTTCGGCGTCCTTGTCGACCTTGTGGGCGATGAGACGGCCGTTCTCGTCGACCATCGCCTGCATGGTGAAATCGGCAACGCCGGTCGGCACCAGATTTTCGTCGCGCTCGATCGCCCCGAAGAACCAGAAGCCATGGTCGGCGACGCCGACGAACGAGCCGCCCGGCGTCAGGAAGCGAAATGACGACAGCTGGCCGAAACTGCGCGCCGGGGCGCGCATCTCGAAGCCGCCGACGAATTCAAGCGCGCCGAACTGGGTCTGGTTCGATCCGAGACGAAAATGGGTGATCGGGCTGGACCGGACCTCGATGGCTTCCGGCTGCGCGAATGCCGGAGCGACGACGGGCAGCACTGCGATGGCGGCCGCCAGAGCAACCGCTGGCCATCTCATCTGCCGCGCCGCCTGAGGTCGCGTGGCTCTTCCTCGCCAAACAGACCGGCGAGTTGCTCGGTCATGGCGCCTGCCAGTTCCTCGGCGTCGACGATGGTCACGGCGCGGCGATAATAGCGCGTCACGTCGTGGCCGATGCCGATGGCCAAAAGCTCGACCGGCGAACGCGTCTCGATCAGATCGATCACGGCGCGCAGATGGCGTTCCAGATAGTTGCCCGGATTGACCGACAGGGTCGAATCGTCGACCGGCGCACCGTCGGAAATCATCATCAGGATCTTGCGCTGCTCGGGCCGCGCCATCAGGCGGCTATGCGCCCACAACAGCGCCTCGCCGTCGATGTTTTCCTTCAGCAACCCCTCGCGCATCATCAGGCCGAGATTGCGACGCGACCGACGCCACGGCGCATCCGCCGACTTGTAGATGATGTGACGCAAATCGTTGAGGCGACCGGGGCTGGCCGGCTTGCCGTCCTTGAGCCACTTCTCGCGCGATTGACCGCCCTTCCACGCCCGCGTGGTGAAGCCGAGAATTTCGACCGAAACGCCGCAGCGTTCCAGCGTGCGGGCCAGAATGTCGGCACAGGTGGCGGCCACCGTGATCGGACGGCCGCGCATCGAACCGGAATTGTCGAGTACCAGCGTCACCACGGTGTCGCGGAAATTGGTATCGCGTTCGCGCTTGAACGACAGCGGCTGCATCGGGTCGATGACGACGCGCATCAGCCGCGCGGTGTCGAGCACGCCCTCTTCAAGGTCGAAATCCCACGAGCGGCTCTGCTGCGCCATCAGGCGGCGCTGCAACCGGTTGGCCAGCCGTCCGACGACGCCCTGGAGATTGGCCAGCTGCTTGTCGAGGAAGGCGCGCAGGCGCTCAAGCTCTTCCTCGTCGCACAGCTCTTCGGCCCCCACCGTCTCGTCGAAGGCGGGGGTGAAAACCTTGTAGTCGATGTCCTTCGACAGATTGGCGAACGGATCGTCGTTGCGCTTGGCCTCGCCCGGCGTCTCGGCGTCGAGGTCCTCGTCGTCGGAGAAATCGTCGGCGCTGGCATCGGACGCTTCGGTCTCGCCGCTTTCCTGATCCTCGCTGGAGGCATCAGATTCCTCGGACTGCGAATCGTCGGAGCCGGAATCGTCCTCACCGCCGTCTTCGCTCTGGTCCTCGCCCTGCGGCTGGTCCTCGGAATCGTCGCTTTCCTCGCTCTCCTCGTCCTGGCCGAGTTCCTCGGCCATTTCCATCGAGGCGAGCATATGGCGCACGACGCGGGCAAACGCCTGCTGGTCGTCGAGCGCCTCGGTCAGACCGTCGAGGTCGGCACCGGCCTTGTCGCCGATCCACTTGCTCCACAGATCGACGATGCGCTGGCCGCTGCGCGGCGGGGCGCGGCCGGTCAGCTTCTCGCGCACCACCAGGGCCACTGCTTCTTCCAGCGGTGCGTCTTCCTGGGCGGCAACGTCAGCGAGATTGGCCTTGGCGTATTTGTCCTCGAGCATCGAGCCGATGTTGTCAGCGACGCCCTTCATGGCGCGGCTGCCGATCGCTTCGACGCGCGCCTGCTCGACGGCGTCGAAGATGGCGCGGGCCTGCTTGCCTTCCGGCGCCAGCTTCATGTGGATGCGGGGATCGTGGCGCGCCTGACGCAGCGCCATCGAATCGCTGAGGCCGCGGGTAACCGCGACATCCTCGGCGGTTGGTTTCTTGGGCAGGTCCGGCAACCGGGCGCGACCGCCCACCAGTGACGGCTTTTCCTTGGAAAAGGACACTTCCAGCTCGTTGTCGCCGGAAAGCGCACGCATGCACACGGTGACCGCGCGCTTGAAAACGTCGGCATCGCCGTTCTTCAACGGCTTGTTGCGCGTGTTGTCTCCCGGACCGGACAAGAATTACCCCAGAACTATGTTTGCAGCCGATTCAGGAAGCTCTTCGCCAAATGCGCGCTGGTAGAACTCAGCCACGACCGAACGCTCCAGCTCGTCGCATTTGTTGAGGAAGGTCAGGCGGAAGGCGAAGCCGACATCGCCGAAGATTTCCGAGTTTTCCGACCAGGTGATGACAGTACGCGGGCTCATCACGGTCGACAGGTCGCCGTTGATGAAGGCCGAACGGGTCATGTCGGCGACGCGGACCATCTTGCTGACGATCTCGCGGCCCTTCTCGGTCTGGAAATGCTTGGCCTTGGCCAGGACGATATTCACTTCCTGCTCGTGCGGCAGATAGTTCAGCGTCGTGACGATCGACCAGCGGTCCATCTGCGCCTGGTTGATCTGCTGGGTGCCGTGATAGAGGCCGGTGGTGTCGCCAAGGCCGACCGTGTTGGCGGTGGCAAACAGGCGGAACGCAGGGTGCGGACGGATGACGCGGCTCTGGTCGAGCAGGGTCAGGCGGCCCGAGGCTTCCAGCACGCGCTGGATCACGAACATCACGTCAGGACGGCCGGCGTCATACTCATCGAACACCAGCGCGACGTTGCGCTGATAGGCCCATGGCAGGATGCCGTCCTTGAATTCGGTGACCTGCATGCCCTCGCGCACGACGATGGCGTCCTTGCCGATGAGGTCGATACGCGAGACGTGGCTGTCGAGGTTGATGCGCACGCACGGCCAGTTGAGGCGCGCCGCGACCTGCTCGATGTGCGTCGATTTGCCCGTGCCGTGATAGCCCGAAACCATCACCCGACGATTGAAAGCGAAGCCGGAAAGGATCGCCAGGGTCGTCTGCGGGTCGAACAGATAGTCGGGATCGATGTCCGGCACATGCTCGCTGGTAGCGGAATAGGCCGGGACGACCATCGAGGATTCAAAACCGAATGTATCCTTCACCGACACTGTCGTATCTGGAAGGTTGGCGATGTCGCGATCGACCTTGTTCATCATGCCTCCACGCGCGAAAGCAACGCTTTCGCCGGTGTTTTTGTCATCTTCGGGGGCCGTCTTTATCAGACAGTGCGCCTAACACAAACCTGCTTGTTTCAGCACGCGATAGGCCTGCAACACATCTCTAAAACGATCTTCCGAACCTCTGTCGCCGCCATTCGCATCCGGATGGTGGCGTTTCACGAGTTCCTTATACCGCGCCTTTATGTCTTCGCCAGTCGCCTTTGCGTCAAGACCAAGCGTTTCCATCGCCTTGGCCTCAAGCGATTTCAGCTTCCGCTCACGCGCCCGGGGCGCCACCTGCTCGTCGAAGATGCCGTACTGATCGCGCATCCGGTTGTGGTAGCCGGCATTGCCCGAGCGTTTCTGCGCAAAATCGGGCGACGACGTGGCTTGCGCGCTGGCGCCAATCTTCCAGGTCGGGCGATGGCCGGTCAGCGCTTCCTTCTGGAACCGCGCGATATCCGAATCAGGAACGCCGGAAAAATAGTTGAAGCCCTTGTTGTACTCGCGCACGTGGTCGAAGCAGAATTTGAAATATTCGCCTTCGCGCATGCGTCCGACAGGCGCGCGGTGCGTGCCAGGTTCCGTGCAGCCGTCCCACTGGCAGGAAGGCGCACGCGCCTTGGCCTCGGCCTGGGGGTCGGGGCGGACTTTAATCTTCTCGAAATATTTCGAATAAGGTTTCATACGATTCAATATGCAAAGCTGTTGCCTGAGTATGGGCTCTTCACGGTGCGATACAAGAATTGACATTTGCCGGGTGATCGCCCAACGGCATGAATCACGCCTGCGCCGCGGGCCTGTCTCATATGGTGAATGGAGCCGCCCTTGTCCATCCAGTCAACGATTGAAGAGAAGCTCAAAGCGACGTTTTCTCCTGAGAGGCTTGTCGTTCTCAACGAAAGCCACCTGCATGCCGGTCATCACCACACGGGGTCCGACCACCACGGCGCCTTCGATGGCACGGGTGAAACCCATTTCCGTGTCCGCATCGTGGCAGACGCGTTCGCGCCGATGAGCCGGGTCGAGCGCCACCGCGCCATCAACACGGTTCTGGCCGACGAATTGAAGGCCAGCGTCCACGCGCTCGCCATCGAGGCAGCCGCCCCCGGCGAAACCACCCGCTGGTAGCAAAAACCGTCATTTCCCGTCAATTTCGAGGCTAATCGTGAGCTTTTCCCTGTTTTCCTGGCAAGGCTGGGCGCTTCTCTCGGCCGTTTTCGCCGCCCTCACCGCCATTTTCGCCAAGATCGGCGTCGAGAACGTCAACTCCGATTTCGCCACCCTGATCCGTTCGGTGATCATTGTCGGCGTGCTGTGCGTGCTGCTGTCGCTCACCGGAAACTGGCAGAATCCGTCGACGATTTCGGGACGGACATGGCTGTTCCTGACTTTGTCGGCGCTGGCCACCGGGGCGTCGTGGCTGTGCTATTTCCGCGCGCTGCAGATTGGCGACGCAGCCAAAGTCGCGCCGATCGACAAGCTCAGCATCGTCATGGTCGCCGTGTTTGCCGTCATCTTCCTCGGTGAAAAATTATCGGGTGTGAACTGGCTCGGCATCGGCCTGATCGCCGCCGGCACGATCCTCGTGGCGTTTCGCTGACGAAATAACCTGCAATCAGGCCTGATCGGCGGGCCTGATTCGGATTCGGGTGATGCGATTGCGGTCGCGGCGCATGATGATGAAGCGCTTGCCGTGGAAGGTGAACGCCTGGCGCACCTCGGGAATCATCTGGGTTTCATGGATGACGAGGCCGGCGATCGTCGTCGCCTCCTCGTCCGGCAGCGACCAGTCGAGCGCACGGTTGAGGTCGCGAATCGACACCGAACCGTCAACGACGACCGAGCCGTCGGCCTCCTGCTTGACGCCCTGCACGTCGACATCGTGCTCGTCGGTGATGTTGCCGACGATCTCTTCCAGAATATCCTCGAGCGTCACCAGCCCTTCCATCTCGCCATATTCGTCGACGACGATGGCGAAATGCGTCTTGCGGCGCAGGAACGCATTCAGCTGGTCCTGCAGCGAGGTGGTGTCGGGCACGAACCATGGCTTCGACGCGACCTTGGCGATGTCGATGCGGGAGGCGTCGTTGCCGGCCTCATGCAGGGCGCGCAGAAGGTCCTTGGAGTGCAGCACGCCGACGATGTTCTCGGTTGTCCCGCGCCACAGCGGCAGGCGGGTGTGCGGGCTCATCAGCACGTCGTGCACCAGCGCCCCGATCGGCTGGTCGATGCAGACGGAGCGCATGTTGGTGCGGTGGACCATCACATCGGAGACTTCCAGCTCCACCAGGTCGAGCACGCCGCCGACGCGGTCGCGCTCTTGCTTGATGACGTCGCCGTCGCGATGCAGTTCGGCGACGGTGCCGCGCAACTCCTCGCGCGCGCTGCGCACCGGCGAAAGCGGGGACAGTTCGTAGCCGAACAAGCACAGGATTGGGCGAAGAAAGAGCAGGAAGCCGCCGAACGCGCCGGCAACAACCAGAACTGCGATCAACAGCAATCCGCTATCCATGGACTCCACCCGTCTGGGTCACGGATTTGAGGAACGACAGCACTTCCGACGACGGCACGTCCTTGGCGACGAAGGACTGGCCGACGCCGCGTGTCAGGATGAAGGTGAGCGCGCCGCGCGACACCTTCTTGTCCTGCATGATGTAGTCGAGCAGCCGCTCGGCACCCGGCAGCACGCCGGGAACTTCGGCCAGCGACACCGGCAGGCCGACGGTGCGCAGATGCGCTTCGACCCGCACGGCATCGTCGAGGGAGCACAGGTTCAGACGGCTGGAGAAGCGATGCGCCAGCGCCATGCCGATGGCGACGCCTTCGCCATGCACGAGCCGGGTACTGTCGTAGCCCGTCGCCGCCTCAAGCGCGTGGCCGAAGGTGTGGCCGAGATTGAGCAGCGCCCGGTCGCCGGTTTCAAATTCGTCGCGTTCGACCATATCCGCCTTGGCCTGGCAGGATTGGGCGATGGCGTGGGCACGCGCCGCGCCGCCGGCAAACACCGCTGTCCAGTTGGCTTCCAGCCAGGCGAAAAACTCGGGACGGTCGATCAGGCCGTATTTTGCCACTTCGGCATAGCCGGCGCGGAATTCGCGCTGCGGCAGCGTGTCGAGCACGCCGACATCGGCCAGCACCAGCGCCGGCTGCTGGAACACGCCGACGAGGTTCTTGCCATGGGTGGTGTTGATGCCGGTCTTGCCGCCGACCGACGAATCGACCTGCGCCAGCAACGACGTCGGAATCTGGATGAACTTCATCCCGCGCCGGACGATTCCGGAGACAAAGCCGGCGAGATCGCCGACCACCCCGCCGCCCAGCGCCACAATCGCGTCGCCGCGCTCGAGCCGCGCCGTCAGCACACCGTCGACGACTTGCTGGAGGATGTCGAAATTCTTGCTACGCTCGCCCGGCGCAATCGCAATCGTGGTCGAGGCGACACCGGCCATGTCGAGGCTTTCCACCAGTGCTTTGGCGTGGTGGGCGGCAACATTGTTGTCGGTGACGATTGCCACGCGCGCGCCCGGCAGACGCGCCGCGATCTCGCGGCCAGCCGCCGCGATCAGGCCTTCACCGATCAGGATATCGTAGCTGCGGTCCCCGAGATTGACGCGCACGGTGTGTGGCTGGCTGCGTTCCATCGTCATTCCTGCGGCCCTGCCTGCTGCCCGACACCCAGAAACAGGCCAAGCGCCTGCAAGGTTTCTTCGGTGATGATTTCACGTTTGGCGTCGCGCGTCTCGACGGTCAGATGCGCCTGCGCGTAGACCGGGTAGCGCTCGTCCATCAGGCCGCTCATGACGGCGCGCGGATCCGGGTTCTTCAGCAGCGGACGGTTCTGCCGCTTCGACACCCGCTCCATCAGCAAATCGAGGTCCGCCTTGAGCCAGACCGACACGCCGCGCTCGGCAATGGTCGAGCGCGTGTGCATGTTCATGAACGCGCCGCCGCCGGTCGACAGCACGCGCGGGCCATCCTTGAGCAGGCGTTCGATCACCCGTTGCTCCAGCGCCCGGAATTCGGGCTCACCGTAGCGTTCAAACAGCTCGGGAACGGTCATCTGCGAGACGGTTTCGATCTCGTGGTCGCTGTCGGCAAACGGCAGGTCGAGGACTTGCGCGACCTTTCTGCCGATCGCGGTCTTGCCAGCGCCCATCAGCCCCACGAAGACGACGGTGCGGTCGCCGAGCTTGTCGCGTATTTGGGAAGCAAGCAAATTCAAAGCGCCACCGGTCTTCACGGCTTTCAGGAACGAAACGGATATCTGCGCCATTTCGCCAAGGCTGTCGCCTCTTGGGCGCGGTATCGCCATGAAACAAGGCGACGTCAAGCTCCCGAACCGTTTGCACGCCTTGAAAAGCAACCGCGAGCGTCCCATAACGGGACGCAGTTAAATCCATCCGATCACCATGGGCAGGACATGCCGACGCTTTTCAGGTTCCTCGTGACGCTCGCCGTCATCGCCGGCGTCATCTATGGCGGGATGTACGCGCTGGTGCTGTCCGTCGAACCGCGAACCGGAGAGATGACGGTCAGAATTCCGCCTGAGCGCCTCAATCCGCCGAAATAGCCGCGATCAGAGCAGAAGATACGCTGCCAGCAGCGCCACGGCGATTGCGGTGGCGAGCTTGGCGATCGCCGCCAGCCGCGACGGCTGCGCGGGGGCGGCACGGCGCCTGCCCGGTGCGGCAGCCCGATGATCCATCGCCAGACGCGCCGCATTCTGTACCACGTTCATCTGCGAAATCATGTTCGTCTCCCATGACTGCACGTTGACCCTGAACGCCTTGCCGCGACCCGTGTTCCGGCGCGCTGCAAAAATATGAATCGATGATGGAACAAACCCGTCAACGCCACGTTACTAGGACGTGCCGCGCTGGACGCCAACCCCAATCGCCCCCCCCCGATGGCGGACAGCGCGGCATAAACGGGGGGTTGAGTTCTCATCTTCCGTAAAAAAAGCCGGTTTCACGACCGGCTTTTTTTACGCCTGGATGCTCTTACGCCACTGCAGGGGGAAGTTGCTCGATCTCGAAATTGGCGCTGGGCACCTCCAGCCGGTAATCCAGCCGCCCGTCGAGGAATTCGATCGTCGCCTTGCCGTCCAGCGACAACGGCACCACACGCTCCAGCGCCACGCTGCCGAAGCGCTTGGCCGCGTCCTGCGGCTGTTGCGCGTCGGTACGCTCGCTCCACACCAGAACCAGCAACTGCCTATCGCCTTCGCCGACCAGGTCGCTGCGCAGCTCGACGCGCCCATTCGGGCGCGCCAGCGCGCCGTGGCTCATCGAGTTGACCACCAGCTCATGCAGAGCCAGGCCGATATGCAACGCGGCATTGGGATTCAGATACACATCCACGCCCTCGAACCGGACGCTCTCGTCGGCCTCGCCGCGAAAGCGCGACACCTGCCCGCCGATCAACTCGCTGAGCGTGGCGCCGCGCCAGTTGGACGAGGTCACGAGATCCTGGGAGAACGACAGCGAATGCAGCCGGCCGCGGAAACGGTCGAGAAACGAATCGATGTTGGTTGAATAGCGCCCGGTTTGGGTGGCGATGCTCTGAATGATCGCCAGCAGGTTCTTGGAGCGGTGGCTGACCTCGCGCAGCAGGGTGCGCAGCGTCTGTTCGCGGTGCTTGCGGTCGGTGATTTCCACCATCGTCGTCACCACACCGCACACGGCTCCGTCATCGCTGAGATCAGCGTCGAGCCACATGTCGTACCAGCGGCCACCATCGTCGCCATCGCGATATTCAAGCGTATCGGAGACACCGGTAGCCAGCACCGCCTTCTTGCGCTCGGCGATCCGCGCCGCCACGGAGGCTGGAAGAAAATCCGCATCGGTCTTGCCGCTGATATCGCCGCCCGACCACGTTAGCGGGACATTCTGGCCCCACACCACACGCAGATCGGGGGTCTGGCAGAACACGGTAATTCCGATATTGCGCAGGGCACGCAGAAGCCCGCGCCCTTGTGCTACGTCCGCGCGGGAGGAAATCACATCGCTGGTGCGCATGCCGCCGATTCTTTCCGCTCCCTTCAGAGCCGCCATCTGCTGCCTCGTCCGTAGCATCTGACGATGGATACATCCGGTACGCATAATGGATGGAAATTCATTTGGTTCCGCGCACGACGCCGGACGATGCAGTCTTATTTCTGCATCGTCCGGCGTGCGGCGGAGCCCAAGTTGAGGGGACTGGAACTCCGCCTCTTCGAGCGCGTCGTGTGACACATCCCGAATGGTTCAGCCGGAATTATCCGGCGCGGCGCATCAGACCGGCGATCAGCGAGATCACCAGGAACGCAAAGAAGATGAAGAACAGAATCTGCGCGATACCAGCCGAGGCTCCGGCAATGCCGCCGAAACCCAGCGCGCCAGCGATAATCGCGACCACGAGGAAAACGACCGTCCAGTACAGCATAATTCTATCTCCTTGGAATGTGTACATTAAACGCCGGCTCGGAGCTTTGGTTCCGTCCGGCGGCCACGTCTGGCGTGGTTCCGCAAATTGCGCAATCCCCTCCCCCGGCCGCACAGCAAAAAGGCCGCCCGGTGGGCGGCCTCGAGACCTTGTCGAAGGTCAAACGGATCTGGCGTGGATCAGGCGGCGGCCTTGGCCTGCCGATCGAAGAACAGCGCCTGGCTGATCAGCGCCTTGACCATGTCCGGATTGAACGGCTTGGTCACCAGGAAGGCAGGCTCCGGCCGCTCGCCGGTCAGAAGCCGCTCCGGGAACGCGGTGATGAAGATCACCGGCACCGGCGTGGTGGCCAGGATTTCATTGACCGCATCGATGCCCGACGAACCATCAGCCAGTTGAATGTCGGCCAGCACCATCTTGGGACGGGTGCTGGCAAACAGCGCCACCGCTTCCTTGTGGGTGCGGGCGGTGCCGACGACACGGTGGCCAAGGCTTTCGACCATCTGCTCGATGTCCATGGCGATCAGCGGCTCGTCCTCGATGATCATCACATCGGTGGCGACCTGACGCGAAATCTCGTCGCTCGCTTCCATCAGCAGCTTGACGAAGCTGCCTTCGGCGACGTCGAGAACCTCTGCCGCTTCGCTTTCCGAAAACCCTTCCACCGCCACCAGCAGGAACGCCTGGCGCGGCAGCGGCGCAATCGCCGACAGATTGGCCGCGGCACGGCTTTCCCAACCGGACACCGTTTCAGGTTGCGGCACGCGGATGTTCACCGAGGTGAACAGCTTCGTGAACACCCGGTAGAGCGCAATGCGATCGTTCGACAGATCCGGAAACACGCTGACATCGGCAATGACAGCTTCCAGCGTCGCCGCCACCAGCGCATCACCACTATTTTGCGAACCAGTAGCAGCACGCGCGAAGCGTCTGAGAAATGGCAGATGGGGCGCAATTCGCGCGGATAGACTCATGTTGACCGTCTCCCTCAATGACGTTTACGCGAAAACATTCGATCGTCTTCAGCGAAATAAACCCGCTGACACTGAAAAAGTTCCAAAGGCGGCGGAACAATTTTTACCCTTGGACGTTCAAACTGTCACCATTGATGCGGCTTGGGCTTGCCACAACTCATTGTGACATGTCTGAATATATACAGCTAAGGCTTAGCGGGGGCGAAAGAAATAGGCATGAAATCAAGCAAATCAGCTGCGGAAAGCAGCCTGGCTAAGGCCAGCAACCGAACGGATCCACTGGGCGTACATTCCGAAATCGGCCGCAAACTGAAGCAATATTACGATGAGTTGACGTCGGATGATGTTCCTGACCGGTTCGCAGACCTGTTGAAGCAGCTTGAAGACGGTGAAAAGACTGCGTTGTGTAAGGGGGGGTGACGATGTCTGAAGACTCCACGTTCAAACAGGATTTGCTGGGTGCCATTCCCAGCCTGCGTGCGTTCGCCATGTCGCTGGCGCAGAATGCCGACAAGGCAGACGACCTCGTACAGGAAACGCTTGTCAAAGCATGGGACAAGCAGGCGTCGTTTCAGGCCGGTACCAATCTCAAGGCCTGGGTCTTCACCATTTTGCGCAACGAATTCTACTCGCAGATGCGCAAGCGCGGACGCGAGGTGCAAGACAGCGACGGCCTGATGACCGCCCGCCTTGCCGTGCATCCAAGCCAGAACGGCTCGATGGACCTGAGCGATTTCCGCGCCGCGCTCGAAACCCTGCCGGAAGACCAGCGCGAAGCGATCATCCTGATCGGCGCGTCCGGGTTCTCCTATGAAGAAGCAGCCGAAATCTGCGGTTGCGCGGTCGGCACCATCAAGAGCCGCGTCAGTCGCGCCCGCAGCCGCTTGCAGGAAATCCTCAAGGTCTCCGGCGAAGGCGACTATGGCCCGGATGCGATTTCAGCCCAGGTGATGGGGTCGAACGCGGCTTAACGCCGATCCGCAGCCTGCTTGCAAGAACAGGGAAAGTCATTTCCTGGACGATACAGGCGATAGCGCGGGAACCACAGATGAGGTTTGGCGTTATCCTATTGTACGACAAAGGAGTTATGATATGGCGCTAAGCCCTACCGGTAAATCCGGCAAGAACGATAATGGAACGAAGTCAGGTACGCCGGAGGATCTCGAGGCTGAGGTCGCGCGCCTGAAGAAAGACATCGCCCGCCTGACAGAACAGCTGTCCACCACCGGCGAACACTCCGTCTCCGCCGCGCGTCGTGCGGCCAGCGAAGGTGCCGAGCAGCTTCGCGTCAAGGGAGAAGCGGCGATGGATACGTTGAAATCCGGCGCAGAGGACGTCGAACAGCAGATCACCGATGCGGTCCGCGAAAAGCCGATCACAGCGCTTGCGATTGCAGCGGGCGTCGGCTTCTTCTTCGCACTGCTGACGCGACGCTAAGACGTGCAGGCGCTTCTGGCTCTTATTGGCACGATCGCGTCCGGCGAGGCTTCGGACGCGATGGCGCGCGCACGGCGGGCGGCGATGGTCTATGGGCTGGCCGCCATTTTTCTGACGCTCGGACTGGTTTTCCTGCTGATCGCCGCGTTCATCGCTTTGGCGCGTGAAATCGGCACACTGGATACCAGCCTCTGGTTTGGCGGCGGATTCGTGGTGGTGGCGCTGGTGATCATCCTGATCCACCGGGTCGTTTCCAAAGCCCGCACGCGCCGTCTGGCACGTCAGCGGCAAGCGGAAATCAAGTCCATCGTCAGCACCGCCGCGATCACGCTGATTCCGATGCTGCTGGCCAGCCGTACCGGCAGCATCGCCGTTCTCGGCCCCCTCGCCGCAGCCCTTGGCTATGGCGTCTGGAAAGAGAACGCGCGCCGAACACCAAGCGACAAGGCCCGCGAGGACTGATCTCGGCGGGCCTTTCCTTGCGGGTGGGAACCACCTGCCCTTCCGCGCATTGGTTTACAGCACAATTGATGCGCGGAGCCTGCCATGACCAAGACCATCGACAAGAACAGAGCCCGACAAGGACGTGACGGCACGCGCGTGCTGATCGTGCTCGTCTGCGCGCTGATTTTGACGGCATTGGTGTGGGCCGTGCTGCATCTGTTCAGCGACACCATCGCGCCCGAGCCCCCGGCGGCCAGCGCCCCGACCGAGACCATTGCCCCCACCGCCACCCCGCCGTCCGACTGAGGACCTAACCCTCCGGAACGGCTGGCACGAGAACGCGCAGCGCTGCGGGGTGAACCTGCAGCGCTGTTTGCTTGCGTGCCGGGATCAGTTCGCCATCGACGGCGCAGCCGAGCTTTTTGTGACCGGACAGCATGGTCAGATTGACCTTGTGCGCGCGGTGAATGTCGATATGCGGGTTGCTTTTCCAGCGTCCGAGCGCGATCCGCGCCGCCGCCTTGGCCATGTCGCGCCGCCGCCGCGCCCGCGTGATATACACCCCCATGACGCCATCGGTCAGCGTATCGGCGTAGGGAAGATGACCTTCACCGAACATATTGTTGGTGATGCCGATCGCGGAGGTTTTGACCGTGATCTCCTGACCGTCGATATCCAGCGTGACCACAAAGCGCGGCGGGCTGATGAAGGCATCGATTCCGGCACGCATCGACGCCCAGATTTTTCCCAGCCGCGAACGATAGTCGCGCGCTTCGCGCAGCCGGATCAATTCGGCGTGGAGGCCGACCGAAAACTGATGCACGAATACGGTTCCGTCGACGCTGGCGAGGTCGACCTCACGGATCACACCGGTGGCAAAGGCTGCCACCGCCTGGTCGAGATTGAGCGGGATCGCCAGACTGCGGGCAAACAGGTTCATCGTTCCGGCCGGCAGCACGGCCAGGGCCTTATCCGTGCCCTTCAATTTGCTGGCGGCAGTCGAGATGGTGCCGTCGCCGCCGCCGACCATGACGATATCGCACGCGCCGATGCTGGCCTGTTCGAGCGCATCGGCGATCTCGGTGCTGCTGAGAACTGCAACTTCGACGTCGTGGCCGGCTGAGGTGAGGGTTTCGGTGGTTTGCTTGGCAAATCGGCCGAGATCAAGCGTTCGCAATGTGCCGCCATCGCGATTCAGGATCACTTGAATACGCATGGCCGTGGCGCTCCGCGAAAGGCCTTACCGCGAGACGGCAGGGGTTTGCCGAAAACGTCTGCCGGACAATTTCGTTCCTTGCAGACACAGCACCAGGCGACAGCGACGGCTGCGCCTTAGGCAATGTTTCCTCGACTGCCTGCGGAACCACACCGGAGGCCCGACGTTGTGAACGGGTCAAAGGTCGCGCCCATCGCCTCTCCTCGAAAAAGTTCGGCAACAGGCGCGACCGTGCAAATACCTGCACAAGGAGATAATAACATGATCCGCAAGCTATTGGCGACAACTGCTATTGCAACCTTCATCGCTGCCGGCGCAACCGGTGCCTATGCTCAGACGGCTCCGGCACAGCCGGTGGCTCCCGCAGAGCAGGCCGTTCCCACCGTCATCAATGCAGAGGGCCATCTGGCCTCCAACATCATCGGCCAGACCGTTTATAACAGTGCAGCCAATGACGCCGAAAACATCGGCAGTGTCACCGATCTGGTGATCAGCGATGACGGCGATATCGAAGCCGTGGTCGTCGGCGTCGGCGGTTTTCTCGGCATCGGCCAGAAGAACGTCGCGCTTGAGTTTGACACCGTAGAGTGGGTCGAACGCGATGGCAGCCAGTGGCTCGTCATCCCGACCAACCGCGCGGCCCTGGAAGCGCTGCCCGAGTTTGACACGGCGGCGTATCGCCCGATGCCGGCCGATGCCGCAATCGGCAACACCAAGCCGGCGACCGCTGAAGACATCGGCGCAAAGACCACCGCTCCGGGCGTCACCGATACGACAACGCGCACGGAAGCAATCGATCGCTCGACCCTGACGGTCGTTCCGGTTGAAGGCGTGAGTGCCGACCAGTTCATCGGCACCACCGTCTACGGCGCGAATGACGAGAATGTCGGCTCGATCGAGGATGTCATCCTGGCGACTGACGGCAAGGCTGTCGAGGCCGTGGTCCTTGATGTCGGCGGCTTCCTCGGGATCGGCGCCAAGCCGGTCGCGGTGGGCATGGACAACCTCTCGTTCATGAAGGACGCTGACGGCAAGACCTATCTGTACACGCAGTTCAGCAAGGAACAGCTGGAGGCGCAGCCTGAATACGACGCGAAAACCTTCGCCCAAGACCGCGACAAACAGCTTCTGATCGTCCCGGCAAACTGATCCACCCTGCGGCGGACCTGGAGGGGGTTGGCACCTAACGGTGCCAGCCCCTTTCTTATGAACAATGAGGCTCTCATTGTTCACGTAAAGAGAACGATCCATATCCCTTTCGCCGTCTTTCCATTCGCCGGTTTTGCACGACATATGGACAAGAACGCTGCGCCAGACGCGGCACAACGGAGAAAGGAGCGACATCATGCTTACGCAGATCAAGGGCCTGCATCACGTCACCTCCATGGCGCGCGACGCCGCTGAGAACAACGATTTCTTCACCCACAAGCTGGGCCTGCGCCGCGTCAAGAAGACGGTGAATTTCGATGCACCCGACGTCTACCATCTCTACTACGCCGACGAACAGGGCACGCCGGGCTCGGTAATGACCTACTTCCCGTTTCCCAACGCGGCGCGTGGCCGTCCCGGGACCGGCGAAGTTGGCACGACGGCGTTTTCGGTGCCCGACGCCACGCTCGATTTCTGGCAAAAACACCTCGCCGACCAGGGCGTCATCGGGCTGCAGCGCACCGAACTGTTCGGCGAAAAGCGGCTGACCTTTCAGGGTCCGGACGGCGACGGTTTTGCGCTCGTCGAAAGCCCCGATGACAACCGCGCCCCATGGACCAATGGCGGCGTCGGTGCCGACGAGGCCATTCGCGGCTTCCACTCGGTGGCGATGCGGCTGCAGGATGGCGGCGCAACCGCAGAACTGCTCAAGTTCATGAACTATGAGGAGATCGAAGCTGCGGGCAACATCCGGCGTTTCGCGGTCAAGGGCGACAGCAATGGCGCCGATATCATCGACGTCGAGACGCTGCCGCTGGTCAATCAGGCCCGGCAGGGCGCGGGCTCGGTGCACCACGTCGCCTTCTCGGTCGAGAACCGCGACAAGCAGCTCGAAGTGCGCAAGGCGCTGCTGGACACCGGCTATCACGTCACCCCGGTGATCGACCGCGATTATTTCTGGGCAATCTACTTCCGTACGCCGGGCGGCGTGCTGTTCGAGGTGGCGACCACCGAACCGGGCTTCGACCGCGACGAAGACACACGGCATCTGGGCGAAGCGCTCAAGCTGCCAAAGCAGCACGAACATTTGCGCACCTGGCTGGAACAGAACCTCCAGCCGCTCGGAGCTTGAACGATGACGACTGACAGCTACATCCACAAGACCGCCGCCGGACAAGACGGCGGTCCCCTGCTGTTCGTGTTTCACGGCACCGGGGCGGACGAGACCCAGTTTCTCGACCTGGGCCGCGACCTGATGCCGGGGGCGACGATCGTCGCCCCGCGCGGCGACGTGTCGGAACATGGCGCGGCGCGCTATTTCCGCCGCACCGGCGAAGGCGTCTACGACATGTCCGATCTGGCCCGCGCCACCGCCAAGATGGCGGCGTTCGTGCGCGCGCAGATTGCCGAACGCAGCCCGTCGGCGGTGATCGGCCTCGGCTATTCGAACGGGGCCAACATTCTGGCCTCGGTGCTGTTTGCCGAGCCGGACCTGTTTGACGGCGCAGTGCTGATGCATCCGCTGATCCCGTTTGAGCCGGTGGTCGACGGCACCCTCAAGGACACAAACGTGCTGATCACCGCTGGTCGGCGCGATCCGATCTGCCCCGCGCCGCAGACGGTCCAGCTCGAAGAAACGCTGCGCAAGCATGCAGCACAGGTCGAAACTTTCTGGCATGATGGCGGCCACGAAATCCGCCAGGGTGAAATCGTCGCGTCGGACGCCTTTCTGGCCACGTGGCGCAACTGAACACGGGAGACGAGCAATGAGCGAAGACCTGACGATCGAGCTTGAGGACAACGGTGCCAAGAGCCGCTACGTCATCAAGGGAGCGGACGGGGCCGAGGCCGAGATGACATTCAGCAAGGTGGGTGAACGTCAGATCATCATCGACCACACCGCTGTTCCCGACGCGTTTCGCGGACAGGGCGTCGGCGCCAAGCTGGTGACCCGCGCGGTCGAAGACGCGCGCGCCGCCGGCAAGACGATCATCCCGCTGTGCCCGTTTGCCGCGGCGCAGTTTCGCCGTCATCCCGAATGGGCGGACGTGCTGAAATCATGAGCGCTTTCCCGATCGAGTTCGAGCAAACCGCCAAGGGCGGGCGCTATTTCGTCACGATGCCCGACGACGAGGATTCGCGCCTGACCTATGTCCGCGTCTCCGACACCCACTGGATCGCCGACCACACCTTCGTGCCGGTGCCGTGGCGCGGCGACGACATCGCCCAGCGGCTGGTGCAGCGGCTGATCGCCGACGCGCGGACCGCCGGCGCGAAAATTTCGCCGACCTGCTGGTTTGTCGCTGACGAATTCAAGCGCATGAGCCCGGCCTGGGACGACGTCTGGATGCGCTGACACCCTCACACGGGCAGCAAACCGGGAACCATCTGAACGACTGGCCGTTGGGAGAGCGAACCAACCACGGAGCTTTCGCGATGGCGTTTTTCTCGCACAATGACCACACCCCCGACTTCAACCGCCAGATCGCCGCGCTGCAAAAGCAGATGGCGGCGCTCAGCCGCTCCGCGTCGAAGCGCGGCACCTCGGCCTATCACGACGCCAGCAGCGAAGCGGCGCATCTCTATGACGATCTCAGTGGCAAGGTCGCCGACGCGCTGCCGATGATTCGCAAGCGCGCACGTCATCTGGAAGAGACGGTTCGGGAACATCCGGGCAGAGCTGTCGCGGCGGTTGGCCTGGCAGCGTTGCTGGTGACAGCGGCGGTCATGATCTGCGGCAAGCGCGACTGACCAGTCAGGCCCAATGGAGGCCGCAAAAATAAGACCGGGCGCGCGCAGGCGCGTCCGGTCTCGACGTTTAGGCCCGCTTGACCAGGCGGATGATCACCAGAAGAATGACCGCGCCGATGGTGGCGTGGATGATGCTGGCGACGATGCCGCTGCCCAGGCTCACCCCGAGAACCGGGAAGAGCCAACCTGCAATGAATGCGCCGACAATACCGACAACAATGTTGCCGAGCAGTCCGAACCCGAACCCTTTCACAAGCACGCCAGCCAACCAGCCAGCAATTGCACCGATCAGAATAAAGACAATAAGACTTTCAATGCCCATGGTGCTGCCTCCTTAAGACAGCACGATCATGGCTGGCACTCCGGTTCCTGTCCAGCGTAACGCTGTATTTCCGGAAATTTTCTCCCAAACTTATTGCTGGCAAATCTTGACGCGCCATCGCCGAATTTTCAGCGGCACGGCGCTCGGGAGGGCGGCCCGGCACCCTGCAACACGCGCCGGAATCAGCACGTGCATTTATGCAGGGCTGCCATGCGGACGAGACTCTTGAAACAGCCGCGCCCAGCACCTAGATAGGCCTTGTCGGTGATCTACCTCCTCCCAGAGAGCCGACACCAGCGCGGCAATCCTCCTCCCTGCCGCGCTCCAGATAGACCCGCCGGATCCTCCTCCCCCGGCGGGTTTTTCTTTGCTCAGTTGCCAGCGGGCGGATCGTTCGGCACATCCCGCGCCAGCAGATCGCGCAGCACGACCTCCGTTTCCTTGAGCAGCCCGGCGACTTCTCGCGCCGTCATCTGGTCGAAATGCTCCAGCGCGGTTTGAACGTTGAGCAACAGATCGACGCCGCGTTGATGAAGACGTGCCATGTACCATCCTTCGTTTCAGTAGCCCGCAACCTCGCGTCACTATAACCGACGCGTGTGACCCCTGCATATTTTTCAAACATGGCACCGAAACGGCACCCGCCGCCGGTGTTCTGTGGAACTTGTGGAGGGATGAGACATTCTTTCGAAGGGACGGGGCTTTCCGGAAAGGATCGCAGATGAAAACGATGGCTGAACTATTCGAGCACACGCTCAAAGACATCTACTATGCCGAGACTGCCCTGACGAAAGCATTGCCGAAGGTTTCCAAGGCAGCCAAGAACGCCGACCTCAAGAAGGCCGTCGACGATCACCTGGCCGAAACCAAGGATCAGATCGTCAAGCTGAAGGCAGTGTTCGAATCGATCGGCAAGAAAGCCGAGGGAATAAAATGCGATGCCATCGAAGGGCTGATCAAGGAAAGCGAAGGCTTGATGGAGGAGGCATCCGGCACGGCGCTGGACGCGGGCCTGCTGGCAGCAGCCCAGGCGGTCGAACACTACGAGATTGCCCGCTACGGCTCATTGCGCGAATGGGCGAAACTGCTCGGTCACGACACCGCTCACACGCTTTTGAGCGAAATCCTCGACCAGGAAAAGGCAGCCAACAACAAGCTGACGAATCTCGCGGTCACGTCGCTCAACAAGAAATAACCCGATGCAGAAACAAACCCGTCACCTGTGCGTGGCGGGTTTGTGCCGCCTGAAGCGTGTCGTCTTTCTCCCGAAACCGGTTCCCACTTTGGGGAGACAAGCTCTATGAGATCACGCGGCTTCTTCGGTTGCCGTGCCGCCTTCGTCTTCCCACCGCTGCAACGCGCGTCGCATCGTCTGTTTGCGCTGGGTATGTAACGCGGAGTCGGCCGGCCCGAGGAAGATCGAAAACAGCCCGTCTTCGGTGACGTTGCCGATCTGGAATTCGCCGGCCATGACGGCGGCGACATGGCGTTCTTCTTCGGAACCACGATCCAGCTTGTAGAGCGATCGAACGCGCGCAAGCGCAGCGGCGATCACGCCCATGTTTTCTGAATTGAGATATTGCTGATGGATGGAAGACACAACGTCCTCCCTTCGGTCGGGGCTAAGGATTGCTGGGCCCTACTCGGTAGCGCCCTTATCAGAAACTACCGATAGCTTACGTTAGGACTTCCTGCTGGAAGAAGCAAATCCGC
>JBEBXE010000004.1:0-33109 GCA_040391705.1 Aerobium aerolatum
AGGCGCGCATCGGGTTGAGCTTGGTGATCTGCTCGCCGACCATGCGGATCAGCTTGGGGCCGAACAGCACCAGACCGAGCGAAATGCCGCCCGCGCCGATGACCATCACCCACAGCGGGATGCCGAAACTGCCGTCGGCACTGCCGCCGCCGGCGGCGTTGACGATGGCCGCCAGCGGACCAACGGCATTGGCGACGTCATTGGCGCCGTGGGCGAAGGAGAGCAGGGCGGCCGAGCAGATCAGCGGCACGCGAAACAGTTTGCGCAGCGACTGGTTGCGGTTTTCCATGCCTTGCGACTGACGCTTGACGCTGACATGCGTCCACATCCAGACCACCGCGAAGACGGCCAGACCGCACAGCGTGATCTGCATGCCGCTGAGGTCGATGACGCGCGACAGGCCCTTGGTGGCGAGATAAGCAGTGAAAGCGCCCGCCATGACGGCCACCAGCAACGGAACCCAGCGCCGGGCGGCTGCGATCTTGTCATCCTGATAGATGATGGTGGATTTGATGAAGCCGAGGAACAGCGCGGCAACGATGCCGCCGAGGATCGGCGAGACAATCCAGCTGGCGGCGATGTTGCCAAGTGTGCCCCACTGGACGGCTGCCAGACCCGCAGCTGCTGCGCCAGACCCAACCACGCCACCGACGACGGCGTGGGTGGTCGATACCGGTGCGCCGATCCAGGTGGCGAGATTGACCCACAGCGCCGACGAGATCAGCGCGGCCAGCATCAGCGAGATGAAGGCGGTGTTGGTGGGAACGGCGCTCGGATCGACAATGCCGCTGGCGACCGTTTGCATCACTTCGGCGCCGGCAATCAGCGCGCCGGCGCTTTCGAACACGGCGGCAATAGCCAATGCGCCGCCCATGGTCAGCGCTTTGGCGCCGACGGCGGGGCCGACATTGTTGGCGACGTCGTTGGCGCCGATGTTGAGGGCCATATAGCCGCCGATCGCGGCACCAGCGATGACGACGACGGAACCCGGTTCGCCCATGACAAAGAACGACGCGATGATCGCCGACAAAGCGAGAAACAGCAGGCCAAGGCCCGGCCCGACGAGTACGCGGGCAACCGAGGTCGCCGCTTCCTCGACGACGACGAACTTGTCGAGGTCCTTGTCGAGCGTTTCCTTGTAGTGCGTGGCAGTGTCGGTCATGCGCAGTCCCTGCTGTGCGGGGATGTGCATTCGCCCGCTTGGCGCTTCGCTTAGGGAATGCTTTGCACGATCACAAGCACCGTTGGTGTTTAGACGGCAAATTCTCGTGGATTGGTGCCAAACCCGGCAATCAGTTCGGCAAGATCCTTCTCGCGCACCAGTGCGGAGGCTTCCTGCGGGCTGAACCACTGGCGCGTGCGCTTCTTGCGCTCGGGCCATTTGTCGGCGACGACATCGACTTCCATCGGGAAGACGTGAACCTCGCAACGCCACTCGACGCCGGAGCGCAGCAGCTTGCTGTAATAGAACCGGCCGAGATCGCGATGCGAGATCGGACCCGAGATGCCGGCTTCTTCGGCCGCTTCACGCGCCGCAGCCTCGTGGGGCTGTTCGCGCTTTTCCGGCCAGCCCTTGGGCACGACCCAACGCCCGGTGCCCCGGCTGGTGACCAGCATGACTTCGTAGCTGCCATCGTCGCGCGTGCGCCAAGGCAGGGCGGCTACCTGTACACGACAGGGCAGACCACCGAAGAAACGCCTGACGCGTTCCATCCACTGCTTGCGTTTGCGATACGAAAGAAACTTCAATCGAAAATCATCCTCTTCTATTTTGCCGTCTCAGCAATATTCTGCCTAATTGTCACAAAATAAAGGAGAAATTATGAAAACCTGTCAATTAAAATGAAAAAAGGCGGCTTGAAGGCCGCCTTTGCAAGTTTCGCGCAAGGTGCGTGAGGGTTTCACTTGGCTCGATTCCTATCGTTGCCCCGAAACCCGTCTCCGCCTCTGGGTAACAGGTTCAACCCTGATGCGCTTCCGAGATCGGTTTCTGGTAGGTGAAGCCCATATCCCACGGAAAATAGATCCAGGTGTCCTGCGATACTTCGGTGACATAGGTGTCGACCATCGGCCGGCCCTTGGGCTTGGCATAGACGGCGGCGAAGTGTGCCTTCGGCATCATGGCGCGCACGATGGCTGCCGTCTTGCCGGTGTCGGTCAGGTCGTCGACGATCAGAACGTCGGCGCCGCCGTTTTCCAGCAGGGTTGGCGTGACGCCCTTGAGCACCCTCAGTTCACCCTGCTCGAGATAGTCATGATACGAGGCGACGCAGACTGTCTCGATCAAGCGGATGCCGAGTTCGCGCGAGATGACGGCTGCAGGCACGAGGCCGCCGCGGGTGATGCAGACGATGGCTTTCCACTCGCCGTTGACGCCCGCCAGCCGCCAGGCCAGCGCCCGCGCATCGCGATGGAACTGGTCCCAGGAAACGGGAAACGCCTTTTCGGGAAGAGACATGTACGCACTCCGGCTGGAAAGAATGGAATGCAGTCGGAATTAGCCGGAAAGGTGCTGTTCTGGCAAGGGCTCAAGCTGCCCCCGCGTCAATGTTGACAGACTTTCGTGGCACCGCCGCGTTCAGGACGGTGCCAGGACATAGTCGCCGGGCTCAGCGCGACATCAGCGTGGTGACGGGCATCGACTTCAGCACGGTGCGTGTCGCGCCGCCGAAGAAGAACTGTTTCAGCCAGGATTGGCTGTAGGCGCCCATCACCAGCAGGTCGGCATTGGTCTCGGCGATCCGGTTTTCGATGGCTTCGCCCGCGCCGATGCCGCCGGAGGTCTGGTTGGCGATCACCACCCTGGCGCCGTGGCGCGTCAGCGCGGAAGCGAGGTCGACACCGGCGACCGCCGCGCTCTCGCGATCGTCATCGGGCGCATCGAGGGTGAGGATTTCGGTTTCCTTGGCCTGCAGGATGAACGGCAGCGCGTCGAACACGGCGCGGGCGGCCTGCTGGGTGCCGTTCCAGGCAATGAGCACCTTGTTGAAGGCGGCAGGCTGCGGGATGGCGTAGGGCACGAGCAGCACCGGCCGGCCGCTTTCGAACAGAAGGGTCTCGACATTGGTGATCGAGCCGGGGTCGCCCTGGGGATCGGATTGCTGGACGATCACGAGGTCGCAGGTGCGGGCGACGGATAACGAACTGACGGCGGCGTCGCCGGAGACGCTCTGCATCGCCTGCCATTCGAAGGAGATGCCTTCGCGCTGGGCGCGGGTCTCAAAGATGGTCTTGATCTCGGCGGTGTGCTGCTCGTTGATCTGTGCACTGGTGGCGATGAAATCGGTGTCGGGAAACCCCATCGGCGAGACGTACGGCATCGGGATGGCTTCCGAATGGACGCCGACGACATGCGCTGAAAAGCGCGTGGCAAGCTGCAGGGCGCAATCGAGCACGCGCTCCGCATCCGCCTTGCTTTGAAGGACAGCGAGAATGGTCTTGTAGCTCATGACGATCTCCGACTTCGCGTTTTGCCGGGCTTCAGTGCCCATTCAACAACTTGCTGCAGCGATGCAGGTTCCGCGTTGATGAATATCAACCCGGTGTCGCGACGTCCGGCGCGGTTGGATGTTCAGGCCGCACGCCAAGGCCAATCATACGCGCGGCAAGACGCTGGAGAAAGGGCGTATGCGTGACAATGCGGAACAGCAGCGGCGGGCGATCGCCCTGGGATTTCTTGCTTGCCAGCATCGGCCCGATGACGCGCTGCTGGACCTGCGCCTGGACGAACTGAATGACTTTCGCCGGAAACGCGCGGCGTTTCTGCACGCGGTCGAGGTCGGCGTCGGTGAGCGTGCCGCTGGCAAGCTTTGCGGCCAGCAAATTGGCCGCAGCCACCGCGTCCTGCACCGCCAGATTGATGCCGACGCCGCCGATCGGCGACATCGCGTGGGCGGCGTCGCCGATGCACAGGAACCCCGGCCGCGCCCACTGGTCGAGGCGATCCATGGTGACGGACAGGAGTTTCACCTCGTCCCACGAGCGCAGCGCCTGCACGTCGGCTCCCAGATGCGGGGCTGCGGCCAGAACCGTTTCCTGCAGCGCGCCGATGCCGCGCGCACGCACCTCTGCCAACGTGCCCTTGTCGATGACATAGGCGCATTGCCAGTAGTCGCCACGGTCGATGGTCACGACCACGTTGCCGGCCCCGGCGTTGAGCAACGTGTCTGGCGTGGCCGTCGCGGTGCGCGGCAGCGAAAACCACAACACATCGATCGGCGCGCCGATTTCGGTGACGGGCAGGCCGGATTGCTGGCGCAGGCCGGAGGTGCGGCCATCGGCGGCGATGGTCAGGTCGGCAATGATGTCGAACTGGCCTTGCGGGCCGGTGGCGACAACGCCGGTGATGCGGCCGTTGGTTTCGATCAGCTTGTCGGCCTTGGTGTTCATCAGCAAGGTGAAATGTGGAAGGGTTTTCGCCTCGCTGGCGAGGAAGTCGAGAAACTCCCATTGCGGCATGAACGCGATGAAGCGGCAGACGGTGGGCAGGGCGGCAAAGCTTGCCACCTCGAGGCGCTGGCCGGCGAAATTGATGGCGATGCGGTCCATGCGCTGGTGCGGCCGCTGCAGAAAGCGCTCGAGCAGGCCGAGATCGTGAAAGATCTCCAGCGTCGACGGGTGCACGGTGTCGCCACGAAAATCGCGCAGGAAGTCGCCGTGCTTTTCCAGCACGATGGTGTCGACGCCGGCGCGCGCCATCAGATAGCCAGCCATCATCCCCGCAGGCCCGCCACCTGCAATGACGCAGTGGGCGGTGCGGGGCGCGGTCATGACACTTTGGCTCCGAGCCCGTCGACCATCGCCTGGACTTCTGCGGTGACACGGTCGAGCGTGTCTTGCGAGCGGGCGCGCACGACCAGCTCGGTCCAGAACGCACCGTCGAGATACTTTGGATAGGAGCCGATGATGGTGTCGGGGTTGGCCTTCTGGATCTCGCCCAGCGGGCTGCCGATGATGCCTTCGCCAAACGGACAATGCACGGTGGCCGACAGCAACTTCTGCCCCGTCCTCAGCGTTGGCACGACCGAGTCGAGCATCGCCTGGAAGATCGCCGGGACGCCGGCCATGACGTGGACGTTGCCGATGCGGAAGCCCGGGGCCAGCGACACCGGATTGTCGATGTGGTCGGCGCCGCGCGGCAGCCGCGCCATGCGCTTGCGCGCCTCGGTGAACTCGATGCCGCGCTTGGCATAATGCGCTTCCAGCATCGCATAGGCGCGGTCGTCGTATTCACACGGCACGCCGAACGCCTTCGACACCGAATCGGCGGTGATGTCGTCGTGGGTCGGGCCGATGCCGCCGGTGGTGAAGAGATAGGTGTAGCGGGCGCGCAACGCGTTGACGGCGGCGACGATGTCGTCTTCCTCGTCGCTGACGACGCGGACTTCCTTGAGGTCGATGCCGATGGCCGTCATCACGTCGGCGAGGTGGCCGATATTCTGGTCCTTGGTGCGCCCGGAAAGAATCTCGTCGCCAATGACAATCATAGCGGCGGTGATGATGTCGGCCATGGAACGCTCCTGCGGCGAAGGGTTCAGAGGCATAGCGCCGACTGAGGCGGCGGGCAAGGTTGTCATCGCACTGCGATGCTCTAGATTGGCCGTCTTCTCGCCAGCCGGAAAAGATCAGCCCATGCTCAATGTCGTTGTCGGATTCGTGGTCGCGCTTGTCGTGGCGTTGCTGATGGTGGCGGCGTATTTCGCCTGGACGACGCGCAAGCTGGTGCGCAAGGCCGAAAAGGCGGTGCCGGCGGCGGGCAACTTCATCACCATCAACGGCAACAGGATCCACTATATCGAGCGCGGCGAGGGTCGGCCGATCCTGATGATCCACGGGCTTGGCGGCACGTTGCATCATCTGCGCCGGCCGTTGATGGACTCGTTCGGCAGCGGCTATCGGCTGATCGCGCTCGACCGCGCCGGCTCCGGCTATTCCACCCGCGCCGAGGGCAGCTCCGGCAGCCTGAAAGAGCAGGCGCGCGAGATCGTGGCTTTCATCGATGCGCTGGGGCTGGAGAAACCGTTGCTGGTCGGCCATTCGCTCGGCGGGGCGATCGCGCTGGCGACCGCGCTGGACTACCCTGACAAGATCGCCGGGCTGGCACTGATTTCGCCGCTGACGCATTTCGACGCCAACCTGCCGCCGCAGTTCAAGGCGCTGGCGATCCGCTCGCCGCTGAAACGCTGGCTGATCGCCAACACCATTGCCGTGCCGATGTCGATCAAGAACGCGCCGGTGGTGCTCGACGCGGTGTTCGGCCCGCAGCAGCCGCCGTCGGATTATGCTGTCGCCGGTGGCGCCATGGTCGGCCTGCGTCCGCAGCACTTTTACGGTACGTCGCTCGACCTGCTGGGCAGCCGTCTCGACCTCGCCGGTTACGAGGCGCGCTATGGCGAGATCACCATGCCGGTCGGTATCCTGTTCGGCACCAAGGACCGTATCCTCAGCTATGAGCAGAACGGGCTGGCGATGACCGACCGGATCGTCGGGGTTGAACTCGAGATCGTCGATGGCGTCGGCCACATGCCGCAATATGCCGAGACCGACCGCGTCGTCGCCTTTGTGCGCCGGATCGCCGGCCGCGCCTTCACGCTGGCCTGAAATAACTCCGGTTGACGAAGATGCGCAAAGCATTGAAAAGCACAGCGTCGCGGGCGTGGCGGAACTGGTAGACGCAAGGGACTTAAAATCCCTCGGCCTTGGTCATGCGGGTTCGATTCCCGCCGCCCGCACCAAGTTTGATCTCACGGCAGTTCGCTGCGCTCATGCCTCCGATGGGGCGGCCTGACCGGCCGACGGGCGGTCGCCCTTGTGAACCCTGGCGGGTTCGGTGGGGTGAGATTGCAGGGTCACGGCAGTTCGCTTTGCTCACACCTCCGATGGGACGGCCTGACCGGGCGACGGGCAGTTGCCCTTGCGCACCCTGCTGGTTCTGAGGCCAGAATCACATTGGCCCTCCTTGCGCGCCGAGATGTGTTCGCTTCGCCATTGCGCTGGGATGACGTCCGGTGGCACAGTTGGCGAAAAGGAGATCCCGTCACATGCCCGTCAAGGTTAAACCGACTTTCACCCGCCCTGCACCATGGCGGGACGTCGCGCCGCATCTGGTTGACGTGGCGACTGGCCGCAAGCCGGCCGACCTCGTCGTGCGCAACGGACGTTGGGTCAACGTGCATTCGGGCGAGATCATTCCGGGCATCGATATCGCCATCAGTAAGGGGCGTTTTGCTTATTGCGGGCCGAATGCGTCGCACGCGATCGGCGAGGGCACCAAGGTTGTCGATGCCGGCGGACGCTATCTGGTGCCGGGCCTGTGCGACGCGCATATGCATGTCGAAAGCGGCATGGTGACCGTGACCGAATTTGTCCGCGCCGTGGTGCCGCACGGCACCACCTCGATGTTCATCGACCCGCATGAGATTGCCAATGTGCTCGGCCTCGAAGGTGTGCGCTTGATGCACGACGAGGCGCTGGCGATGCCGATCAACGTGCTGGTGCAGATGCCGTCCTGCGTGCCGTCGGCTCCGGGGCTGGAAAATCCCGGCGCGGTGTTGACGGCCGAGGATGTCGCCGAAGCGATGACGTGGGAAAACATCGTCGGCTTGGGCGAAGTGATGAATTTTCCCGGCGTCGTCGCCAATGATCCGCTGATGGTGGCCGAAATTGCCGCGACCATGAAGGCCGGCAAGACGGTGGGCGGTCACTATGCCTCGCGCGATCTCGGCCTGCCGTTCCACGGCTATGTCGCGGCGGGACCGGAGGACGACCACGAAGGCACGGCGATGGAGGACGCGATTGCCCGTGTGCGCCAGGGCATGAAGGCGATGCTGCGGCTCGGGTCGGCCTGGTATGACGTTGCCAGCCAGATCAAGGCGGTGACGGAGCACGGCATCGACCCGCGCAATTTCATCCTGTGCACCGACGACAGCCATTCCGGCACGCTGGTGCATGAAGGCCATATGGACCGCGTCGTTCGCCATGCGATTGCCCAAGGTTTGAAGCCGGTGACGGCGATCCAGATGGCGACGATCAACGCGGCGCAGCACTTCAAGATGGAGCGCGAGCTGGGCTCGATCGCGCCGGGACGGCTCGCCGACTTCCTCATCGTTTCCGACCTCGCGCAGCTGAAGATCGACGAGGTTTACGGACGCGGCGTGCGGCTGGCCAAGGGTGGCAAGCTGGAGGCGGACGTGCCGCCGTACGACTATCCGGCGTCGGTCAAGAACACGGTCAAGCTCGGCAAGAAGCTGGTGGCGAAGGATTTCGACATCGCTGCACCCGAAGGCGCAAACGAGGTGCGCGCGCGTGTCATCGGGGTGATCGAGAACCAGGCGCCGACGCGGGCGCTGGAAGCCGATCTCAACGTCGAGGACGGGCTGGTGGCGATGGACCGCGAGAATGACGTCTGCCAGATCGCGCTGGTGGAACGCCATCGCGGCACCGGCGGGGTCACCAACGGTTTCGTGTCAGGCTTCGGCTACATGAAGGATTGCGCGCTGGCGTCGACGGTCGCGCACGATTCGCACCACATGATCGTGGTCGGCACCAACAAGCGCGACATGGCGCTGGCCGCCAACCGGCTCGGCGAAGTCGGCGGCGGTGTGGTGCTGTTTTCCGGCGGCAAGGAACTGGCGATGGTGGAACTGCCGGTGGCCGGCCTGATGTCGAACGAGCGGGCGGAAGTCGTGGCGGGAAAAGCAGCGAAGCTGGTGGCCGCGATGCGCGATGTCGGCTGCATGCTCAACAACGCCTATATGCAGCACTCGCTTTTGGCGCTGGTGGTCATTCCCGAACTGCGGATTTCCGATGTCGGGCTGGTCGACGTGACCCGGTTCGAGAAGGTCGATCTGTTCATCACCGAGTGACGGGGCTCTCAACTAAATAGATGAACCTTTGTGCGTCGGACGCACAAAGGTTCAGGCGTCTTCCGTGACCTGAAGGTCGAACATGGTGCGGGTGCCGCCGTGGCCGTCGCCATAGGCGATTTCCGTGCCTAGCTGGACGGCCATGGCCGAGACGATGCGGGTGCCAAGCCCGGTGCCCTGCGGGATGCCGGTGCCGTCCCAGCCGATGCCGTCGTCTTCGACGGTGAGGGTGGCGCGGCCGGACTCGGCCTTGCGGATCGAGACCCGCACTTCGCCGGAATGCCCGGCGGGATAGGCGTATTTATAGGCGTTGGTCAGCAGTTCGGTGACGATCATGCCGACGGAAATGGCCTTGTCGGTGGCGACGCTGACCGCTGCGAGATCGAGCTTCACCCGTGACGGATGGCCGGCGGCCCGCATTGCGATGTCCAGTTCTTCGATCAACGTGGCAAGGTAGGAGTCGAGCGACACCGAGCGGACGTCGTCCGAGGTGTAGAGGCGGCGATGCAGGCCGGAAATCGCGGTGATGCGCGCCTGGGTCTCGTTGAGCGCGTTCTTGGCGGCGGGATCGCTGATGGCTGACGACTGCATCCGCACCAGGGCGGCGACGAGGGCGAGACTGTTGGCGACGCGGTGGTTGACCTCGGTCAGCAGGATTTCGGCGCGATCGCGCGCTGCCCGTACCTCCAGTTCCGCCTGTTCCTTCTGCCGTTCCAGCCGGGCCTTTTCCATCGACTGCTCGATGGCGCTGACGAGCAGGACGAGGAATTCCTCGCCAACCGTTTTCAGCACATAGTCGGCAGCGCCGGCCTTGAGTGCTTCGACGGCGACGGTCGGCTCCTGCGATCCCGTGACATAGACGACAGGCGGTGCGTCTGGCATCTGCTTGAGTTGCGCCAGCACGCAGAGGCCGGTGCCGTTGTCGAGGAAATGGTCGAGCACGACGACGCTGAAGCCGCCTTGCGCGATGCGCTCAAGCCCGGACTGCGCGTCGCCCGCATGCTCGTAGTCATAGCCGAGCCGGGTCAGCGCTTTCTCCACGAGGCGCGCCAGAGCGGTATCGTCGTCAATATGCAGGACTCGAAGCAACAAGTTCGGCACGCTATTCGATCTCCGGAACCTGCATGACAGAGAAGAAGAGGCCAAGCTGGCGAATAGCGTTGGCAAAGCTGTCATAGTCGACGGGCTTGGTGATGTAGACATTGGCGCCGAGATCGTAGCAGCGCTGGATCTCGCGTTCGTCATCGGTGGTGGTCAGCACCACCACGGGCGACAGCCGGGTGTGCGGGTTGTTCTTGACCTTCTCCAGGATCGACACGCCGGTCATGTCCGGCAGATTGAGATCGAGCAGCACCAGGCGCTGACGGCCGGCACTGTCCTCGCCGGACCCATCCGGGCCAAGAAGGTAGGCCAACGCCTCGGTTCCGTTGGTGAACGGAATGATCTCGTTGTTGACGCCGGCGCGGCGAATGTTCTTCTCGATCAGACGCGCGTGTCCCTCGTCGTCTTCGATCATCACGATAGTAACAGGTGTGGCCTTGTTCATGTTGCGCTTGTCCTCGTGACTGTCCTGACATCAATAGGCAATAAAACTGAGAAAGTCGTGCCCTGCCCATGATGGGAAGACAGGGTTATGTCGCCGCCGAGGCTGCGCGCCAGCGTGCGCACATGCGCCAGCCCGATGCCTTCGCCCTGCTGGTCCTGCAGGCCGGAGCGACGGAACAGGTCGAACACGCGCTGGTGGTCTTCGGGCGCGATGCCACGGCCGTTGTCGGCGACGTCGATGCGCACCCGCCGGCCAGGCGCGCGGTCTGCCGTCACCTTGATGGCGATCGGCCGCTCAGGCGATTTGTACTTGACCGCGTTGTCGAGCAGATTGCCGATGATCTGGTCGAGCGACATCCGGTCGGAGACGATCTGGTCGACCTGCACCGACAGGGCGGTCGAGCCGTGGCCATCCACCACCTGATGCTGGATGGAGCCCAGATTGGCTTCGAGCAGGGTTGCCAGATCAATGGATTCCGGTTTCAGCGGACGTTTGCCGTCGCGCGAGATCTTGAGGATGGCGTTGATCAGGGTATCCATCTTGCGTGTCGATTTGCGGATGAAGCCGATCGCCTCGGGCATGTCTTCGGAGGCGGCGATGCGGGCTTCGTGGATTTCCTGCTCACTGAGCGGCGCGCCGTCGGACAGGACGTAGGCCTGGATCGACTTCATCGTCTCGGTGAGTTCGCTGGTGAAGCCCATGATGTTGACCAGCGGCGCGCGCAAATCGTGGGTGACGATGTAGGCGAAACGCTGGACTTCCTCGTTGGCGCGGATCAGGTCCTGGGTGCGGTCCTGCACGCGCTGCTCCAGTCCCTGGTTTAGTGCTACGACCTCGGAACGCGCAGTCAGCAGGTCGCGCGTATAGCTCAGCGCCATCCACACCGAGCCGCCGACAACCCCGACGATCAGGACGCCACCGACGATGGCGACAAGGTACAGCAAGCTCGTGCTTCTGCGCTGTTCCTCGATACCGAGCGTCAAGCCGCTGTCGGCCGCCCGCACGATCTCGCGCAGCAGGACGCGCGCGTCATCCATGATCTCCTTGCCGCGATCGGTGGCGATAATCTGGATGGCTTCCGCCTTGCGGCCCTCGCGCACCAGCTCGATGGTCCGCTGCATCTCCTGAATCTTCTGTTCCAGTTCCGGAAGAAACTGATCCAGTTTGTCCTTGTACTCCAGATGCCTTTGCAGAGCTTCGCGAAGCCGCGCGAACACAGGAATGACGCGCTCCTGCGCCTCGCTATAGGGATCGAGGTAACTCTCTTCGCCGGTCAGGATGAAGCCGCGCTGACTTGATTCAAGTTCGTGCAGAGTGATGCGCAGACTGGTGGCTGCGGTTCGCAGGTCACGTTCTTCGAGGACTTCATCGAAATAATGCTGCGCCCGCTCCACCAGCCACATCGTGGTTCCGACGATGCCCAGCAACGCCAGCAGCCCGACAACCAGCAGGACCGCGCTTGTGCGGATAAAGGTACTTTGTGTTACCGGCATGTGCTCAGACTGCCTCCCAAAGCTTCCATGGCGCAATTGTCGTGGTTTAGCTGTTAATAAAGAGACATGATGTGGCGCAAAGAGGCGCTTTCGGTGCGTTTAACCCAGAGTGTGACGGTTGTTTACTGGCGCACGGCAATATTCATGACCTCGAACGGTGTGGTGATGATGATTTCTGCGGCGCTGCCCAGCGTCTGGCCGATGCCGCGCGTCAGCTGCTCGATGCGTTGTGCGATCTGGTCGCCGTTGCCAGCGAAATCGTCGCCTTCGTTGAGGCGGTCGCCCAGCAACTGGATCAACACGGGATTGTCGGCAAACCGGGCATGATTGAGCCGGTCGCCGCTCGACAGTCCGGAAATGTCGATGACGGTGATCCCCAACGCGGCGAGATCGGCGTCCTTGTCGTAGTCGCCGACCCGCGGCCGGTTGCCAGCGATGATCGACGATACCAGCAAGGCGCGGTCGTCACGCGAAACCAGAACCGTGAACGGGCGCTCCGGCTTGCCCATGCGTTGCAACTGGCTCTTGAAGACGTCGATGTCGATGTCAGGCGAGGCGAGAACCACGTCGCCCAGGCTTGCCATCAACTGGCGGTCGCCGCTGATCACCAGCTGGCGCAGCGCTTCCATCAACAGCCAGTTGCCCATCGAATGGGCAACGATGTCGATGCGCTTGGCACCGCTGGCGCGCAGCAGACGCAAGGTCTGCTCGAGGCCGTCGCGGGCGATGGTGGCGGAGTTGTTGTCGTAGATGTAGTCGACGGTGCGGCCGGTCGAGGCCCACGAAAACAGCACCGGCGTGCCGGAGTAGCCGGAATCGTGGATGATCTGCGCGGCGCGATAGACGGAGCCGTCAAACGGGGTGCGGTAGCCATGCACGAACACCAGCGCGCGGCCGCCGGTGCGCGCCAGATTTTCGCGTAAGGCGGCGGAGAAGCCGTCGCGCTTTGGATAGAGCGCCATTTCGCCGGCGGCAAAATGCTGGGCGGCGTCGCGCTTCTGGCCGTTGCGCGGCTTTTCCAGACGGCCCTGAACGTGGACGGCGGGAATGCTGACATCGACGCGGGCAAAGCTGACGCCGTCGCCGCGCGCGCCGCTGAACACCTCGGAAGGATCTTCTGCCCGTTCGCGGGTGGTCGCCACAAAGATGCGGTGGGTGGCGGCAATCTGCTGCGGTTGGGCCTGCGTGACGCCCAGCATCTTGTGGCTGCCACCGCCCCCGCATCCCGCGAGCAGCGCAAGCGGGAGGAGCAGCGCAGCTAGTCTTCGACCGATCACGAGCAAACGGGAAATCTCCGGCATCATGCGAAGTTGCACGTTACGATAGGGGGCTTGGCGGATGAAGTCCACGGCGGCGGTGGTGTTCAAAGCGGGATTGTGCGATATCGCGCAGCAGAAAAGGAGACCCAGGAATGACCGGTTTTTCCGCTGACGTCTCGCGCGCTGCAGAGGCGATGCGCACGCTGTTTCCCGAAACCCCGCTGCAATTGAACGATTATCTGTCGCGAAAATACGGCGCGAAGATTTTTCTCAAGCGCGAGGATCTGTCGCCGGTCCGCTCCTACAAGATTCGTGGCGCGTTCAATTTCTTCCGCAAGGTTCTGGCGGCGGGCGAGGGCGCGCAGGTGTTCGTCTGCGCTTCGGCCGGCAACCACGCGCAGGGGTTTGCCTGGGTCTGCCGGCATGTCGGACGGCGCGGCGTGGTGTTCATGCCGGTAACGACACCGCAGCAAAAGATCGACAAGACGCGGATGTTTGGCGGCGACATGGTCGAAATCCGCCTGATCGGCGATTTCTTTGACGATTGTTATCGCGCGGCGCAGGAGTTTGCGCTGGAAAGCGGCGGCCTGATGGTGCCGCCATTCGACCACAAGGACATCATCGAGGGGCAGGCGACGGTGGCGGCCGAGATCGCCGCGCAGCTGCCGCACGGCACCGCGCCCGACCTGATGATCCTGCCGGTCGGCGGGGGCGGGCTTGCAGCCGGTGTCACCCGGTATTTTGCCGAAACCGGCGCCGCGACGCAGTTCGTGTTTGCGGAGCCGGCGGGTGCGCCGAGTTTCAAGCGCAGCCTTGCTGCCGGCAAGCGGATGAAGCTCGACAGCGTCGACAATTTCGTCGATGGCGCGGCGGTGGGTGAGATCGGCAAGGAAAACTTCCGGTTGCTGAAGCATTTCAGCGAAGAGCAGGTCAAGCTGATCCCCGAAGACCGGCTGTGCGCCACCATGGTGGAAATGCTCAACGTCGAGGGCATCGTGCTGGAGCCGGCGGGCGCGCTGGCCATCGACGCGCTCAAGGATTTTGCGCGCAAGGACCTCAAGGGCAAGACCATCGTGCTGATCGTGTCCGGCGGCAATTTCGATTTCGAGCGGCTGCCCGACGTCAAGGAACGGGCGCTGCGGTTCGAGGGCCTGAAGAAATACTTCATCTTCCGCTTCCCGCAGCGGCCCGGCGCACTGCGCGACTTTCTCGGTCTGCTCGGGCCGGAAGACGACGTGGCGCGGTTTGAATATCTGAAGAAGTCGGCACGGAATTTCGGCTCGGTGCTGATCGGCATCGAAACCAAGAACGCCAGGAATTTCGACATCCTGCGCAAGCGCTTCGCTGAAGGCGGCTGGGCCTATCAGGACATCACCGACAATGAGGTGTTGGCTGGGCTGATCGTATGACGGCGACGGTCTACATCGTGCTGTTTCGCGGCGTCGGCGGCAAAACCCAGCTGCCGACCGCGCCGTTGCGCGAAAAGCTTGGCGAGGCCGGGTTTCAAAACGTCGCCACCTATATCAACAGCGGCAATGCGGTGCTGAAAACCGATCTGCCGCGCGCGCAGATGGTGGAACAGGTGGCGTCGATCTGCCGGGCGCAGTTCGGATTCGACAAGGCGATTTATGCGCGAACGCTGGCGGAATGGGACGCGCTGATTGCCGCCAATCCGTTTGCCGACGCCGTGGAGCCTGGCAACCAGCTGCATGCGGCGGTGCTTGACGGTGTGCCGCAGGATAGCGCGGTGGAAGCCTTGCGCGCGGTGGCGGTCGATGGCGAGCGCATCGCGATCGCCGGTCAGGTCGCCTATCTTCATACGCCGAACGGCTTTGGCCGCTCGAAGCTGGGCGAGAAATTCGACAAGGGTCTGGGCGTGCCCAACACGGCGCGCAACTGGAACACCGTGCTGAAACTGCGCCAACTGGCGGAGACGGCGAGCGGTTAATCTTGCTGCGCCGCACAAATTTTCGTTTGCATCCGATCGCGAATTGCCCCATATGGCTCGATACGAGACGCATGGGCCGGATTTGCCGGCTTTCCATTGATACGGACTGGTTGCGTCTGACTTTCCCTCGGATCCCTGAAAAGGGGGCCGGTGTGTGAAAGAGCCCCGCCGCAAGAGGCGCGCGGGCACGACAGCGCAGCCGAGCGGACGCAAGTCCTCCGTCTTGTCGCCCATAAATGAACACGCTGCGGCAGGTTGCGCTCTGCCGTGCATTTTTATTGCGATCGCCCTATGGGCCGGGTCGCGAAAGAGAAGATAATTTTGACGAACGAAAACAACACTGCCGTGGCCGAGACCGCTCTTGAAGGCTTCGCCGCACTTGGCATTTCGGGCACCTTGCTCAAGGCGACACACGCCATGGGCTATCTGATGCCCAAGCCGATTCAGGAACAGTCGATCCCGGCACAGCTCGAAGGCCGCGACATTCTCGGCATCGCGCAGACCGGCTCGGGCAAGACGGTGGCCTTCAGCCTGCCGATTCTCGCCAAGGTCGTCGGCATCGGCAGCAAGCGCGTGCCGCGCACCTGCCGGGCGCTGATCCTCGCCCCGACGCGCGAGCTCGCGGTGCAGATCGAAGAAGAAATCCGCACGATGGCCAAGGGCCTGCACATTTCCACCGCGCTGGTGCTTGGTGGTGTGTCGCGGTTCTCGCAGGTCAAGAAGATGGCTCCGGGCGTCGACGTACTCGTCGCCACGCCGGGTCGTCTCACCGACCTGGTGCGTGAAGGCGAAATCAGCCTGTCGGAAACCCGCTGGCTGGTTCTGGACGAAGCCGACCGCATGCTCGACATGGGCTTCATCCATGACGTGCGCCGCATTGCCAAGGCAACCCACAAGGAGCGCCAGACGGCGCTGTTCTCGGCAACGATGCCGACCGAAATCGAGAAGCTGGCCGTCGACCTGCTGAAGTCGCCGGTTCGCGTCGAGGTTGCGCCGCAGGGCACCGCCGCCGGCGAGATCGTGCAGAGCGTCATCATGGCGCGCACCAAGCAGAAGCGTGTGATCCTGTCGGAAATGCTGGCCGACGAAGCGATGTCCTCGGTCATCATCTTCTCGCGTACCAAGCATGGTGCAGACCGCGTGTCGCGCGATCTCGAGCGTGACGGTTTCGACGCTGCCGTGATCCACGGCAACAAGTCGCAGAACGCGCGCCAGAAGGCGCTGAACGGTTTCCGCGACGGGACCGTGCGCATTCTGGTAGCAACCGATATCGCGGCGCGCGGCATCGACGTTCCGGGCATCAGCCACGTGGTGAATTTCGACCTGCCGGATGAGGCGGAGAGCTATGTTCACCGCATCGGCCGTACCGGGCGTAACGGTGCCGACGGCATCGCCATCACCCTGTGCGACCCGGAAGAGGGCAGCAAGCTGCGCCAGGTCGAACGCATCATCCGCATGAAGCTGTCGGTGGCTGCGTCCTATCTCGACCAGCCGGATCCGGCACCGGTCAAGCGCGACCCGAACGAGCCGCGTCCGGCCAACGACGATCGCGCAAGCCGCGAGAACCGGGCGAATCAGGGCAAGCCGAAGCGTTTCGGCGGCAAGCCGGGCGGTGATCGCCAGTTTGCGGGCAAGCCTGCCGGCAAGAAGCCGTTCAACGGCCGTCGCAGCAAGCCGCAGGGCGGCCGCAAGGCGGCTTAAAGACAGCACCCGCTGGCCCAATTGCATGGGCTGGCGGGATGCACTAAGGCGTTTCTTGTCGGTCGCAAGACCGGCCAAAGAATAAGCAATGGGAAACGCCTCATGGCCGGTCTGGCAGCACTTGCGATTGCCTATGTGCTTTCGCAATTCTATCGTTCGTTCATGGCGGTGCTGACACCGTCGCTGATCGAGGAACTGGGCGCGACGAAGGCCGATCTTTCCGCCGCGTCGGGCGCGTGGTTCCTCGCTTTCGCCGCATCGCAATTCGCTATCGGCGTCTCCCTCGACAGATATGGTCCCAAACGCACCGCTGCGGTGCTGCTTGCCTTGGGGGGCGGTGGCGGCGCGGCGTTGTTTGCATCCGCGACCCAGCCCTGGATGGTGACGGTGGCGATGACGTTGATCGGCATCGGCTGCGCGCCGGTGCTGATGGCCTCCGTTTTCATCTTTGCCCGCACCTATTCGCCGGCGCGCCTTGCCATTCTGGTGTCGTCACTGGTCGGCTTCGGCTCGTTCGGCAACGTCATCGGCGCATCGCCGCTGGCTGCGGCCGCCGAGGCATTCGGCTGGCGTCCGGTGATGCTGGGACTCGGCGTCGTTACGCTGGCGACGGCGGCGGCCGTGTGGCTTTTGGTGCGCGACCCGGAGCGCCATGTTGGCGACAACGCGGACAACGGCTTTGCCGGCTATCTCGAACTGCTGCGCGTAAAAGCGCTGTGGCCGATCCTGCCGGTGGTGGGGCTGAGCTATGCGGCGGCGGCCGGCATTCGCGGCCTGTGGGCCGGGCCGTATCTGGCCGACGTCTATGGCGCGGACGCGCTGGTGATCGGTCAGGTGACGCTGTTCATGGCGCTGGCAATGGTGGCCGGATCGTTCATTTACGGACCGCTCGACAACCTCTTCGGCACCCGCAAATGGATTGTCGTGGTCGGCAACGCGCTGTCGCTGGCGACGCTGGTTTTCCTGGCGTTCAACCCGCAGACGGACATCGTCACGACGACCGTCATTTTCGCCATCCTCGGGACCACTGGCGCAAGCTACGGGCTGCTGATGGCGCACGGGCGCGCCTTCCTGCCGCCGCACCTGACGGGGCGAGGGATGACGCTGCTCAACTTCTTCTCCATCGGCGGCGTCGGCGCGATGCAATTCGCCACCGGGGCCGTGGTCACCGCCAATGCGGTGCCGGGCGAGCCTGTGGCGGCGTATCAGGCGCTGTTCTGGTTCTACACTGTGATGCTGGGCCTGGCGCTGCTGGCCTATCTGCCGTCGCGCGACGCCAAGCCGGAAAAGAAGTCCTGAGGCGAACCGTCCTTAAGGTTGTGCGTCCTTCGAGGCTCGCCGAAGGGGCTCGCACCTCAGGATGAGGAAGGTGCGTGTCGAACCCGGAACGTCGAAGGCACGATCCACAACAGACCTCATCCTGAGGTGCGAGCGCAGCGAGCCTCGAAGGACGCACTGCATGGAAGCCGTGCTGGACCGGCTAAGGCGTCAGCGTCTTGATCCATTCTTCGATGCGGCCGGTGGCCAGCGAGGTCATGCCGGGCGAAAACGCGTCGCCGGCGATGACGTGGTTGGAGCTGTCGCCGGAGGCTTCCACGATCATCATCTCGTGCGGCGCACCCCAGCGGGCGGCGATCTGGCGGGTCAGGTCGGGCCGCACCACCTTGTCGGCGTCAGAGAAGATGAACAGCGCCGGCACGCGGATCGCTTCCACCGGCGTTTCGCGGCCAAGCTGGGCAGCCGCTGCCATCGGCAGCAGGGCTGCGATCGGATAGCTCGTCGTCCAGTAGCGCGCATGCAGCTCGTTGGAGGGTGGCAGGACGCGTTCCTTGCCCATGATCAGTTCGGCGATCTGCTGGCCCCACGGCAGGGTCAGGATCCAGGAGCCGCTGGCCTGCACGCCATAGTTGGGCGAGACGAACACCACGCCGGCGATGTTTTCCGCCAGAGCCGGCTGGTTGATCGCCCATGTCGTCAATGGCGCGCCGGTCGAGGTGGCGATGACGATGACCTTCTCGCCAATCGCCCGGCCGACCTCCAGCGCCTCGGCGACGTCATTGACCCAGGCGTTGAGCGTGGCGCGGCCCATGGCGGCGCCATCCTGCCCGTGGCCGGTGAGGCGGGTGTAGAACAGGTTTGCGCCGAAGGCTGCGGCGACCTGATCGGGCACCGGCCGGATTTCGCCCTTCGAGGCGGAGAAGCCGTGGACATAGACGATCGACAGCGGCGTCTTGGCCTTGGAATTCGGATAGGCCCAGACGATTTCCTTGGCGAGTTCGGGACGGAGCGCCGGAACCTCGGCCTCGTTGGCCGCAAGCCAGCTTTCAGGATCGGCGGTGAGTTGTGCCGGATCGAAGCTGATGGTGGTATCCGTCGCTACGCGCGGGCCGGTAAAAAACAGCACGGCCAGTGCGGTGACGAGCACCAAGACGACGATAATCAAGGTCCGTAGCATGGCTTGCCTCCCTTTGAAGCCCGTTCGTGTCGTGGATTTCTATTTCGCTGTACCACGAATGGAAAGCCAGTTTGGCCCTTGCGCCTCACTCAGCGCGCAAATAAGCCCATGATAGATACAAGCAGTCTTGAAAGACGCACGCTGCGTTTTTAGGGTCGCGTCAAACAAAACGAGGACGTTTCCATGGCAGGTTCTGTTCTAGATGTCATCGGCAACACGCCGTTGATCCGGCTCAAGCGTGCGTCCGAGGAGACCGGGTGCACAATTCTGGGCAAGGCTGAGTTCATGAATCCCGGCCAATCGGTCAAAGACCGCGCCGGGCTCTACATCATTCGCGATGCCGAGAAGAAGGGCCTGCTGCGGCCCGGCGGCGTCATCGTTGAAGGCACGGCCGGCAATACCGGCATCGGCCTGACGCTGGTGGCCAAGGCGCTCGGCTACCGCACCGTGATCGTGATCCCCGACACCCAGAGCCAGGAAAAGAAGGACGCGCTGCGTCTGCTCGGCGCGGAACTGATCGAAGTGCCGGCGGTGCCGTACAAGAACCCCAACAATTACGTGAAGCTTTCGGGACGGTTGGCCGAACAGTTGGCCAGGACCGAGCCGAACGGTGCGATCTGGGCCAACCAGTTCGACAACGTCGCCAATCGCGATGGTCACTTCGTCAGCACCGCACAGGAAATCTGGAAGCAGACCGACGGCAAGGTGCATGGTTTCGTTTCGGCTGTCGGCAGCGGTGGTACGTTGGCTGGCGTTGCAGCGGGCCTGCGCGACCACAGCAAGGACGTGAAGATCGCGCTGGCCGATCCACTCGGTGCAGCGCTCTACAGCTACTACACTGCCGGAGAGCTGAAGTCCGAAGGCTCCTCGATCACCGAGGGCATCGGCCAGGGGCGCATCACCGCCAATCTCGAGGGCTTCACACCGGACTTTTCCTATCAGGTCCCGGACGCGGAGGCGCTGCCGATCCTGTTCGACCTGGTGCAGGAAGAAGGCCTGTGCCTTGGCGGCTCGACCGGCATCAACATTGCCGGCGCGATCCGTCTGGCGAAAGATCTGGGGCCGGGCCACACCATCGTGACGATTCTGTGCGATTATGGCACCCGTTATCAGTCCAAACTGTTCAACCCGGCATTCCTGCGCGAAAAACAGCTGCCGATTCCGGGCTGGATGGAGCAGACGGTCGATATCGAGGTTCCCTACGAGGTGGTGGCGTAATGGCTGTGACGGAAGCATTGTTTCGCGCTGATGGGTATCTGGCGTCGACGCCGGCAACGGTGATCGCCATCAACGAGCGCGGCGGCATCGTTCTCGACCGGACGGTGTTTTATGCCACCTCCGGCGGCCAGCCCGGCGACACCGGCTTTCTCGAACGCGCCGACGGATCGCGGATCGCGATTGCGGCGACGATCAACGGCGAGACCAAGGCCGATTTCATCCATGTTCCGGCAGCGGACCAAGCCCTGCCGGAGATTGGCGAGACCATCACCGCGACGATCGACTGGGAGCGGCGGCTGAAGCTGATGCGCATGCACACCGCCTGCCACTTGCTCAGCGTCGTCTGCCCGTTTCCGATCACCGGCGCGTCGGTGAGCGAGGATGACAGCCGCGTCGATTTCGACATTCCCGACTCCAGCGTCACCAAGGAAGAGATCACCGCGCGGCTGATGGAACTGGTGCAGGCCGACCACCCGGTGTTCACCACCTGGATCACCGATGAAGACCTGGCGGCGAACCCGTCGCTGGTGAAGTCGAAAAACGTGCGCCCGCCGGTCGGGTCGGGGCGCATCCAGCTGGTCGGCATCGGCGAGGGCAGCTCGGTCGACAGCCAGCCCTGCGGTGGCACCCATGTGCGCTCGACCGCTGAAGTCGGAGATATTCACATCGGCAAGATCGAGAAGAAGGGACGCGAGAACCGCCGTTTCCGTCTGCGATTTGGTCCGATGCCTGCAAATTGAGAGGGGAAACTTCCGTGAGCACAAGTCCGTTTGTGGTGTCTGCCGACTGGCTGGAGGGCAGGCTGACCCAGCCCGGCCTCTCGATCGTCGATGGCTCGTGGTATCTGCCGGCGCAAAATCGCGACGCGCGCGCCGAGTATGAAGCCGGCCACATTCCCGGCGCGGTGTTCTTCGATCAGGACCGGATCGTCGATGCGACGGCGACGTTGCCGCACACGCTGCCGCAGCCGGGCCAGTTCGGCCAGTTCGCCAACGCGATGGGCATCGACAAGGACGACACCATCGTCGTCTATGACGGTCCTGGTTTTTTCTCAGCGCCACGGGTGTGGTGGATGTTTCGCCTGATGGGCGCCAACAAGGTGTTCGTGCTCGACGGCGGCGTTGACGGCTGGAAGGCGCAAGGCCGCCGCGTTACCAGCGAGCCGACCAAGATCGCGCCCGGCTTCTTCGACGTGCAGTATGCGGCAGATCGCGTGGCGACGCTGGACGACATGCGCGCCGTGGTCGAGGGCCGCGCGGCGCAGATTGCCGATGCGCGCTCGCCGGGCCGCTTTGCCGGGACCGATCCCGAACCGCGCGCCGGCGTACGCTCCGGGCACATGCCCGGCGCGCACAATGTGCCGGCGACGGCGCTGTCGAAAGACGGCAAGCTCCTGCCGATCGAAGAGTTGCGCGCCGTGCTGGAGACTGCCGGGCTCGATCTGTCGCAGCCGGTGGTGACGTCGTGCGGCTCCGGTGTGACGGCGGCGGTGATCTCGCTGGCGCTGGCCTCGGTTGGACATACCGACAATCGCCTCTATGACGGGTCGTGGACCGAATGGGGCGGGCGCGACGACACGCCGGTGGCCACTGGCAAGGATTGAGATGACTGCAGACGATTCAGTGCCGGGCAACATGACCGCCCGGATCACCCATCTGGAAATGCTGGCACCGCCGCCGCAGCGCGTGGCGATGCCGCTCGGCTCGCGGCTGGCGGTGATGCGCGCGCGCGCAATGCCGCTGCATTTCTACCGCTATCTCTACGAGCAGGTCGGCCGGCCACACCATTGGCTGGCGCGGCGGCACACACCGGATGCGGAACTGGCGGCGATCCTGCACAGCGAGCGTACGGAAGTGCATGTGCTCTATGCCGATGGCGCGCCGGCGGGTTTCTTCGAACTCGATCTCGGCGGCCAGCCGGACGAAAACGAAATCGTCTATTTCGGCATCGTGCCCGATTTCCAGGGCAGGGGGCTGGCGCGCTTCTTCCTGTCGGAAGCAATCTTCGCCGCATGGACCCATCAGCCGCACCGGCTGGTGATCCACACCAACACGCTCGACAACCCGCGCGCCTTGCAATTGTACCAGCGCGCCGGCTTTTCGCCGTACGCATTCTCGGAAGAAACGGTTCAGCCCTGGGTCTGACAGATTTTCGCCCGGATTGCCGAACATGAACGCCAGACAACGAGGCGTTCAGGGATACTTCAGGGGGGGCCTGCCAGTATCACTCCACACACACTGACTTGCCGTTCCAGAAGGAGACACACCATGTTTCGTCGCACGCTTATCGCTTTGACCATTGCCGCCATCGCCCTGCCGGGCGTTGCCGCTGCGCAGTCGCGCCATGCACCGGAGATGCCGTCGGCGGACCGGATGATGCGCCAGCTCGAAGCGCAGCCGCGCATGCGCATGTCGCCGGAGCGCCGGGTGACGGTGCAGGAATTCAAGCGCCGTCCGGAATTGCGCCGCGCCGCGCCGTCGGTCGAGATCCAGTCGATCAACTTCGCCACCGCCTCGGCTGACATTTCGCGCTCGCAGTACAGCAAGGTCGGCGAGATCGCCAAGGCGCTGGAGCGCGTGCTGCGCCGTGACCGCAAGGCCCGGTTCCTGATCGAAGGCCACACTGATGCCGTTGGCTCGGACAGCTCCAATCGCGTGCTGTCGGAACGTCGCGCCGACTCGATCAAGCGCATTCTGGTCAGTGAGTTCGGCATCTCGCCGCGGGCGCTGGAGACGGTGGGCTACGGCGAAGACTATCTGCTGGTCAACACGCCCTACGAAACCTGGGAAAACCGCCGCGTCACCCTGCGCCGCATCGACGGCTTCCTGCGCTGATCCCAGCGCCGAAGAGCGAAAACCTGATCTGGAAAGCGCCGTGGGTTCGAAAGGACCTGCGGCGTTTTTCGTGGTGAGCTGGTGATTGGCCCTACCACCTTCACCGTGCTGTCACCTGATCCTGCTGGACTCTGTTTGGAGAGCGCGCGACACTGGGCGTGCAGTCTCAGCCTATCATCGCATTTCCAGACGGAGAGCTTCCATGCCGTTGATGACTTCATCCCTATCCAGACGTAATTTTTTAGCCGGCTCAGCAGCAGCCGGAGCGCTTGTAGTCCTGCACCCATTCTCGGCGCGGGCGCAGGCCAATCAGGCGCATCTGCGCATCATGGAGACGACGGACCTGCATGTGCACGTCTTCCCCTATGACTATTATGCCGACCGCGAAAACAACACGATGGGCCTGGCGCGCACGGCGACCATCATGGACGCAATCCGCGCCGAGGCGACCAATTCGATCCTCGTCGACAATGGCGACTTCCTGCAGGGCAACCCGATGGGCGACTATATCGCCTATGAGCGCGGCATGAAGGAAGGCGACATCCATCCGATCATCGCCGGCATGAACGTGCTCGGCTACGACGCCTCGACGCTGGGCAACCATGAGTTCAATTACGGCCTCGATTTTCTCGAAAAGACCATTGCTGGGGCGAATTTCCCGGTGGTGTGCGCCAACGTTGCCAAGGGCAAGCTGGCCGAAAACGGCCGTGACGACACGTTGCTTTTGAAGCCCTACACGATCCTCGATCGCAAGCTGAAGGACGGCGCGGGCAACGAGCATCCGATCCGCATCGGCCTGATCGGCTTCGTGCCGCCGCAGGTGATGAACTGGGATTCGCGCCATCTCGTCGGCAATGTCGAGACGCGTGATATCCTCAAGGCGGCCGCCGCGTGGGTGCCGCAGATGAAGGAAGACGGCGCCGAGATCATCATCGCGCTGTCGCATTCCGGCATGGGGCCGACGCAGCACGAGGACGGGCTTGAAAACGCGTCGATCCTGCTGGCCGGGATCGACGGCATCGACGCGCTGGTCACCGGCCACAGCCATCTGGTGTTCCCCGGCCCGCAATTCGAGGGTGTCGCCGGCGTCGATATTGCGGCGGGCACGATCAACGGCAAGCCGGGCGTGATGGGCGGGTTCTGGGGCTCGCATCTGGGCCTGCTCGACCTGCTGCTCGAACGCGACGGTAATGCGTGGAAAGTCGTGTCTTCGACCGCCGAGGCGCGGCCGATCTCGCAGCGCGTCGACGGCAAGACGACGCCGCTGGTCGAAAGCAAGGCGGCGGTGGAGGACGCGGTGCGCGCCGACCATGACGCGACGCTTGCCTATGTGCGGGCGCCGGTGGGCAAGACGTCGGCGCCGCTGCATTCCTACTTCGCGCTGGTGGCTGACGATCCGTCAGTGCAGATCGTCAGCAATGCGCAGATCTGGTACATTACCGACATGCTGAAGGACACCGAGCATGCGGGCCTGCCGGTGCTGTCGGCGGCGGCGCCGTTCAAGGCGGGCGGGCGCGGCGGGCCGGACTATTATACCGACGTGCCGACCGGCGACATCGCCATCCGCAACGTTGCCGACCTCTACCTCTACCCGAACACGGTGCAGGCAGTTGTTATCAACGGAGCACAGGTGAAGGAATGGCTGGAGATGTCGGTTGGCATCTTCAATCAGGTGCAGGCGGGGCGCAAGGACCAGCCGTTGGTCAATCCGGAATTCCCGTCGTACAATTTCGACGTCATCGATGGCGTGACCTACAAGGTCGACCTGTCGCAGCCGGCGAAATACACCGCGAAGGGCGATGTCGCGAACGCCGACGCGCATCGTATCGTCGACCTGCAGTTTGGCGACGCGCCGATCGATCCGGCCGCGCGCTTCGTCGTTGCGACCAACAACTATCGCGCCGGTGGCGGTGGCAATTTCCCGGAGATCGGGGCTGACAAGGTGGTGTTCGAGGCACCGGATACCAACCGGGACGTGATCGTGCGCTACATCCTTGATCAGGGCACCATCAATCCGTCGGCCGACGCCAACTGGAATTTTGCGCCGCTGAAAGACACTACAGTGATCTTCGAGACGGGGCCGAAAGCCGAGGCGTTCATGGCAGGCGTGAAGGGCGTGACGATCGAGGCGGCAGGCGAAGGCGAGGCAGGTTTCGCCAAGTACCGCATCACGTTGTAAAACAGGGCAGCGCCATTCGGGGATTGGTCTCCGGATGGCGCTGGCTCAGCACGTAGCTGCCGCCGGAGCTCGGTCTATCCGTATTTGATATCAAGTTATCCGCTCGCGTAGTGAGCCGCCGCGATGATGAAAGGCAGAGCGAGTTCGGGTATGAGATATGCTAGCCATACCAAGGGCGGCTTGGGTAGACCGACCCGCCAAATAGAGAGGAGTCTGCCAGTTCCTGCGAGAAGAACGCCAAGAGCTAGCAAGTAGACCAGCGTATCTTGATGCCTGATGGTGATGGCCGCCCAGAGGTTGATGAGCCCCGTCGAGAAGTAGACCCCTGCCATAAAGCGGTGCACGTTATCCAAACGTGGGGTCGTGTTGGGTTGTCCTACAAAAAATTGGAGAGCACCGCCTGTCAGAGCGATGGCTGCGACAAGGAAAAGGCAAACCCTAACTATAATCTGGCTGATTAGCAGGGGATCAGCTTCATTCATGGCATTTTCCCTTCGTCGCGCAGGCTCAAGCTTTGTAGACCACCTGGCGGACGTCGATATATTCGGCGCGAAAACCTGCTTCGCAATAATGCAGGTAGAACTCCCAGAGCTTCTTGAAGCGCTCGTCGAAGCCGAGCGGGACGATCTTTTCCCAAGAGCCCCAGAAGCGGGTTCGCCATTCGGCCAGCGTGCGGGCGTAGTCCTGCGCAAAGATGCGTTCGCGCGCAAAGGTCAGGCCGTGATCGGCGCCGAGGCTGCGCAGCAGCGACGGCGTCGGCAGCATGCCGCCGGGAAAGACGTAACGCTGGATGAAATCCGGCCGGGCGCGATAACGGTCGAATGCGCCTTCCTTGATGGTGATGATCTGCAGGCCGGCGGTGCCGCCGGTGCGCAGGCATTCCTTCACCTTGCCGAAGAAGGCGGGCCAGTATTTTTCGCCGACCGCCTCGAACATCTCGATCGAGGCAATGCGGTCGTAGCGGCCGGTTTCGTCGCGATAGTCTTGGAACTTGATGTCGACTTTGTCGGTCAATCCGGCCCGGGCAATGCGCGCCTTGGCGAAGTCGTGCTGCTCGCGGCTGATGGTCAGCCCGGTGACCTTGCAGCCGATCTCGCGGGCGGCAAATTCGGCGAAGCCGCCCCAGCCGCAGCCGATTTCCAGCACATGGTCGTTGGGGCCGATGCCGGTGTCCTGCGCCAGCGCGCGGTATTTTGCGACCTGCGCACTTTCCAGATCGTTGGCACCGGTGGAGTAAAGTGCTGACGAATAGGTCATCGACGGGTCCAGCCACTGGGCGTAGAAGCCGTTGCCGAGATCGTAATGGGCCGAGATGTTGCGTTGCGAACCGCTGCGCGTGTTGTCGTTGAGCCAGTGACGGATGCGCTGGATCGCGGTGAGGAACCAGCTCGCGCCGCCGGCGACCTTTTCGCCAGCGTCTTCATTGACGACGAACAGTTCGAGGAAGGAGGTGACGTCGGGACTGTCCCAGTCGCCATCCATGTAGGATTCGGCGACGCCGATGGTCGCCTGCGAAAACGCACGGCCGGGCAGGTTCCAGTTCTTGAGCACCAGGCAGGCATCGGGGCCGGGGCCGTTGCCGCCGACCTTGAACACCAGGCCTTCCGGCGTCTGGACGGTCAGCGAGCCGCGGGGGAGTTCCATCGCGATGCTTAAAACCATGCGGGCGCGCGCTGGCAGCGTACGGGTAAATTCGGTGAAATTTGAGCGGTTGAGCTCGATGACGCCGGCTTGGCGTGGGGCGAGCGGTGTTTTCTCCGGCATGGCGCGGTCCCTCCTCCTGCGCGGTGAGAGGCCAGCCGACAGAGATTGCCGGATAGGTCATCTCACTCTTTGAAGGGTATCTTCCACGTCGGAAGCCGGAACATCAAGAGCTTTGCTGGAGAATGTCCCGCCGGCGCTGAGCGCCGGCGGGACATTTTTTGAACCGTAGTTCGTCAGATTGCGATTGCGTCCTTTCGGACTCAGGCTGCGATCTGGGTGACGAACTTGGTGATCAGGTAGGCGTTGATCGCCTCGGAGCCGCCTTCGGTGCCGTGGCCGGAATCCTTGATGCCGCCGAACGGAACTTCCGGCAGCGCCAGACCGAGATGGTTGATCGTGGTCATGCCGGCCTCAATGCGCATGCCCAGCTGGTGCGCCGTGTCGGCGTTGCTGGTGAAGGCGTAGGAGGCAAGGCCGAACGGCAGGCGATTGGCCTCGTCGATCACCTCGTCGAGTGTCGAGAACGGTGCGAACACGGCAACCGGGCCGAACGGCTCTTCGCTCATGATCCGTGCTGTCTTCGGGACGTTCGACAATACGGTCGGCTCGAAGAAGTTACCCTTGTTGCCGATGCGGCGGCCGCCGGTCTTCAACTCTGCACCGTGCTCGACGGCGTCATTGATCAGGGCTTCGAGCGCCGGGATGCGGCGTTCGTTGGCCAGCGGACCCATCTGCACGCCGTCTTCGAAGCCGCCGCCGATCTTGATGGTCTTGGCCGCTGCGGTGAAGGCATCGACAACGCGGTTGTAGACGTCGTTCTGAACCAGGAAGCGGGTCGGCGACACGCAGACCTGACCGGCGTTGCGGAACTTGGAGGCTGCCAGCGTCTGGACGGCCTTGTCGATGTTGGCGTCGTTGAAGATGATCGCCGGGGCGTGGCCGCCCAATTCCATCGTCGCCAGCTTCATGTGGCTGGCGGCCAGCGCTGCCAGCTGCTTGCCGATCGGCGTCGAGCCGGTGAACGAGATCTTGCGGATCACCGGATGCGGGATCAGGTATTCCGAAATCTCGGACGGGATGCCGTAGACGAGGTTGATCACGCCTGCCGGAATGCCGGCATCGGCAAAGCAGCGGATGAGCTCGGCTGGCGATGCCGGGGTTTCCTCAGGCGCCTTGACGATGATCGAGCAGCCTGCGGCGACCGCGCCGGAGAGCTTGCGCACCACCTGGTTGATCGGGAAGTTCCATGGCGTGAAGGCAGCAACCGGACCGACCGGCAGCTTGATCGCCATCTGGGTGACGCCGGGAACGCGGGCCGGAATGATCTGGCCATAGGTGCGGCGGGCTTCTTCGGCGAACCAGTCGATGACGTCGGCGCCGGCAAGCACTTCGCCCTTGGCTTCGTTGACCGGCTTGCCCTGTTCGCGGGTCATGATCTCGGCGATGTGGCCGGCGCGTTCGCGCAGCAGCTCAGCCGCCTTGCGCATCAGCTTGTAACGATCGAACGCCGACGTGGCGCTCCAGATCTTGAAGCCGCGCTCGACAGACGCAAGCGCTGCGTCGAGATCGGCCTTGGTCGCATGCGCGACATTGCCGATTTTCTCGCCGGTCGACGGATCGATCACCGCAATCGTCTTGCCCTCGACGCCGCCACGCCATTGCCCGTCAATGAAAAGCTGGGTGTCAGGATAGTTAGAACCATTCTGGGACATAAGTCGTTCCTCTTATCGGGGACCAGGGTGCCGAGGGGCAGTGAGTCCGATTGTCGTGTCGGAGACGTTTAATAGAGCCTGAAGGTGGGTTTGTCACACCTTTCGCATTGATCCACGAATTCGAATTTTCACCCCTTGACCTTCCAGTAAGGGGAAACCTTATCTGATAGTGACGAACAATCGGACATAGGAGGCGGCCATGAACGCTCCGACCAAGACATTGCATACAAACAGCGAATTATTCAGCCTGCCGATCGAGGGCATGACCTGCGCTTCATGCGTCGGGCGGGTGGAGGCGGCGCTGCGCAAAGTTGACGGTGTTGCAACCGTTTCCGTCAATCTGGCGACCGAGCGCGCCGACATTCGCGGCGACGGGCCGCTTGAGCGCGCGGCGCTGGTCAAGGCGGTCGAGGCCGCAGGCTATGGCGTGCCCGCGACCACGACCGAGCTTTCGATCGAGGGCATGACCTGCGCGTCGTGCGTCGGGCGGGTGGAGGCGGCGCTGAAGGCGGTGCCCGGCGTTAGCGAAGCGGTGGTCAATCTTGCCACCGAGCGTGCCAGCGTGCGCGGCGTTGCCGATCCGCAGGCGCTGGTCGAGGCCGTGGCGCGGGCTGGCTACGTTGCGAACCCGCTTGGGCGCAGCACCGCAGACGACGCGGAGATTGCGGCCAAGAAGGATGCCGAAGTCGCGCTCCTCAAGCGCGACCTGATCATCGCCGCCGTGCTGGCGCTGCCGGTGTTCGTGCTGGAAATGGGATCGCACCTGATTCCGGCATTTCACCATTTTGTGATGGAGACCATCGGCACCCAGCAGAGCTGGCTGATCCAGTTCGCGCTGACGACGCTGGTGCTCATTTTCCCCGGCCGCCGCTTCTATCAGAAGGGCTTCCCGGCGATGGCGCGGCTGGCGCCCGACATGAACTCGCTGGTCGCCGTCGGCACGCTGGCGGCGTTCGCCTATTCGCTGGTGGCGACGTTTGCGCCGTCGCTGCTGCCGCCGGGCACCGTCAACGTCTATTATGAAGCCGCCGCAGTGATCGTGACGCTGATCCTGCTTGGCCGCTATCTGGAGGCGCGCGCCAAGGGCCGCACCTCGCAGGCGATCCAGCGGCTGGTCGGGCTGCAGGCCAAGACGGCGCGGGTGCGCCGCGACGGGACGATCGCCGAGGTCGCCGTTGCCGACGTCGTTGCCGGTGACATCGTCGAGGTGCGCCCCGGCGAACGCGTTCCGGTCGACGGCGACGTGGTCGATGGTTCAAGCTTCGTCGATGAATCGATGATCACCGGTGAGCCGATGCCGGTCGAGAAGACTCAAGGCGCGGCGGTCGTCGGTGGTACGGTCAACCAGACCGGCGCATTCGCGTTCCGCGCCACCGCGGTGGGTGGTGCGACCGTCCTGTCGCAGATCATCCGCATGGTCGAGGAAGCGCAGGGCTCCAAGCTGCCGATCCAGGCGATGGTGGACAAGGTAACGATGTGGTTCGTGCCCGCCGTGATGGGTGTCGCGGTGCTGACCTTCCTCGTCTGGCTGATTCTTGGCCCCGATCCGGCGCTGACCTTCGCGCTGGTCAATGCGGTTGCGGTGCTGATCATTGCCTGCCCATGTGCGATGGGTTTGGCGACGCCGACCTCGATCATGGTCGGTACCGGACGTGGTGCCGAGCTCGGCGTGCTGTTTCGCAAGGGCGACGCGTTGCAGGCACTGAAGGACGCCAAGGTGGTTGCCGTCGACAAGACCGGCACGCTGACCGAAGGCAAGCCGACGCTGACCGACATTGAGATCGCAACCGGTTTCGAGCGGGCGCAGGTGCTGGCAAAGATCGCGGCGGTGGAAGCAAAGTCGGAGCACCCGATTGCGCGCGCCATCGTGGAGGCTGCCGAAGCTGAAGGCCTCACGGTGCCGGCGATTGCCAATTTCGAATCGATCACCGGTTATGGTGTCGGGGCGGATGTCGATGGCGTGCGCGTCGATGTCGGCGCGGATCGCTTCATGACCAAGCTGGGGCTCGACGTTGCCGTGTTTGCCGACACTGCCGCGCGTCTGGGCACCGAAGGCAAGACGCCGCTTTATGCCGCCATCGGTGGCAAGCTGGCGGCGATCGTTGCGGTGGCCGATCCGATCAAGGAGTCGACGCCGGCGGCGATTGCAGCGCTGCACGCGCTGGGCCTGAAGGTGGCGATGATCACCGGCGACAACCGCAGGACCGCCGAAGCCATCGCCCGGCGGCTGGGGATCGACGAGGTCGTGGCCGAGGTTCTGCCGGAAGGCAAGGTCGCGGCGGTGCGCAAGCTCAAGGCCGAGCACGGCAAGCTGGCCTTCGTCGGCGACGGCATCAACGATGCGCCCGCATTGGCCGAAGCCGATGTCGGCATCGCGGTCGGCACCGGCACCGATATCGCCATCGAGGCGGCGGATGTGGTGCTGATGTCCGGCAGCCTGAAGGGCGTGCCGAACGCCATCGCGCTGTCGCGGGCTACGATCGGCAACATCAGGCAGAATCTTTTCTGGGCATTCGCCTACAACACTGCCCTGATACCGGTTGCAGCCGGGGTGCTCTATCCCGCATATGGCATTCTGCTGTCGCCGGTGTTTGCCGCAGGCGCGATGGCGTTCTCGAGCATCTTCGTGCTCGGCAATGCGCTGCGGCTGCGCGGTTTTCGCGCCCCCATGACGGGGGCGTAACCGCTACTGACCCCCCTCACGCCGGAAATTAGGCGTGCACTGCTGCAACTACCTGTTGACGCGTAACTGGGTTCTGATACTAGATGTAGTTGTTATGGTGCCAATGAGTCCTGAGGGGCTCGGCGGCTAAGAGGGAAGCCGGTGAGAGTCCGGCGCTGCCCCCGCAACTGTAAACAGTGAGTTTGCGTCGAGTTGTGCCACTGGTGTGATGAGCACCGGGAAGGCTGGCGTGGGCGGTGATCTGTGAGCCAGGAAACCTGCCGTAACGATACGAAACGAACCTCGGGCGGGGTGTCCCGGCGGTGCGCTTGCCGACGCGCGAACTGAGGTTCGCTGCGTTTCCATGCGTTCCCGGACATCCCCGCCCACAACGCCTACGGGGACAAGATGCCGGCATCGTCACTTCAGCACACCAACGGAACCATTGCGGGTCCGCTTCCCACCGACCACAGAGCAGACCAGCCGGCGAGCGAGCCCGGCTATCGCGTCATCCGTCGCAACGGATCGGTGACGCCGTTTGACGCCGGCAAGATCAGCGTTGCCCTGACCAAGGCATTCCTGGCTGTCGAAGGCTCGACGGCCGCAGGCTCGCGCCGTGTTCACGACGCCGTCGCCGAACTGACCGAGCAGGTGGCATCGGCGTTGACGCGCCGCGTCGGCGAGGGCCGTCTGTTCCACATCGAAGACGTTCAGGACCAGGTCGAGCTGGCGCTGATGCGCGGCGAGCATCACAAGGTGGCGCGCGCCTATGTGCTGTACCGCGACGAGCGGTCGCGCGAGCGCGCAGCGGAGAAGGCGGTTGCGGTCGTCAGCGCCGCACCGTCGCTGAACATGAAGGCCGACGACGGGTCGCTGCTGCCGCTGGACGAGTTCCGTCTGGCCGATATCATCGACGAGGCCTGCGCCGGGCTAGACGCCGTGTCGGCGGTGCCGATCCTGAACGAAACACGCCGCAACCTTTATGACGGCATCACGCTGGACGAGCTGTCGCTGGCGCCGATTCTGGCGGCGCGCACGCTGGTCGAGCAGGAGCCGAACTACAGCTTCGTGTCGGCCCGGCTGCTGATGGACCGGATGCGCCGTGAAGCGCTGTCGTTTGTCACCGGCCGCACCGAGCTGGCGACGCAAGCCGAAATGGGCACGCGCTACGCCACCTATTTCCCGGATTTCATCGAGACCGGCATCGATGCTGGCCTGATCGATCCCGAACTGGCCCGCTTCGACCTGAAGCGCATCAGCGCTGCGCTGAAGCCAGAGCGCGACCTCAACTTCCAGTATCTCGGCCTGCAGACGCTGTATGACCGCTACTTCCTGCACACCAAGGGCAAGCGCTTCGAGCTGCCGCAGGCGTTCTTCATGCGCGTCGCCATGGGCCTCGCCATCCGCGAGCTCGACCGCGAGGGCCGGGCGATCGAGTTCTACAATCTGCTGTCGTCGTTCGACTTCATGGCGTCGACGCCGACGCTGTTCAACTCCGGCACGACGCGGCCGCAGCTGTCGTCCTGCTTCCTGA
>JBEBXE010000005.1:0-31650 GCA_040391705.1 Aerobium aerolatum
CCTTCTGCGCCGTGACATACAGGAACGCTTCGGTCTGGCCGTAGAGCTGCTTCAGGTTGATGCCGAGCGAGCGGAAGAACGAGAACAAATCCGCGCCGATCGCCTCGCCGGCAGTGTAGGCGACGCGGATGTTGGACATGCCGAGCACGTTCTTGAGCGGACCGTAGAGCAGGAATTCGCCAAGTCCGTAGGCCAGCCTGCCCGACAGCGGCACCGGGCGTTTCTCCAGGATCGCCTCGCCATGGCGGCGCGCGACCTCGGTGAAGGTACGGAAAATCCATTTCTTGAACGCGCCACCGTCTTCCATCCGAATGGTCACGCTGGTCAGCAGCCCCTCGAACACGCGCGGCGGCGCGAAATAATACGACGGCCCGATCTCGCGCAGATCCTGCGGCACGGTCTGCGGGCTCTCCGGGCAATTCATGCAGAAGCCGCAGACATAGCCTTGCGCATAATTGAGATAGTGGTCGCCGACCCAGGCCAGCGGCAGATAGGCGAGCACGCTGTCCTTTTCGGTGAGATTGTCGAACGCGGCGGTGTCGACAGCCGCCTGCACCGCAGCCGCGGCCTTGATGATGACGCCCTTCGACCGGCCGGTCGTGCCCGAGGTGTAGAGCATGACGGTGACGTCATCGCCGCTGCCGTTGCGAACGCCGTCCTGCCAGCGCGCCGCCCGTCCCTTGTCCGCGTTCAGCGCCGCGACACCGCGCGCCTGCACGTCGGCAAAGTCGTGCAACCCGGCTTTCGGATAGTCGCGCAGGCCGCGCGGCTCGTCATAGATGATTTCGGTGAGCGCCGGAATCTTGTCGCGGAACGACATCACCTTGTCGACCTGCTCCTGGTCCTGAACGATGGCAAACCGCACACCGGCATGGTCGAGGACATAGGTCATCTCTTCGGCCACGGCATCGGAATAGACCGGCACCGGCACCGCGCCGATCGACTGCGCCGCCGCAAAGGTCCAGTACAGCCGGGGACGGTTCGCCCCGACAATGGCGATCCGGTCGCCATGCTTGAGCCCAAGCTCCTGCAAGCCGATGGCAAAGGCGCGAATTTCGTCGAGTTGTTGCGCCCACGTCCAGCTTTGCCAGATGCCATAGTCCTTGTGACGCATGGCAGGGCGGTCGGCAAAACGCTCAGCGTTCAACAGCAGATATTTCGGAAACGTGTCGAGCGAGGTTGAAGCTTGCGCCAAAACCTGTTCCTCCCATCAGGCGGTTTCACCGCCTTTCTTCCAACCGGAGTTCCCTCCTCCCCGGTCGAAAAATCCTCTTTATGGGTAGAGTTTCCATCAAATCACGATGTCAGGCAACAAGACGCTTGACAGACAGGTCACCAGATTGTCTTTTGAATAGGCGCAGCTGTATGCGCACAATTCCTAGACAATCTGGTGTTCATTTCATGTCGATGCCGTCAGGCGTCGTAGGTGATCAGTCGTGGAATATCGAGCGGCGTGATGCGCCCGTGCTCAACCTTGATCAGGCCTTCGTCTTCCAATTCCTGCAGGCTGCGGTTGACTACCTGCCGCGAGACGCCGCACAGCAACCCAAGCTCCTCCTGGCTGATTTCGATCGACGGCCCGGCTTTCGGATACAGCACCCGGTTGAAGAACCATGAGAGGTTGCGCGCCACCCGCGCGCGCGGCGCCAGCGTGCGATCATGCTCGATGGTGGCGAGAAACTGGCCCATGCGCTCGTTGAGCGCCCGCACCAGATAGCGGCTGAAGCCACGGCTGTTTTCGTAAAGCCACATGAAAGTCGGGCGCGACATCATCGCCATGCGCGTGTCGCGAATCGCCACGATGTCATATTTGCGCGGCTCGTCCTTGAGCACCGAGCCTTCGCCGAACCAGCCGCCATTGGTGGCCCCGGCGAACGTCATCGCCTTGCCCTCGCGCGAGATGGCGCTGATCTTGAGCAGTCCTTCGACAACGCCCGTCCATTGGTCGAGCTTGTCACCGCGATGCGAGATGTAAGTGCCTTTGGACACGTGCCGTTCGACCAGGCCACGCCGCGCGCGATCCAGCTCATCTTCGGTCAATTCGTCAGCCCAAAGAGCTGAACGGACAATGTCTTCCTTCGTGCTCATCGACCCTCGATATGGTCGCTCCCCGCCGGCACACCTGTTGGCTTATGAACGTCCGGCCGAAGAAAAACAAGGATACGCCGGTTCAGGCCGCGCGCATATACTGCGCGGTCGGAAGGATCGTCAGCGGTCCCGGCTCGCCCATGACTTTCGGGCCGAACAACATCCGTTCCTCGCTCGCAGTCGAAAAGAAGAACGGATACCGCTGAAACGAGCGTTCGCGGATGGCATTGACGTCCGCGCGATACAGCTCAACCTTGGCGTAGACCCCCGGATAGGGGCGTGCATCTGCGAACTTCTGCGACGCGTAAATGCGTTTGTAAAAGGACGCGTGATCGTCGCGGATCGTCGACAGGCAATAGGGTGCGTTGAAATAGAAGCAGGCCATGCCAGCCAGACGCAGCGTGATGTAGGGCAGTTGCGGGTGAACCTTCGACATCTCCGGATCGGCGGCAAAGCGGCTCGGATCGATGAAGGTGTCACCGGCGTCGATCATCGGATGGACCAGATCGCCAAAAGCCTGCGTCGACGGTCCCGCCCGGTTATTCTTGTCGAGGACATGGATCCGCAATGTGCTGACCAGTTCCTGATCGACATAGACCCCGAAGCTGTACGCGTTGTCGGTTTCGTCCAGGTCGTCCTGGATCATTCGCGACGCCATCTCCGGCACCACGCCATGAATCCGATAGGCGCGGTAGCGAAGCCGGTAGATATCTTCCAGATCCTCGCCCTTGTCGCAGCGCCGGTACTCGGTGCGTTCCAGCAACGAGAAGACGCTTTTCACAAAGGCTGACTCGTACGCAGGACTGGCCCCACCAGTCCGCCGCGTACCGTTCGCCGCACGCGGCGTCTCGACACCTGCAGTCATCAGTTCCCCTCATACCGTCTGCACGGACAGAGTACCGGTGACGGGTTCGCCGTAAAGCATTAAATTAGTGACGTTACGTTAACCTAACGTTAAGGTTAACAAACCGTTAACACTCATATTGCGCCACGTGCCCTGTGCGCAAGCCCTGAAATTCGAAGCTTTGTTATGTGACGGAGACGGCTCTGGCGCGGTAGGCGCTAGCCCTCGTTTGCGGCAATGGCGGCCCGGATGTCTTTGACGAACGGCCAGGTGGTGCTCGACATCGTGGCGATGCCGGACGCGCTCAGGGCGGAGCCAAACAGGAAGCCCTGCACCAGATCCGGCTTGATCTCCAGCGCCAGTATCTTCAGCTGCTCGAAGGTTTCGACGCCTTCGATCGTCACCGTCAGTCCGAGCGGACGCGACAGATTGACGACACCACGCAGCAGCTCGAGCGAGCGCATGCTGCGCGTCACATCGATGAGGAAGGAGCGGTCGATCTTCACCTTGTCGAGCGGCAGGGTGTGCAGGTAGCTGAGGCTGGAATAGCCCGTGCCAAAATCGTCGAGCGCAATCCGGACGCCGAGCGCCTTGATCTCTTCGAGCAGCGCGCGGGTGTGATATTTGTCATCGAGCAGCGCGGTTTCCGTCACCTCGATTTCCAGCCGGCCCGGCTCGATCCCTGACCGCTCCAACGCCGTCGTCACCTTGCGAACGATGTCCTTGTCGCGGAAATCCTTGGCCGACAGATTGACCGTCACCCCGATGGGAACCGGCCATTTCGCACATTCGCGCGTCGCTGCATCAAGCATGAAAGCGGTGATTTCGGAGACGATTCCCATCTCTTCGGCCAGCGGAATGAAAACCGCCGGCGAGATCGGCCCGGTTTCCGGGTGATCCCATCGGCACAGCGCTTCGCAACTGGCAATCCGCATCGTCGCCATCGAGACGATCGGCTGGTAGACGACCCGCAGCGCCCGCGTCTCGATGGCGTGGCGCAGGTCGGCCTTCATGATCTGACGTTCGCGGAAGGCTGCGTCCATCGCCGCTTCAAACAGCCGCCAGCCGTTCTTGCCATTGTCCTTGGCCGCATAAAGCGCCAGGTCGGCCTTGACGATCAGGGCGTCGACATCGGTGTCGCCGGCATGCGCCAACACCGCGCCACCGCTGGCCTGGATGCGCAACGTGTGCCCGGCCACATCGACGTCGCCGTTCAGCCCGTCGAAAATCCGCTGCAGATCCTCCGGGAACGCCGACGGATCAGCCACGTCGTCAAAGAACAGCATGAACTCGTCGCCGCCGAAGCGCCCGATCTTCACCGTGTCGCCGACAACTTCGCGCAGACGCTCCGCGGCAGCATAGAGCAAGCCATCGCCGACCGGGTGACCCAGCGTGTCGTTGACGCTCTTGAAGTCATCGAGATCGAAGATCACCAGCGCGACATCGCGGCCCGGCTCTCCGGTCGTGACATGGCTCACCACCAGCTCGTGGAAATAGGCCCGGTTGGCCAGGCCCGTCAGGCTGTCGTAGCGCGCCATGAAGCGGATGCGATCTTCGGCCTCGATGCGCGCCGTCACTTCCTCGAACGTGATGACGCCGAGTTCTTCCCTGCCCTCGCGGGCTGAAAATTCGAAATAGCGCCCATTGGCAAGTTGCAGCAGGACCTTGCGATCCTTGCCCTCGCGCAACGCCCGCGTCAGCTGCGTTTCCGTATAGCGCGCGTCCTTCATGCTCAGCGTGCCGCCGGCGACACCGCGCAGAAGCAGGCTGCGCAGGGTGCGCCCAAGCAGATGATCCGGCGAGCGCACCTGCATCAGGGCAGCAGCCTCGGCATTGGCAACGACGACCTTGCCCTCGCCGCTCAGCATCACCAGGCCCGACGTCATGGTATTCAGCGCCCGGTCGAACCGTTGCGCCAGCCGGTTGGCCTTCTTTTCTTCCCACAGCGCCGCGAAGAGAACTTCGCGCACATTGTCGGCAAATTTGCGGATGGCAAAGAAGAACGGGATCGACAACAGCCCGAGAATGACGTGGTACATGTCGCCGCGCAGCAGAAACGCCAGCGAAATCGGCATGGTCAGCCACAGGATCAGCACCATGACCATGCGCGGCGAGCCATAGTTGCGGCCCGCAATCGAGGTCGCTGTGGCCAGCGTGATGCAGATCGAGGCGATCTCGGCGAACTGGTTGTGAACCAGATAAATGCCGGCAAAACAGAACAGGCCGAGCGAGGCGGCATGCAGTGAGCCGCCGATGATGTAGATGTTTTCCAGCCGCTGCGCTTCTTCGCGGGTGCGCAGGTTACGCGGGTCCGGCGCATGGCGCATGCCATAGAGGCGCACGGTTCCGATGGCCGCGATGGCCACGGCAACGCCGAGATAAATCGGCTCGTCGGTCTTCAGATAAACCAGAAACGCCAGGAACGACTGCGCGACGATTCCCACCGCCAGCGTTATGCCATCACGGAACAACGCCTGCACAAACGGGATATATAGGTCGAGCGGAAGCTCTTTGTTGTTTCTCGCCGGCATGGGATTGGGTACCGATTTCAACCCCTATCCTGTCACCCGCGCCTTAAGAAACACTTATGGGCAAGGATCGAAATCCTCCAATCATCTCGCCAGCTTAGAGCCTCGTCCGAAAGCGCATCCCGGCTTTCGGACGATTGCCATGCTCTGCCGCGAGACCGCCCCTTCTATTCGGCCGCCTGCAGCGTCTGCGCCTGCGGCTGCCGGTGCAGGCGCTCTACCAGCCGTTCGCGCTCGCCGGCGGCCTTGGTGACGCTGGCGTGCTTGACGTGACCGTAGCCGCGGATCAGCGACGGCACCGACGCAAGCGCGGCTGCCGCCTCGATGCGGCCCGGCTCCAACGCACCCCGGATCGTCTCCAGATCGGCCTCGTACTGCGCCAGCAGGCGACGCTCCATCTTGCGCTCCTGCGTATAGCCGAAGAGGTCGAACACCGTGCCGCGCACGCCCCTGAGCGCCGACAGGACGGAGAAGCCCTTCATCATCCACGGACCGAAGCTCGACTTGCGCGCCTTGCCGTCGGAGCCCTTGCGGCCGAGGATCGGCGGCGCGAGGTGGAACTCCAACTTGTCCCAACTCTGGAACTGGCCGGCCAGCTGCTGCTTGAACGCACCGTCGGTGTACAGACGGGCAACCTCATACTCGTCCTTGATCGCCATCAGCTTGAACAGATTGCGCGCCACCGCCTCAGTGACCGCTGTCGAGCCTGGAACTGCCTTGGCCTCCGCAGCGCGGATCGCCGCGACCCGGTCGCGGAAACGTTTTGCGTAGGCATCGTTCTGGTAGGCCGCGAGGAAGTCGGCGCGGCGGTCGATCACCTCGTCCAGCGTTTCGCTCAGGCTGCGCACCGCGCCTGCCTTGCGTGTGGTTTCGATCAGCGCCAGCACAGCTTCCGGCTCATGGGCCGCCCTGCGGCCCCAGCGGAACGCGGCGACGTTCATCGCGATCGCCTGACCGTTCAGTTCGATCGCCTTCTCGATTGCCGCCGCCGACAGCGGCAGGCCGCCGTGCTGGTAGGCGAAGCCGAGCAGGAACATGTTGGCGCCCAGCGAATTGCCGAACAACGTTGCCGCCGCCTGCGTCGCATCGACGAAATGCGCCTTGTCCGGGCCAGCCGCCGTGCTGATCGCCTTCTTCAACCGTTCTGTCGGCAGGAAGAAATCCGCCGAGCGGGCAAAGTCGCCCGGCATCACTTCGGCGGTGTTGACGACGAACACGGTCTCGCCTTCGCGAACCGCCGACAGCACCTTCTTGTTGCCCGACACGACGAGGTCACAGCCAAGAATGAGGTCGGCCTTGCCGGCGGACACGCGGATGGCGTGGATGTCGTCCGGCGTCTGCGCGATCCGCACGTGGGAGAATACCGCGCCGCCCTTCTGGGCAAGCCCGGCCATGTCGATCATGCCACAACCGCGCCCTTCAAGGTGCGCCGCCATGCCCAGCACCGCGCCGACAGTGACGACGCCAGTGCCGCCAATGCCGTCGATGATCGACGACCAGCCTTCACGGCCAAGCTCAAACAGCGCCGGCTCCGGCACGTTGTCCAGCGGGTCGGACGCACCTGCGACACCCTCGGCCTTCTTGATCTTGGCACCGTGCACGGTGACGAAGGACGGACAGAAACCGTTGACGCAGGAAAAGTCCTTGTTGCAGGACGACTGGTCGATGCGGCGCTTGCGGCCGAATTCGGTCTCCACCGGCTGTACCGAGACGCAGTTGGACGCCACACCACAATCGCCGCAGCCTTCGCAGACCAGCTCGTTGATGATGATCCGCCGATCTGGATCGGGGAAGGTGCCGCGCTTGCGGCGACGGCGCTTTTCCGCCGCGCAGGTCTGGTCGTAGATCAGCACCGAAACGCCCTTCACGTCGCGCAATTCGCGCTGCACGGCGTCGAGGTCGTCGCGATGGTTGATCGTCGCGCCGGCCGGGAAGCTGACCACGCCGGCATATTTGTCCGGCTCGTCGGTGACGATGGCGATACGCTCGACACCTTCAGCGCGCACCTGCGCCGCGATCATGTCGACCGTCAGGCTGCCTTCATGCGGCTGGCCGCCGGTCATCGCCACCGCGTCATTGTAGAGGATTTTGTAGGTGATGTTGGCATTGCTGGCGAGCGCGAACCGCAGCGCCAACGAGCCCGAATGGTTGTAGGTGCCGTCGCCGAGATTCTGGAAGATATGCTCGCGCGTCGTGAACGGCGCCTGCCCGATCCACTGCGCGCCCTCGCCGCCCATGGCGGTAAAGCCGACGGTCGAGCGGCCCATCCACAGCGACATGAAGTGGCAGCCGATGCCGGCATTGGCGATCGAGCCTTCCGGCACTTTCGTCGAGGTGTTGTGCGGACAGCCGGAGCAGAAATACGGCGTGCGCGCCGCCACGTCCTTGGTGTCGGCCAGCATCGCCTGGAACTGCTTCATCCGGCTGACGCGCGCGGCGATTTCCTCGGAATGGCCGATGGTCTTGAGGATGCGCTCGCCCAGCGCAATGGCGATATCGTTGGGGTCAAGCGCGCCTGCTGCCGGAAACAGTGTCGCGCCGCGCTCGTCCTTCTTGCCTATGATCGTCGGGCGGCTGGAACGGTCGTACAGCTGCTCGCGCAATTGCGTTTCCAACAGCGAGCGCTTCTCCTCGACCACGATGATGGTTTCGAGATCGCGCGCGAACTCCGCCATGTGCTCGTAGTCGAACGGCCACGGACAGGCGATCTTGAACAGCCGCACGCCGATGCGGTTGGCTTCGGCCTCATCGATGCCGATGTCTTCCAGCGCCTGGCGGACATCGAGATAGCTCTTGCCGATGGTGACGATGCCGATCTTCGGCGACTTGCCGCCCGAATAGACGATGCGGTTGAGGCCGTTGGCACGGATGAAGGAAGCCGCCGCCGCGCGCTTATACTCGTGCAGGCGCTGCTCCTGCCCGAACTGGTCCAGTTCGTGGCGGATGTTGAGGCCGCCCGGCGGCAGTTCGATTTCCGGCAGGATGATGTCGAGACGGTCCAGCGACACATCGACCGACGCCGTCGATTCGATGTTGTCCTTGACGCATTTGATCGCCGCCCAGGTGCCCGAGAACCGCGACAGCGCAAAGCCGTAAAGGCCGTAGTCGATGACCTCCTGCACGCCCGCAGGGTTGAAGATCGGCATCATCGCGTCGACGAACGCAAATTCGGTCGCATGCGCGTTGGTCGACGACTCCGCCGTGTGGTCGTCGCCCATCAGCGCCAGAACACCACCGTGCTTGGAGGTGCCGGCAAGGTTGGCATGGCGGAACACGTCGCCGGTGCGGTCGACGCCCGGCCCCTTGCCGTACCAGACGGAGAACACGCCGTCATGCTTGCCCTCGCCCAGCAACTCGGACTGCTGCGTGCCCCAACAGGCGGTCGCGGCCAGTTCCTCATTGAGACCGGGCTGGAAGACGATGTCGGCGGCCTGCAGCTCGCGCTTGGCCTTCCACAGCTGCAGATCGAGCGCGCCAAGCGGCGAGCCACGATAGCCGGAGATGAAACCCGCGGTGTTGAGGCCCGACAGCTTGTCGCGCTGCTGCTGCATCATCAGCATGCGGATGACCGCCTGCGCCCCGGAGATGAAAATCCGCCCCTTTGACAGGTCGAACTTATCGCCCAGGGAAACCTCGTGCAGCGTCATGACATCCTCCTCGTGGGTGCGCGCGTCGTCGAAACGAACTGCGTCGTGCCGTCGTCGCAATCTCTCGACAGCAATGCACGCCGTCAAACGAAATCAGACAATTCGGTCAGTCCACCGTATCGCCAATGCAGATATGTCGCAAACAGACCTTGAAGCGTACGATTATTTCAACACACCGAAAAAAACGTTCCGCCGCGCCGCGAAATCGCATCCGATTTTCTTTTCAATCTACGCACAAGCTGCTATCGGCGTTTTAAACTACCTCGCAAAACGAACAGAAGTTCACCAGCAATCGAGGCGGAGGGGAGTGGCTCTAGCGCAGCCACTACGGAGGATCATCATGAACAATCGGCCGAATGCGTTGCGCATTCCATCTAGTTGCTTCACCCGGTCGCGCAAACGGGAACTCAAACAATGAACATTCTCGTCGTGATCATCCGCGCGATCAGCGCGATGAACAGAGTGATCGGCAACGTCTTTGCCTGGCTGTCGCTCATCATGGTTCTGGTCTGCTTCACCGTCGTGGTCCAGCGCTATGCTTTGGGCTTCACAATCCTGTGGATGCAAGACCTCTACGTCTGGCTCAACGGCGCGATGTTTACTGCGGTTGCAGGCTTTGCATTGCTGCGCGACGACCATGTCCGCGTCGACATATTCTACCGACCGGCCAAAATTCGCACCAAGGCCATCGTCGATCTGATCGGGGTGATCATCTTCCTGATCCCGTTCTGCTGGATCGTCTACGCCTACAGCTGGAACTACGTCGCGCGGTCGTGGCGCATCAGCGAATCCTCGGCGAACGTCGGCGGCATGCCTGGCCTCTACATCCTCAAATCCTTCCTCCTGGTATTTGTGGCCGTCATTTTCCTTCAAGGCATCGCGATGGCCCTGCGGTCCATTCTTGTGCTGCGCGGACAGGAAGCTCTTCTTCCTGAAAAACTGCGCTATCCGGCTCATCAGGAGTAATCGCATATGGATACGATCCTTATCGGCGAGATTCTCGCCGGCCTGATGTTCTTCGGCATCATCGGCTTTCTCATGCTCGGCTTCCCGGTCGCCTTCTCGCTGGCGGGCGTGTCGCTGATGTTCGGCGCGGTCGGGATGTTCTTCGGGGCCTTCGACCCCTCGAATTTTGGCTCGCTGGCCAACCGCTACATCGGCTTCATGACCAACGAAGTGCTGGTCGCCGTGCCGCTGTTCATCTTCATGGGTGTCCTGCTCGAACGATCGCGCATCGCGGAACAGTTGCTGCTGACGATGGGCAAGCTGTTCGGCAACATGAATGGCGGCCTCGGCGTCTCGGTCATCATCGTCGGCGCCCTGCTGGCCGCCTCCACCGGCGTGGTCGGCGCAACCGTCGTCACCATGGGCCTGATCTCGCTGCCGGCGATGCTGCGGTCCGGCTACGATCCCCGGCTTGCCTGCGGCATCATCTGCGCCTCCGGCACGCTCGGCCAGATCGTTCCGCCCTCCACCGTGCTGATCTTCATGGGCGACATCCTCACCGGCATCAACGCCCAGGTGCAGATGTCGAAGGGCAACTTTTCACCAACGCCGGTGACGGTCGGCGACCTGTTTGCCGGCGCGCTGATCCCGTCGCTGATGCTGGTCGGCCTCTATCTCGGCTGGGTGCTGCTGAAAGCCTTCTTCGACCCGAAATCCTGCCCGGCAACCCCGGTTCCGGAAGAGGAAAAGAAGGGGCTGTGGAAGGAAATCATCACGGCGCTGATCCCGCCGCTGGCCCTGATCGTTGCCGTTCTCGGCTCGATCCTCGGCGGCATCGCCACACCGACGGAAGCCTCGTCGGTGGGCGCGGTCGGCGCGATGATCCTGTCGGCCACACGCGGCAAGCTGACGTTCGGCGTGCTGCGGGAAGCGGCAATGTCGACGGCCGCCATCACCTCGATGGTGTTCATCATCCTGTTCGGCGCGTCGGTGTTCTCGATCGTGTTCCGCCTGATGGGCGGCGACAATCTGGTGCACGAATTCCTCGCCAACCTGCCCGGTGGTATCGGCGGCGCCATTCTCGTCGTCATGGCGATCATGTTCTTCCTCGGGTTCATTCTGGACACGTTCGAGATCATCTTCATCGTCGTGCCGATCACCGCACCGGTGCTGCTCAACCTCGGCGTCGATCCGGTCTGGCTCGGCGTGATGATCGGCGTGAACCTGCAAACCTCGTTCATGACACCGCCATTCGGGTTCTCGCTGTTCTACCTGCGCGGCGTCGCGCCAAACAGCGTGTCGACCGGGATGATCTATCGCGGCATCATTCCGTTCGTGGCGATCCAGGTGGCGGCGGTGGGGATGATCTTCTTCTTCCCCGCACTGGCAACCTGGTTGCCGAAATGGATTTACAGCTAGGCAGCTGTTAACCTCCTGAGAAAGGCCAGTGGATATAAGGTCCGCTGGCCTTTTTCCTTTTCTGCACGGTGAAACATGACCTCGCTGGCCTATTCGGATCGCGATGAAACAATGCGGCAAGCGCTGGCGCGCGTCACGGCGACGATGACCGACGCGACCACGACGCTGCGCGAATTCCTCGCGGCAATCGGCGATCATGGGCCGCTGCTGTTGTGCGCGCTTCTGTCGGTGCCGTTTCTGATCCCGGTGTCGATCCCCGGCATCAGCACAATCTTCGGGCTGGCGATCCTGCTGCTCGCCATCGGTGTCACCCTCAACCGCACGCCGTGGCTGCCGCGCCAGATTCTCGATCGCAACATCGATGCGCAGAAGCTGCGCCAGGTGCTGGCGCGCGGCGACACCATGCTGCGCAAGCTGGAAACCGTCACAAGGCAACGCATCAGCTTCCTGACCCAGGGCGCGGTGGCAAGCCGCGTCAACGGCCTCGCCGTCGTCGCCGGTGCGCTGCTGCTGATGCTGCCGCTCGGACTGGTTCCGTTTTCCAACACGCTGCCCGCGCTCGCCATCATCCTGCTGGCGCTCGGCGTCTCGCAGCGCGACGGCGTGCTGGTGATCGGCGGCTATGCGATGCTGCTGGCGACCTGCGCCTATTTCTTCGTGCTCGCCTATCTCGCCTTCGCCGCCGGAACCGGCATCGCCACGATGTTTGCCAGCTGACAGCAAAAAGCCCGGGATCGCTCCCGGGCCTTTCGTATCCGTACTGGCTGTTCCAGACAGACTAGAGGTGGAAATACTTCTCGCGCGCCTGGACAAACAGCGTGTCGGTGCCGTCGGTCTTCTGACGCACGATGTTGAAGGCGGAGACGAAGCTTTCGGCCGTCTTCTTGGTCAGCGGATCGCTGGATTCGAGCAGCCCCTGGAAGATTTCCTTTGCAGCCACAGCACCGGCCTGGAGGATTTCGTCGGGGAACTGCAGCACCTTGACGCCGTGGTCGTTGACCAGCGTCTGCAGCGCGCGCGGATCGTTGGCGGCAAAGTCGGCGGCAACCGAGTCATACTCGGCCTGGCAGATATCCTTGACGATCGCCTGCAAATCGGCCGGCAGCGCCTGATACTTCTTCTTGTCGACCACCAGCTCGGTCGCCAGACCCGGCTCGATGAAGCTCGGGAAATAGTAGTTCTTGGCGATCTGGTAGAAGCCGAGCGCGAGATCGTTGTACGGGCCGACGAATTCGGCCGCGTCGAGCGTGCCGGACTGCAGCGCCTGGAAGATTTCGCCCGCCGCCAGGTTGGTCACCGACGCGCCGAGTTTCTGCCAGACCTGTCCGCCGAGACCCGGCGTGCGGAACCGCAGGCCCTGGATATCGGCAACGCCGGTCAGTTCGTTGCGGAACCAGCCGCCAGCCTGTGTGCCGGTGTCGCCCGACAGGAAGCCCTGCACGCCGAACTGGTCGTAGATCTCGTCCCAGATCTCCTGGCCGCCGAGATAGCGCACCCAGCCGGTCAGCTCGCGCGAGGTCATGCCGTAGGGAACGCCGGTGAAGAACGACAGGCCGGTCGACTTGTTCTGCCAGTAATAGGCCGCGCCGTGGCTCATCTCGGCATTGCCGTCGATGACCGCATCCAGCGCCTGCAGGCCGGGAACCAGTTCGCCGGCGGAATAGACCTGAATGGTGAGACGCCCGCCGGAAGCAGCGGTGATTCGGTCGGCAAGACGCTGTGCGCCAACACCCATGCCGGGAAAGTTCTTCGGCCAGGTCGTGACCATGCGCCACGTCTGGTTGCCCTGTGCAATCGCCGGTGCCGCCAGCGTGGTGGCAGCGACAGCACCCGCGCCAGCGACGCCAGCCTTCTTAAAGAATGAACGACGATCCATCTAGTAACCTCCCAAAGTGGAAACGGATCAACTACAATATAGTCTGCAACTCGGGATCATCCGACGCTTGATCGGCGTATCCTCCCCCCGAAGTCGGAGATTATAAATACACGCGTCATCGCTCGAGTCCAGTCACATGCAAGCACACGCTGCGATTGCAGCAGCGGTTCGCAGTAAGCGTTGGCGCACCCTTTGGCGCGCTGCAGCAGACGAGCCCCATAGACTGCACCAGCTTGGAAAACGCCTCGAACACCATTAGATGTAGAGGGACAACTCGTTCACAGGGGCCACACTCGACAGGTGTGGGGTTTTTCATGCGCCAGCCGCTCGTCGCCGTCTCCACGGACGTTCGCCAGTTCGAAAACTACGTCTGGCACGCCGCGCCGCAGCAATATCTTGAGGCTGCCTTGTCGGCGGCCAACGTGCTGCCGGTGATGGTGCCGTCGTTCGGCGACCGTCTCGACCTGCCATCCCTGTTTGCCGGCGTCGATGGCGTGCTGATCACCGGATCGCGCTCGAATGTCAGCCCGGCACTGTATGGCGGCGAGGCGACGGAAGAAAACGGCCCCTACGATCACGCCCGCGATTCAACGACGCTGCCGCTGATTCGCGCCGCGATCGAGCACGGCATTCCGCTGCTGGCGATCTGCCGCGGCATCCAGGAACTCAACGTCGCGCTTGGCGGCACGCTCGCCACGGAAATCCAGGAGCAGGACGGCGTCTGGGACCACCGCGCCCCGACCAGCGACGATCAGGACGAGCGTTTCGCCATCCGCCAGCCGGTGATCGTCAGGGAAGGCACCTGCCTCGCCGACGTGTTCGGCGCCGGCGAAATCATGGTCAATTCGGTGCATCGTCAGGCGGTCGGGCGGCTCGGCAACAGATTGCAGGTCGAGGCGGCGGCGCCGGACGGAACCGTCGAAGCCGTGTCCGTCATCGACGCCAAGGCGTTCACCGTCGGCGTGCAGTGGCATCCCGAATACTGGGCGAAAACCGACGACGCGTCGGCGCGCATTTTCCGCGCCTTCGGCGACGCGGTCCGCCACCGCGCCGCTGCGCGTGAAGGCCGTATCGCCGAAGCTGCGGAGTAGACGCGCCGAATCAGCGCTTGCGGGCGGCGATGTCACGGGCTTCGGGAACCGGCGTCAGCGCGCTGCCCCGCACCACCCATTCGAGAAGATTGTCGACGACGAGATCGGCCATCGCCTGACGCGTATGCTGCGACGCCGAAGCGACGTGGGGCAGCAGGGTGGCGTTCTGCGCCTGCAGCAAGCCGTCGGGAACATCGGGTTCGTGCGCGAACACGTCGAGACCGGCGGCGAGAATGGTTCCATCCTGCAGCGCCAGTGCCAGCGCATCCTCGTCCACGGTCGAGCCGCGACCGACATTGATGAACACGCCGTTGGTCCCGAGCGCGCGCAGCACCGCGCCATTCACCGCCTTCTCGGTCGACGCATCGCCCGGCGCGACGCAGATCAGCGTGTCCACCGCGCCGGCCAGTTCCAGCAGGCTTGAGTGATAGCGGTACGAAACGTCGGCGACCGGCCGGCGATTGTGATAGCTGATCGGCAGTCCGAAGGCTTCCACCCGCCTTGCAATCGCCAGCCCGATGCGGCCCAGCCCGAAAATCCCGACAGAGCGCCCGCGCAAGGTGCCGCGCGTCAGCGGATACGGGCCTTTGGCGCTCCAGTTGCCCTGGCGCAGCCAATGCTCCGCCTTCGACAATTCGCGCACCGTGTTGATGAGCAGCCCGATGGCGGTGTCCGCAACCTCCTCGCTCAGCACGTCCGGCGTGTGGGTAACGACGAGGCCACGGCTGGCCACCTCCGCAGCATCGATGTGGTCGTAGCCGACGCCAAAGCTGGAGATAATCTCGAGGTTCGGAAACGCATCGACGAACGCGCCGTTGACCGCCAGCGGCTCGAGGCCACCGGTCACGGCAATCCCGCGCACCTGCGCGCGGTCGCTCTCCGTGAGCAGCGCCGCGTCCGGCGTGGCTATGGCCGTCACCGCAAACGCATCGCGAAGCCGCGTGTCGGCATGCTGATGCATGCGACCGACGATGAGGATCGGAAATTCTTTGGTCGCCATCACGCGCGGGTCTCCGTCGAACTGTGGCCGGATTGAGGATTCGGTATCAGCCTAAACCAGCGACTGACGAAGCGTAAGCCGCTGCCAGCTGCCTTTACCCGCCTCCAGCGCCGCTCGATTAGGGCAATTCTACCCGACGCCAACTACAACGCGCGTCACACTATCGTGTCGCTTTGGGGCCGGAACCACAGTGTGAAGCTCTCGTTGTCTGGTGTCCCCGCCGCATCTTGCGGCTCTTCAGTAATTAAGAGCAAGGAAGGCCAGTCCCATGAGGAATACACTTCTCGCCGCGGCAACCGTTGCATTTGCCCTCGCAACCGGTGCTACCTTTGCAGCAAATGTCGTTGGCACGGCCAACGCTCAAACTCATATGCCCAACCTCGAAATCTTTCACACCAACGCAAGCATGACCGACCTGCGCACCCCCGACGAGATGCGCAAGAGCTTCGGCGCGCTGTCGGCGAGCGAACAGCAGGCACTGCGCGACGAGTGCCTGTCCACGGTTCCGGCGGGCGCAACCGAGTCCAAGAAAGCCGTCGACAAGGCAGAAAAATCCGCAGAAGCCCATCCAGATCGCCCGGTGACGTTCACCGAGCTCTGCCATCAGGTCAGCGCCTGGTAAGTGCAATGCCGTTGAGCACTCTTGAGGAACACCGGCCCAGCCGGTGCTCCCCAACGCTCTTTCGGCGCGTCGCTCGATTGAGAATCGGAAATTATTCAGTCGCCATCACACGCGGGTTTCCGACGAACTATGGCCAGATTGAGGATTCGGCATCAGCCTGAATCAGCGGCTCGCAAAGAGCAAATCGCCGTACGCTGCGCTTGGCAGCCAGCTGGCCCGTCTTTTTAGGGCAGAGCGGCCCGACGCCAACCGGGAACGCCCCCCCAAGCCTCTCACTATATCGTGTCGCTACGCCGTGTTTTAGGGCGGAACCACAGCAGGAAGCCTTCGTTTGACCGGGGTCCCGGCCGCGTACAGCGGCTCACTAAACCAACAAGAACAAGGAAGGACACCCCAATGAAAACATTCCTCGCAGTATCTGCATTTGCATTTACCCTCGTAGCAGGTGCTGCCTATGCCCAGAATGTCAGCGGCACGCCCGACATGCTGCCCTCGCTGTCTGGGTCCGAAACCTATTACACTGGCACGCGCATGCCCGATTTGCGCACGCCTGACGATATCCGCGCAAGCTTCGGCGCGTTATCTGCGGAAGAAAGGCAGGCTATGCGCGACGAATGCCTGTCCGCCATGGCAGCAAGCCGCATGAATGGCGCGGTCGATCCGCAGACAACCGCGTCGATCTCCTCAAATCGCCCGGCAACGTTTGCCAGCCCTTGCCAAGACACAAATACTTGGTGAGTGCGGTTTGGAGGGCGTTGAGGAACGGCGAACCGTTGCTCCTCAACGCTCTTTTGGTGCGCCCGTCGATTGGCGCACGTGCAGCTCGGGCCGGATCAACTCCTGGCCGCCATGCACTTCAACGCCGTTAAGGCGGTCAAGCAAGGTGCGCGCAGCGCGACGTCCAACTTCCCGCTGGCCGTTCCACACCGTCGTCAGCGCCGGCGTGGCGATGGCGGCTTCTTCGAGATCGTCATAGCCGGTGACGGAAATATCGACGCCCGGCGTCAATCCGGCACGCAGAATGCCGTTCATCAGACCGATGGCGACCAGGTCGTTCCAGCACACCGCAGCTGTCGGCTTGTCTTTCAACGCCAGAAAATCCTGCGTTGCTTCAAAGCCTGCGTGCTTGGTCCGGGGGCCCGGAATGCGCCAGCCCTCCTGCACCGCAAGCCCCGCCGCTTCCATCGCCATCACGTAGCCGCGATAGCGATCGCGGCCGGTCGACGTCTGGTCGGTACCGCCGATCATGGCGATGCGGGTATGCCCCAGCGAAATCAGATGGTTCGTCGCCAGCCCGATGCCATAGGCATCGTCGCCCCGGAACACCGGAACGTCCGCACCCTCGACAGAGCGCGCGATCAGCACGGCGGGGAGCCCATTGCTCTCGGCCATGGCGATGTCTTCCGCAGGCGTTCCGATCGCCGGCGACATGATCACGCCATCCGCCCCCAACTGCAGCAGCGTGTCGATGAAGGTCCGCTGCTTTTCAAGCTGGTCGTAATGGTTGGACAACAGGAAGGTCTGCCGGCTGCGGTCGAGTTCGGTCTCGATCGAGCGCAAGATTTCGGCGAAGAACGGATTCATGATGTCGTGCACGACCACGCCGACAATGCCGGAGCGCGACGTGCGCAGGCTCGCCGCGCGGCGGTTGTAGATATAGCCGATCGCGCGGGCGTGATCCTTGATCCGCTCACGCGTTGCGTCCGCCACCAGCGGACTGTCGCGCAGCGCCAGCGACACGGTAGCCGTCGAAACGCCCAGCGCCTCAGCGATGGTCGAGAGCTTGATCTTTTGTGCCAGGGGACCCCTCCTCCGGATGCGCCTGCAGGCTTTAAAGTGTTTAAAAGACGGTTATGCCACGGACATAGCCCATTTCAAAGCTTTTTGGCCAGATGGTCCGCCTCGCCATGGGGCGTGGTCCGGTTGGCCAGCCGCAGTCGATGCTCGCGATGGAGAATGTAGAAGCCGCTCGACACGATGATCCCGGAGCCCACCAGCGTCCAGGTATCCGGCAGATCGCCGAAGATGAGCCAGCCCAGCGCGATCATCCAAAGCATCTGCGAGTACGGATACGGCGCCAGCGCCGAGGTCGTGGCGATCTTGTAGGCCCGGATCAGCAGATAGTGCCCGAAGCCGCCGAAGAAGCCGAGGCCAAGCAGCAGCAGCCATTGGATCGGCTGTTGCGGCATCGAGCCGTAGAGCGGCACCGCCGGCAGCATCAGCAGTGCCGGGGCCAGCGCCGAGTAGAAGATCAGGCTTTCCGAGGATTCCGTCGCGCCCATCTTGCGCGTCATGATGACGTAGATGCTCTGGCTCGCCATCGCAGTGATCGAAAACAGATGACCGATGCCGAATTCGCCCATGCCCGGACGGGTAATCACCAACACGCCGATGAAGCCGACCAGCACCGCCATCCAGCGCCGCCACCCGGCCCACTCGCCCAGAAGCGGCCCCGCCAGCGCGGTGATCAGCATCGGGCCGAAAAACCCGATCGAAACCGTTTGGGCCAGCTGGAGGTATTGCAGCGCGAAAAAGTTGAAGATCGTCGATCCGAACAGGAAAATCCCGCGGATGAACTGCGCCGGCTTGGCGCCTGAGCGAAACAGCAGCGGATTCGACCACGCCCGAAACAGGATCAGCACCAGCACCAGATGAACGGTAAAGCGCACCCAGGCCACAAACGGCGGCTCGAGACCGCTCAGCACCAGATATTTGGCGCTCGCATCCAGAAACGAAAACAGGACCCCTGCCACGATAACGAGCATGATAGCCGAGGTTGGCGTCGCGGCCTCGGTTGATCCGGATTTGGAATTCACGATAGCTGACCGATTTTAAAGGAGCGGACTGCCCCCTTCTTCGGCCAACCGTCGCCGGCGTGCAAGGGGAAAGACGGCGAACTAGTTTACCGCCTGGACTTCGTCCGCACTCAGCTCGATGCCGTCGGCGAGATCGTCGATCTCGGCAATCTCAGCGCCGGTCAGGTTGGCCTCGACGCGCGCGAGCAATTTGGCCAGCGTCTTCTGCTCTTTCTTGTCGAGCCCTTTCAGGGCCTGCTTTTCGGTCTTCTTCACCGCCTTTTCGATGGCGCGCATCACCGCGTGTCCGTCGTCGGTGAGAAAGACGTTTGCCTGCCGCGCGTCGGTGACCGAGGCACGCTTTTCGACATAGCCCTGGCTCTGCAGCCGGTTGATCGTCTTGGTGACGGTCGGTGGCCGCACGCCGAGCCTGGTAGCCAGTTGCCCCAGCGTCTGCCCGTCCTCACGGTCCAGCGCGAGCATGATCTGGTCCTGCCCGGCATAAAACCCGTGCGCCAGCAATCGCGCCGCCAGTGCCGTACGCGCCAGCCGTGCCGCCGAATGCAGCCGGCTCATCGTTGTCGCCTTGTCTGCCTTTGCCATAGGAAAGCTCCGCCTTGACATGGATTGCCTGCTGGCCCCCAGACACGCTAGCCTGAACAACCGCGACGCAGACATTGCAGATCGACATAACAGAAACATGACAGCCAGCGAAACATCCCACCAACCGTTCCATCCATCGGATCGGACAATCGCCGTCCTGCCGCTCGGTGCCACCGAGCAGCATGGCCCGCATCTGCCGTTCGAAACCGACACCCTGATCGCCCAAGGCGTTGCCGCGCGGGTCGCGCAAATCCTGCCCGCGACGCTTGCCGTCGAGTTCCTGCCGGTCGAACCGGTCGGCTACTCCATCGAACACATGGACGTCGCCGGCACGAAAACCCTGCGCTACGACGAAGCCATCGAGCGCTGGATCGGCATCGGCGAGGCAGCGCATGCGCGTGGCATCCGTCGTTTCGTCCTGCTCAACGCCCATGGTGGCAACGCACCGCTGATGACGGTGGTGGCGACGGAACTGCGCGTGCGCTTCGGCATGCTGGCGGTGGCGACCAGCTGGACCCGCTTCGGCTACCCGCCCGCATTCGTCACGCCGCGCGAAAAGGCGCTCGGCATCCATGGCGGCCTGATCGAAACCTCGGTGATGCTGGCACTGCACCCCGAACTGGTCGACATGGCGCGCGCGCGCGATTTCGGTTCGGCGCAGGCAGCGTTCGAGACCGACTTCGCCCATCTGCGCGCCTACGGGCCGCACGCCTTCGGCTGGAAGATGAGCGACCTGTCGGCCGACGGGGTCACTGGCAACGCTGCCGCCGCCACGGCGCAGGCCGGCGAAGCGATTCTCGCCCACGCGGCAAACGGATTCGTCGAGCTGTTGCAGGACGTCGCACGCTTCGACCTGTCGACCCTGCGTTGAGCCAACCGTAAGTCCGTGCAATCTTGCGCGCGACATCCTATATGGACGCCGATACACCCCAGCATTTGCCAAGAGGTCATTCATGGCGCAGGCACAGCCTCAAATTCCGGTCACCGTGCTTACCGGCTATCTCGGTTCCGGCAAGACCACGCTTCTGAACCGCATTCTCACCGAAGACCACGGCAAGCGGTACGCCGTGATCGTCAACGAATTCGGCGAGATCGGCATCGACAACGATTTGATCGTGGAATCCGACGAGGAAATCTACGAGATGAACAACGGCTGCATCTGCTGCACCGTGCGGGGCGATCTGATTCGCACCGTCGAAGGCCTGATGCGCCGCCCTGGCCGTTTCGACGCGATTCTCATCGAGACCACCGGCCTGGCCGATCCGGCACCTGTAGCGCAGACGTTCTTCATGGACGACGACGTGCGCTCCAAGACCAAGCTCGACGCCGTCGTCGCGCTGGTCGATGCCAAGCATTTGCCGCTGCGCCTCAAGGATTCCAAGGAAGCCGAGGACCAGATCGCGTTTGCCGACGTCATCGTGCTCAACAAGATCGATCTCGTCACCGAGCAGGAACTGCGCGACGTCGAAGCCGCCGTGCGCGCCATCAACCCGGCCGCCATCATCCACAAGACCCAGCGCGCCGGCGTTGCCCTGAGCGACGTGCTCGACCGTGGCGCGTTCGACCTGCAGCGCGCGCTCGACAACGATCCGCATTTCCTCGAAGCGCATGATCACGATCATGACCACGATTGCGGCCCGGATTGCGATCACGACCATCACCACCACGGCCACGATCATGATCACGGCCATCACCATCATCACGGCGTGTCGCCAATCCACGATGTCGGCGTGACCTCGATCTCGCTGCGCGGCGGCGAAATGGACCCGAAGAAGTTCTTCCCGTGGCTGGAGAAGACCACCCAGATGGACGGTCCGAAGATCCTGCGTCTCAAGGGCATCATCGCGCTCAAGGACGACCCGGAACGCTACGTCGTGCAGGGCGTGCACATGATCCTCGAAGGCGACCACCAGCGCGCCTGGAAAGATGGCGAGAAGCACGAAAGCCGCCTCGTCTTCATCGGTCGCGAACTGGACGTCGAACGTCTCACGCGCACCTTCGAGGCGTGCCAAGCCTGATGCCGACAGTCGCTCCGCTTGATCTCGACGGCCATTGCATCACCGTAGCCTGGCTCGGGTCCGTCCCGGCCTTCGCCATGGCCGACGGCCTCGTCCATCGCCTCGACAATGGCCACAAGACCACCGAGGCCCATGACGGGCTTCTCACCGCCGTGCCGGGCGTCGATGGCCAGACCCTGGTCACCGGCGGCGAGGACGGGCGCGTCTGCGTCCTGTCCGCCGACGGCACGGTGGAAGAAGTCGCCACGGTTGGCCGCAAATGGGTGACGGCGCTGGCCGCCGGGCCGCGCAACGCGATTGCCTATGGCAGTGGCCGCGTCGCCTATGTCCGTCTGCCGGACGGCGCGGTGAAGGAATTCCAGCACCCGCGCTCGGTCGAGGGTCTGGCGTTCGCACCCAAGGGCATGCGCATCGCGGTCGCCCGCTACAACGGCGCAACGCTGCATTTCCCGGCGGCAGCCGGCAAGCCGGTCGAACTCGAATGGGCCGGCGCGCACACCGCCGCCACCTTCTCGCCCGACGGCAATTTCCTCGTCACCGCGATGCAGGAAAACTCGCTGCACGGCTGGAAGCTTGCCGACGGCAAGCACATGCGCATGGCCGGCTACCCGGCCAAGGTGAAGTCGATGTCGTGGGGGCCGAAAGGCCGCTGGCTGGCCAGTTCCGGCGCACCCGCCGCCATCTGCTGGCCGTTCCTCACCAAGGACGGTCCGATCGGCAAGGCCCCGGTCGAACTGGGCACGCGCGGCGATTCGATGGTCACCGCCGTCGCCTTCCACGCCAGCGACGACATCCTCGCCATCGGTTATGCCGACGGCATGGTGCTGGGCGCACGTGTCGCCGACCAGAAGGAAATCCTGCTGCGCCGCGCCGGCAACGGCGCCATCACCGCGCTGGCATGGGACCCCGAAGGCAGCCGCATCGCCTTCGCCTCCGAAGCCGGCGACTGCGGCGTCATCGACATCACCGGCTGATCCGGGCCAGGTCCCGTGCACACGCACGGGGCCGACTGCATTCGCCCTCCTCCGTCATCCCGGCCAAGAGAGCGCAGCGACCGCAGAGCCGGGACCCATTCAGCAAGCACAACCGGACCTGACTTCGCGCGACAGGCGAGGACCCGGCCGTTCTCCACGATTTCAGCACCAATGGGTCCCGGCTCTCGCTCCGCTCGGCCGGGATGACGACCGTTGGTGCAACACCGCGCCCGCGTTTCCTCTCCCCGTCAACCTTGTTTGTGCCGCCTGCTTGCGGCTCCTCTGCGGCGAGGCTAGAGAATTTACGACACCTGTGGAGAGATGATCGTGGACGGGCACACCCAAACCATCGGCGGCATCGACGTCGCCCGCATCGCGGCGTTGCGCGCCAAAGAGGCGAAGGCCTATGTCCGGGCGCGGCCGCGCTCGAAACGCGCCATGGCCGATGGAGCCGAAGGCTATCTCGCCGGCGTGCCGATGCACTGGATGCGCGACTGGCCGATGCCGTTTCCGTTCGTGGTCAACCGTGCCCGTGGCGCAAAGATCATCGACATCGACGGCCACGAGCTTGCCGATTTCTGCCTCGGCGACACCGGCTCGATGTTCGGCCATTCCCCGGCGCCGGTCGCGCACGCCATCCGGCGGCAGGCCAAGCGCGGCCTGACCTACATGCTGCCCAACGACGATGCGCTGGCGGTCGGCACCCTGCTGGAAGCCCGGTTCGGCCTGCCCTACTGGCAGATCGCCACCACGGCGTCAGACGCCAACCGCTTCGCCCTGCGCCTTGCCCGCGCCATCACCAACCGCCCGAAAATCCTCGTCTTCAACGGCTGCTATCACGGCGCGGTTGACGAGACGATGGTGCAGCTGGCGCGCGGCTGGGCGGTCAACCGGCCGGGGCTGGCGGGCGAGTTCCGCGACCTCACCGCCGCCACCCGCGTGGTCGAGTTCAACGACATCGACGCCTTGGCCAAGGCGCTGGCCGAAGGCGACGTCGCCTGTGTCATCACCGAGCCGGTGCTGACCAACTCTTGCATGGTGCTGCCCGAGCCCGGCTTCCATGCCGCGCTGCGCGACCTGACCCGCGCCCACGGCACCCTGCTCTTGATCGACGAGACCCACACCATTTCCACCGGCCCCGGCGGCTATAGCCGCGCCTATGACCTTCACCCCGACCTGTTCGTGCTCGGCAAGCCGGTCGCGGGCGGCGTGCCGGCCAGCATCTGGGGCATGACCGAAGCCGTCGCCCAGCGCTGGGCGACCTATCTGGAAACCAAAGCGCCGGGCTATTCCGGCATGGGCACGACGTTGTCGGCCAACCCGCTGCAATTCGCCGCCATGCGCGCGACGCTGGAAGAGGTGATGACCGGCAAGGCCTATGCGCGGATGGAAAAGCTGGCGCACCGGCTGGCGAAGGGCCTGACCAAGGTGATCGAGGAACACGAGCTGCCGTGGCACGTCGCCCGCGTCGGCGCGCGCGTCGAGTTCATCTGCGCACCGGGACCGCTGCGCAGCGGCGCGGACGCCGAGGCCGCCCACGCGCCGGAGCTGGAGGCCGCCATCCACGTGGCGCTGGTCAATCGCGGCTGCCTGATCGCGCCGTTCCACAACATGATGCTGGTGTCGCCAGCGACGAAGAAGCGCCAGGTCGACCGGCTGGTCGCAGCCTTCGGCGAAATTGCAGCGGAGCTTGCCGCATGAGTGTTTCCCCGTCCGGTTCCACGCGCGACGAAGCGCTGGCGTTTCTCGACGCGCACCCGCAGATCGAAGCTTTCGACATCGTGCTCACCGACGCCAACGGCATCGGCCGCGGCAAGATCATCCGCCGCCACGAGTTGCAGGGTCTGTACGACGGCGGACGTCACCTGCCGATCTCGATCCTCGGCCTCGACATTGTCGGCGAGGATGTCCACGAAACCGGCCTGATCTGGGATTCCGGCGACGGCGACCTGCGCGCCTGGCCGATCCCCGGCACGCTCAAGCCGCTGCACGGCACCAACCCGCCACGCGGTCAGGTGCTGATGTCGATGTATCTGCTCGACGGCACGCCGATGACCAGCGACCCGCGCCATGCGCTGACGCGACAGGTCCAGGCGTTTGCCGCGCGGGGCCTGCATCCGGCCGGCGCGTTCGAACTGGAATTCTTCCTGCTTGCCAACGACCGCGACGGCGAAGGCCGCGTCCAGCCGGCCCGCGCCGTGCTCGACGGGCGTGCCAGCGGCAAGACGGAAGTCTATTCCGTCGATCATCTGCACGGCATGGAGCCGCTGTTTTCCGACATCTATAAGGCGGCCGAGGCGCAGGACATTCCGGCCGAAACCGTCATCTCCGAATATGCCCCCGGCCAGTACGAGCTGACGCTCAACTACCGCACCGACATCCTGCGCGCCGCCGACGATCTGCTGATGCTCAAGCGGCTGGTGCGGATGCAGGCACGCCGCCACGGCGTCACCGCCTGCTTCATGGCCAAGCCGATCGAGCGCTATGCCGGCTCGGGCATGCACCTGCACGTCTCGATGCGCGACGGCAGCGGCGACAACGTTTTCGTCGAGCAGGAGGAAGGCGTCTGGAACCCGACGCTGCTGCATGCGCTGGGCGGTCTTGCCGACACCATGGCCGAATCGATGCTGGTGTTTGCGCCGCATGCCAATTCGTGGCGGCGGTTCGTGGCGCAGTCCTATGCGCCGGTCGCGCCGACATGGGGCGTCAACAACCGCTCCGTGGCGCTGCGGGTGCCGGCTGGCGCAAAGAGCGCGCGCCGCATCGAGCATCGCCCGTCCGGCGTCGACGCCAACCCCTATCTGGTGGCTGCGACGGTTCTGGCCGGCATCGGCAAGGGCCTTGATGAAAAACTCGACCCCGGCCCGGAAACCACCGGCAACGGCTATGAGGCCGACGCTGGCGCAGCCCGCGCCATGCCTGCGGACTGGATCTCGGCGATCAATGCGGCGGAGGCGTCAGCGTTTCTGAAGCAGGCGCTTGGCGCGGACATGCACCGCACCTTCACCGCGATCAAGCGCGCCGAATATCTGCGCGTCGCCCGCACGGTCAGCGAACTCGACTACCACCTCTATTTGCACGAGGTGTGAGCCTCAGGCGAGCGCGGTTTTCGCCGGCTTGCCCGCGACATAGACCTCGCGCACGGCGCGGTCGTCGCCCAGCGTCTGCAGCAGGAACAGTTCTTCGGCCAGCGTGGTGACGGTCTCCATCCGCAGCGCCATGCCCGGCGTGGCGCGCGCATCGAGCACGGTGATGTCGGCATCGGTGCCGACATCCAGCGTGCCGACGCGGTCGTCGATCGACAGCGCCTTGGCGTTGCCGAGCGTGATCTGCCAGAACGACGCGAACGGATTGATCTTCTCGCCCAGCAGCGCGATCACCTTGTAGCCCTCGTCCATCGTGCGCAGCATCGAATAATTGGTGCCGCCGCCGACGTCGCTGGCCGCCGCGATCCGCAACGGCTTGGCGCGCTTGGAATAACGCTGCCAGTCGAACAGCCCCGAGCCGAGGAACAGGTTCGAGGTCGGGCAGAACACCACCACCGAACCGGCATCCGACAGCGCGTCCGCCTCGCGCTCCGACAGATGGATCGAGTGGCCGAACAGCGCCTTGCGCCCGAGCAGGCCGTAGTGCTCGTAAATGTCGGTATAGTCCTTCGACCACGGATAAAGCTCCTGGGTGAAGGCGATCTCGGCATGGTTCTCCGACAGATGCGTCTGCATGTGCAGGTCGGGATGTTCCCGCATCAGCGCGCCCGCCATCTCCATCTGCTCGGGCGTCGACGTAATCGCAAAGCGCGGCGTAATCGCGTAGTGCAACCGTCCCTTGCCATGCCAGTCGGCAATCAGCGCCTTGGTGTCGTCATAGCCGCTCTGCGGCGTGTCGCGCAGCGCCTCGGGCGCGTTGCGGTCCATCATCACCTTGCCGGCAATCACCAGCATGTCACGCGACAGCGCTTCCTCGAAGAAGGCGTCAGCACTCTGGCGATGCACCGAGCAATAGGCCGCCACCGTCGTCGTGCCGTGGCGCACCATCTCGTCACAGAACAGCCGCGCGATGCGTCGGCCGTGCTGGGAGTCGGAAAACTTGGTTTCTTCCGGGAAGGTGTAGGTGTTGAGCCATCCCAGCAATTCCGCGCCATAACTGGCGATCACCTGCATCTGCGGCATGTGCACATGCGCATCGATGAAGCCGGGCAGGATCAAATGCGGACGGTGGTCAATCACACGGGCGTCGCCGGCGTCTTTCGCAAGAGCGGAAAAATCCCCCAGCGCGGCGACCTTGCCGTCGCGGATCAGAACGCCGCCATCTTCCTCGAACAGGTAGGAGGCGCGGTCGTCGAGGCCCTCAGGCCGTGTCCGGAACGACAATACCCGTCCGCGCAGAAGAACCGTGGTCACTTACGTACCCCTTCAAACCACGCCACCAGCAGCTGGCGCTCCTCCGGCGTTATATTCGACACATTGGCGGGCGGCATCGCATGGCTGCGCCCTGCCTGCAAATAGATCTCGCGGGCGTGTTCGGCAATCTGGATGTCGCTGTCGAGCTTCACACCCTTGGGCGTAAAGGTGATGCCCTCCCACGCCGGCTCTGCCGCATGGCACATCGCGCAGCGGCCCATCACCGTGTCACGCACGGCGGGAAAGTGCTGCGAGGCCATGTAGATTTCGCCCGTCGCCGACGCGCGTTCCTCGCCGGTCAGCACCTTCGGCACCGTCGACAGCCACATGATGGTGATGAACAGCACCGCCGCCAGTCCCCAGGTCCAGTGCGGCTTGCCCTTGCGGGCGTGCATCGAGTTGAAATAGTGACGGATCAGCACGCCGATCAGGAAGATCAGCGCCGCGATGATCCAGTTGAACTGGGTGCCGAACGCCAGCGGATAGTGGTTCGACAGCATCAGGAAGACGACCGGCAGCGTCAGGTAGTTGTTGTGCAGCGACCGGGTCTTGGCGATCTTGCCATATTTGGCGTCCGGCTTGCGCCCGGCAATCAGGTCCGCCACCACGATCTTCTGGTTGGGAATGATGACCAGGAACACGTTGGCCGACATGATCGTGGCGGTGAACGCGCCAAGATGCAGGAACGCCGCGCGGCCGGTGAACAGCTGGGTGTAGCCCCACGCAACCGCCACGAGGATCGGGAACAGCACCAGCATCAGCAACGTGTCGTTGTCCGCCAGCCGTGTCTTGCACAGCTGGTCGTACATGAACCAGCCCAGCACCAGCGAGCCGAACGAGATCAGGATCGCCACCGGGGCCGACACGTCGAGCACGTTGCGGTCGATCAGGTAGAGATCGGCGCTGGCATAGTAGACGATCGCCAGCAGAAAGAAGCCCGACATCCAGGCAGCGTAGGATTCCCACTTGAACCAGGTCAGGTGCTCCGGCATCCGCTCCGGCGCGACCATATATTTCTGGATATGGTAGAAACCGCCGCCATGGACCTGCCATTCCTCGCCACTGGCGCCGACCGGCATGCCGTCGCGCTTCACCAGCCCGAGATCGAGCGCGATGAAATAGAACGACGAGCCGATCCAGGCGATCGCCGTGATCACGTGCAGCCAGCGCGCGGCAAAGGAAAGCCATTCCCAGAAGATCGCAAAATCGTACATCGCCGTCCCCTCGAAGTCTTTTACGCAGGCCGTCCGGACCAGAAAACCGGTGCCAGGATACCGACATGCGCATGTTCGCACGACTCTAAAGCTTCCAGTTCAAACCGAAAGAGGAGAGATGCACGATGACTTTCAAAAAAATCTGGAAAATAATGCCCCCGCAACAAGGAAGTGCCCGTGGCCTATCTCGATAATCTCTCTGTGTTCGTGCGCGTGGTGGAGCTGGGCAATCTGTCGGCTGCCGGTCGCGACATGCGGATCTCGCCGGCGGTAGCCTCCAATCGCATCAAGGAGCTGGAGAAGTATCTCGGCGTGCGGCTGTTCAACCGCACCACGCGCCAGCTGATGCCGACCGAGCATGGCCGCGTCTTCTATGACGGCGCGCGCAAGGTTCTGGAATCCATCCTCGAGGCCGAAGCCGCCGTCAGCGCGCTGTCGGGCCAGCCGCGCGGCACCATCCGCGTCACCGCGCCGCTCGGTCTCGGCCGTCGCCTGATCGCCTCCGGCATCCCCGAATTTCGCGACCGCTACCCGGATATCGAGGTGCGTCTGCGCCTGTCCGACCACAATGTCGATATCATGAAGGAAGGCATCGACGTTGCCTTCCGTCTCGGCCTGCTGGAGGATTCGAGCCTGCGCATGCGTGGCATCCTCGATTGCGAGCGGGTTCTGGCCGCCGCCCCCGCCTATCTGGAACGGCGCGGCGAACCGAAAACCCCGCAGGACCTCATCACCCAGAAGCATGATTGCCTGATGCTGCGCTTTCCCGGCGCAAAGGAACATGCCTGGACGCTGCGCACGCCCGACGGCCCGCAGAAGATCGAAGTCTATGGACCGTTCGATTCCGACGACGGCGACGTCGTCACCGGCTGGGCGCTGGCCGGGCGCGGCATCATCAACAAGCCGCGTTTCGATATCGAGCCGTTCCTGCGCGACGGACGGCTCAAGGTGATCCTGCAGGACAACCCGCCGGCCCCGGTGCAGCTGGCGGCGGTCTATCCGCACAAGAAATTCCAGGACCCGAAAGTCCGGCTGCTGCTCGACTTCATGGCCGACCGCTGCCAGCACATGATCCGCGACATTCTCGCCGGCAAATGGGTCGATCAGCCGATGCCGCGAACTGAATGGACCGCGAAATCATGAGGCGGCTGGACACCGTTCGGTAACGTCTGGCAGGCCATCATCACGCGACCCACACACGGGCGAAGCAACCTCTCGCGGGCTGCAGCGTTCTATGCAGGCAAGTCTCCCCCTTCCAACCACAGGAGTCCCGCCGTGGCGAATCATGCAACGCGCAACGATCTCAAGTCCAACACCAAGAAAGTTTCCATCGAGCTGCTGAATGCACGGCTCGCGGATGCTATAGACCTCGCGCTGGTTACCAAGCAGGCGCACTGGAACCTCAAGGGTCCGCAGTTCATCGCCATTCATGAACTTCTGGACGTGTTCCGCGCCAACCTCGACGTCCATATCGACACGATGGCCGAGCGCGCCGTTCAGTTGGGTGGCATGGCCCAGGGCACCACGCAGACCGTCGCCGAGAAGACGACGTTGAAGCCCTACCCGACCACGATTTCCAAGACCAAGGACCACCTCGCCGAGCTGATCGAGCGCTACGGCGCCCTCGCCAACTCCGTGCGCGCCGCCATCGATGAAAGCGACGAAGCCGGCGACGCCGACGCCGCCGACATCTTCACCGCCTTCTCCCGCGACCTCGACAAGAACCTCTGGTTCCTCGAAGCCCACGTGCAGGAAAAGGAATAACCAACACCTCCGTCATCCCGGCCGAGCGAAGCGAGAGCCGGGACCCATTAGTGAGCACATCGTCGCGCGCGGCCGCTATCCCGCGACGGCAAACCCGCGAATAACTTCTGCGGCTGCCAGCGCGGCGATCACTTCGGGGCGTTTGTCTTTTACGTCAGCGCCGCCGATGGGGCAGACGAGTTGCGTCAGCGCCTCGGCGTCGCCGTCGGCTTCGCGCATGAACCAGCTGTTGAACGTCGCCTTCTTGGTCTTCGAGCCGATCATGCCGACATAGGCGGCGTCGCCGCGATTGAGCGCTTCGGCGACGATCAGGAAATCCAGCGCATGGTCGTGGGTGAGCACGAGGAACGCCGCGCCCTTCGGGGCGTCGCGCACCACCGTCTCGGGCATCGCGCTCGCCACCGTGGTGATGCCCTCCGGCATGCCCTCCAGCGCCTCGGGGCGCGTTTCCACCACGGTCGTGTGAACCGGCAGCAGCGCCAGCGCCGCAGCCAGCGCATGACCGACATGGCCGGCCCCAAACAGATAGACGCTCGGATACAGCGCTTCTTCACTGGCGATGCGTTGCATGACCGTTTCGCGCAATTCTGCGTCGACCAGCGCGATGTCGATCTTCACCCGGCCGCCACAGCACTGGCCGATTTCAGGCCCCAGCGGCACGTCGAGACGATCCGTCGCGATGCCCTGCGCGATCATCTCATGCGCGCGCTCGATGGCCATGAACTCCAGCCGCCCGCCGCCGATGGTGCCGAAGATCGCACCCGGCGACACCAGCATCCACGTCGCCACGGCGCGCGGTGTCGAGCCCTTGGCCTCAATGATCTCCACCAGCGCCAGCTGCGGCCACGCAGCCAGAAAACGATGGAGTTTGGACAGCATCACGCTCATTTCGGTGCGGCGGCTTGCCCCTTCAACCGCTCGATGGTCATCAGCACCTGCTCCGGCGTTGCCGGCGCATCGAGGCGCGGGCAGACCGTGTGGTCGGCGACGCTGGCAATGGCGTCCGACAGCGCATGCAACACCGAAAGCCCCAGCGGCAGCGGCGGCTCGCCGACGGCCTTCGAACGGTGGATCGTCGGCTCATAGGCCTGCGACCAGTCCGTCAGCGCCACGTTGAAAATCTTCGGACGGTCCGACGCCAGCGGGATCTTGTAGGTCGACGGCGCATGGGTGCGCAGCCGCCCCTTGTCGTCCCACACCAGCTCTTCCGTCGTCAGCCAGCCCATGCCCTGAACGAAACCGCCCTCGATCTGGCCGATGTCGATCACCGGGTTCAGCGAGCGGCCGACATCGTGCAGGATATCGGTGCGCTCGACGACATATTCGCCGGTCAGCATGTCCACCGACACCTCCGAACACGCCGCGCCATAGGCATAATAGTAGAACGCATGGCCACGCCCCTTGGCGCGGTCCCAGTGGATTTTCGGCGTCTTGTAGAAGCCGGCGGCCGACAACTGCACCCGCGCGACAAATGCCATCCGGACCAAATCGTTGAAGGCGATTTCCTGATTGCCGACCCGCACTCGGTTGGGTAGAAACACGATCTGGTCGTGCGGCACGCCGTAGCGTTCGGCGGCAAAGTCGATCAGTCGCGTCTTGATCTGCCGTGCGGCGTCCTGCGCCGCCATGCCGTTGAGATCGGCACCCGAGGACGCAGCCGTCGGCGCGGTGTTGGGCACCTTGGCCGTCGTCGTCGCGGTGATCTTGACCCGGTCGAGGTCGATCTGGAACTCTTCCGCCACCACCTGCGCCACCTTGAGGTGCAGGCCCTGCCCCATCTCGGTGCCGCCATGGTTCATATGCACCGACCCGTCGGCGTAGA
>JBEBXE010000006.1:0-31421 GCA_040391705.1 Aerobium aerolatum
TGCCGGCGTTCGGCGTCGCGTCGCTGTCGCTCGATCTCGCCACCGCGCTGATCGCGCCGGCGTTCCTGATCTCCATCGTCGGCTTCGTCGAATCCGTCTCCGTCGGCCAAACGTTGGCGGCGCGCCGACGTCAGCGCATCGAGCCCGACCAGGAACTGATCGCGCTGGGTGCGGCCAACCTCGCGGCGGGGCTATCGGCGGGTTACCCGGTGACCGGTGGCTTTGCGCGCTCGGTGGTCAATTTCGACGCCGGCGCACAGACGCCGGCCGCAGGCGCGTTCACCGCCATCGGCATCGCGCTGGCAGCGCTGTACCTGACGCCGCTGCTCGCCTATCTGCCGCAGGCGACGCTGGCAGCAACGATCATCATCGCGGTGCTGTCGCTGGTCGATTTCGCCGCCATTCGCCGGGTCTTCACCTATTCGAAGTCCGACTTCGCTGCGATGGCCGCGACCATCCTCGTCACGCTGGGCTGGGGCGTGGAACCCGGCATTGTGGCCGGTGTGCTGCTGTCGCTGCTGCTCTATCTCTACCGCACCAGCCGGCCGCACATGGCAATCGTCGGGCAGGTGCCGAACACCGAGCATTATCGCAACGTCGATCGCTTCGACGTGCTGACGCGCCCCGAAATCCTGTCGATTCGCGTCGATGAAAGCCTGTATTTCGCCAATTCGCGCTATCTGGAAGACCGCATCGCGGCGATGGTGGCCGAGCAGCCGCGCGTCCAGCATGTCGTGCTGATGTGCTCGGCGATCAACGCCATCGACGCCTCGGCGCTGGAAAGCCTCGAGGAGATCAGCCGCCGCCTGAGCGATGCCGGCATCGGCTTTCACCTGTCGGAGGTGAAGGGCCCGGTGATGGATCGGCTGAAACGCACCCAGTTCGTCCAGCACCTCAATGGCCGGGTGTTCCTCAGCCAGCACGAGGCGGTCACCACGCTTGGCGCCAGCGTCTGATGGATAAAGCCGCGCACAGCATTGCCGGAGTCGTTCTGGCCGGCGGCCTCGCCACCCGCATGGGCGGCGGCGACAAGGCGTTGCTGCCGCTTGGCAACGCCACGCTGCTCGATCTGGTGCTGGCGCGGTTCAGCCCGCAATGCGACCTGCTCGCCCTCAACGCCAACGGCGATCCATCACGCTTCGCACGGTTCGGCCTGCCGGTGATCGCCGACCCGATTGCCGGTCACCTCGGCCCGCTGGCCGGCATTCTCGCCGGGCTCGACTGGGCCGCGACGCAAGGTGCCGACGCCATCGTCACCGTAGCCGCCGACACGCCGTTCCTGCCACGCGATCTGGTTGCAAGACTGCGCGCAGCCGCGCAGTCGCAGGCTGCGCCGATCGCGCTCGCCGCGTCGCCTGATGCGGACGGGATCGTGCGCTCGCATCCGACGTTTGCGTTGTGGCCGGTCGCATTGCGCGACGACCTGCGCGCGGAGCTTCTCACTGGCACCCGCAAGGTCGTCCACTGGGCGCACAAGCACGGCGCGGTGCTGGCCGAATTTTCCGCCGTGCCGTTTGATCCGTTCCTGAACGTCAATACGCCTGCCGACCTGACGGCCGCGCAAGCGTTGATCGACCTGTCCTCGTAAGCTCGAATTTGTGCTGCGCCGATAACGGTATACAATTTCTCGATTGCCACTACATTTAAGGAGAAGTTGGCAATGGGAGGCGAACAACATGAACGTCGCAGCTAGAGACATCAACGGCAATGCGTCCGGGCTCGCAGCACCGGAACGTTTCTTCATCGGCGGGCGCTGGGTCGACCCGATTTCCCGCTACACATCAACTGTGGTTTCACCGTCGACCGAGGAGGTGCTGTTCTCCTATCCCGAGGCGGGTGCAGCCGATATCGACCGCGCCGTCGCCGCCGCGCGCGAGGCGTTCGACACCGGCCCATGGCCGCGCATGGCCCCTTCCGAGCGAGCGCGCTACCTGCGCAAGGTGTCGGAAATCCTCACCCGCCGGATGGATCATATCGCCATGGCGTGGACCACGCAGGTCGGCGCGCCGATCAGCCTGACCAAGAAGCTGGTTCCGCAGAACGCCACCTTGTTCAGCTACTATGCTGACCTGATCGAAACCTACCCGTTCGTCGACGACAGGCGTCGAGACGATGGCGGCAAGGTCAGGGTGGTCAAGGAGCCGGTCGGCGTCTGCGCCGCAATCACGCCGTGGAACGCGCCGATGGTGCTTCTGTCCTACAAGATCGCCGCCGGGCTCGCCGCAGGCTGCACCATGGTGGCCAAGCCGTCGCCCGAAACGCCGCTGGAAGCCTACATTCTCGCCGAAGCCATCGAGGAAGCCGGCCTGCCCGCCGGCGTGTTCAATCTGGTGCCGTCAGGCCGCGAAGGCGGCGACTATCTCGTGCGCCATAAAGGCATCGACAAGGTCGCGTTCACCGGCTCGACCGGTGCCGGCAAGCATATCGCCTCGGTCTGCGCGGAGCGCCTGGCGCGCGTCAGCCTCGAGCTCGGCGGCAAGTCGGCCGCGGTGCTGCTCGACGATGCTGACTTCACCGCCGCCCTTCCCAGCCTGATGGCCTACACCATGCCGATCACCGGTCAGGTCTGCTTCTCGCTGACCCGCATTCTGGTGCCGGAGCGCCGCGAGAAGGAATTCCTCGACCTCTATCTGGGCGCGGTGGCCAACATCAAGGTCGGCGACCCGTTCGATCCGGCAACGCAGATGGGACCGCTGACGATGGCACGGCAGCGCGCACGGGTCGAAGGCTACATCGCAGCCGGGCGTGCCGAAGGCGCACGCATCGCCTGCGGCGGCGGCCGTCCGAAAGGCCTCGACACCGGGTTCTATGTCGAGCCGACAGTGTTCACCGACGTGACGCCGGACATGAAAATCGTCCAGGAGGAAATCTTCGGTCCCGTCGTCTCGGTGCTGACCTATGGCGACGAAGCCGACGCCGCCGCCAAGGCCAACAACTCGCCCTATGGTCTGTCGGGTGCGGTCTACAGCGCCGACCCTGAACGCGGCTACGCGATGGCGCGCCGCATGCGCACCGGCTCGGTCACCATCAACGGCCTGATCGTCGACCCCAAGCATCCGTTCGGCGGGTTCAAACAGTCCGGCATGGGCCGCGAAGGCGGCCCGGAAGGCCTCGACAACTACGTCGAGACCAAGACTGTCCACTTCGCCTGAGGTGTAGGAAAAGGTAGCCGGGAGCGTTTCCTGACGATCTTTTCGTGCCTCGTCATCCCGGAAGCCGACGGCTATCCGGGACCCATTGACCAACGCGGCCGGGGTCTCGTCGCGCGCAACGGAGCCATCCGCGCTCGACCATGTGATCACCAATGGGTCCCGGCTCTACGGCCGGGATGACGGAGGTGGGAGCCCCAAACCCGCTTACTTTTCCACCGGCGGCGTGCCGTGGGAGTGGAAGCTTTCGATCGTCTTCAGGCCCCAGGCCTGTCCCTTCTTACGGTCGGCTTCGGTCCAGGTCACCGTTGGCCAGTCGGGGCGCAGGATCAGGCGGGCGCCGGCGTTGGCGACTTCGACGCGGTTGCCGGCGGGTTCGTAGACGTAGAGGAAGAACGTGCCCTGGATCGCGTGCTTGTGCGGGCCGGTCTCGATGAAGACGCCGTTTTCGAGGAAGATGTCGGCGGCGCGCAAAATCTCCTCGCGCTGATCGACAGCATAGGTGATGTGGTGGAAACGGCCGCTCGCCCCGGTGTGGTCTTCGCTGAACGCGATGTCATAGGTCTTGTTGTTGACCGTGAACCAGCAGCCGCCAAGACGGCCATTGTCGAGCTGGATCTGCTCGGTGACGCGGCTGCCGAGCGCCTTGACCATGAAGTCGCGGATCACCGAGACGTCCTTGGCCAGCAAATTCAAATGGTCGAGACGGCGCACCGCGACGCCACGGCCGTGATAGCGCTGGGCGATGTTCTTCAGCGCCGGGCGCTCGCTCTCCGGCGCGACATAGACGTTGGTGTCCCAGTAAAGCTCGAAGATATGGCCGTCCGGGTCGCGAAATTGATAGGCGCGACCGTGGCCGAGATCGCCGTCGCTCCAGCCGATGCCGCAGCCCATTTCCTCGATCACCTTGACCCGGCGCTCGAGCGCGGCCTGCGACGAGGTGCGGTAGCCGATGTGGCCGACGCCGGTGGTGTTGGACGCCGTCAGCTTGAGCGTATGAAACTCGTAGTCGTCGAACGCGCGCAGATAGACCGAGTCGCCTTCGCGCCCACTCTCCGTCAGGCCGTAGATATTGACGAAGAAGTTGAGGCTTTCCTCGGGCTTGTTGGTGAAAAGCTCGACATGGCCCAGATGGGCGACGTCAAAGCACGGCTCGTTATTCATGCAGTCTTTCTCCTCCGGTCGCCCCGCAACCGTTCCTTATCAATCGGCGCGAAACCGGGTCAGCAGGTTTTCGTACAGCGCCGACACGTCGCCCGTTTCATCGACATCATGGCCCAGTTCACCGATCTGCGCCTGAAAATCGGCAATCGCTGTGGCAAGATCATGCCCCGGCTTGAAGCCGAGTTCTTCCAGCGTCGCCGCCGATTCGCGCATTTCGGCGGCGCGGCGAACGCCGTGGCGCGCAACGCGCTCCAGCTGATAGGTGGGATATTTCGGCCAGCCCAGCTGCGGAAACGACGCCGCCAGCGAGCCGTAGACCTCGTCGAAGCGCCCTGCCGCCCTGGCGGCCAGCAACGTCTGCACGGTGATCGCTTCCATGCCCTTGACGAACAGCGAGCGCAGCATCTTGATCGACGTTGCCGCCCCGATCTCGTCGCCGACAATCGAAAAATCGAACTCCAGCGCGGTCAACCGCTCCGACAGCGCCTCGCAGGCCGGGCCAGCGAGCAGCACCGGGGTGCGATGGCCGCGCGGATGCACCGGCGCCATCACCGCCATGTCGATGTAAGCAGCGCCGTTGATGCCGACCAGCGCGGCGGTGTCGCGCTTGCGCCCGCCGGAGACGGAGTTGATGTCGACGAACACCTGCGCCGCCGTCAGATGGCGCGCCACCGACTGCGCCGCGTCGAGGCTGTCGGCTGCGGTCACCGCGGAGATGACCCAATCGGCGCCCTGCACCGCTGCCACTGCATCGCTGGAAAGCTCGACATCCAGCGCCACCGCAGCCGCGCGCAACGCGGCTTCCGGTGCGCCGGCGCTGCCAAGCAGCCGGTCATAGGCGCAAAACGACACGCCGTCCTGTTGGCGCAGCGTCTGCGTAAACGCCCGCGCCGCTTCGCCAAACCCGATGAATGCGATCCGCATCGCAACCCTCCTCCTGCCTCACTGCCAGCGATTGGTAGCGACGCAATCGCGCGATCGCAACGGACGTGGCGTCAGCCGGCGGCAACTTTGTCGTTTGCCCACTCGGCATTGGTGCGGATGCCGCCGAGCGGGAAGAAATGCACCTGCTCGATCAGGTTGCCGGGCGTGTCGGCGGACCAGGTGGCGAGTTGGGCGACGACGTCCGTCGGCTCGTAGGGCAGCAACAGTTTGGTCAGGTCCATGGCGCGTTTCTGCAGCACCTTCAGCGACGGCCCGACGCCACAGCTGATGGCGTATTTGATCAGCGTCTGCAGCTTGGCCGGCCCGGCGACGCCGACATGGATCGGCAGCGTGATGCCGGCTTTGCGCAGGCGCTCCGCCCAGTCGATGATCGGCCCGGCGTCAAACGCGAACTGGGTGACAATCGCCATGTCGATGCCGGTTTCGCGCGCAAAGGCCTGCTTCCACGCCAGCGCCGCGTCGGCCACGGCCGAGCCGCCATTGGCGTCGATATCCTTGTTGCCTTCGGGATGACCGGCGACATGCAGGCGCGTGAAACCGTGCTTCTGGAACAGCCCCGTTTCCATCATCTGCATTGAACTGTCGAAGGTGCCATGCGGCTGCGTCACGCCACCGGCGAGCAGCAATGCCTGGTCGACGCCGGCCTCCTGGGCATAGCGCGTCAGCCAGTCGTCGAGTTGGGCGGTATCAGCGATGATGCGCGCCGGCAGATGCGGCATCGGGGCGAAGCCTTCGTCGCGCAGCCGCTTGGCGGTGGCCACCATCTCTTCGATCGGAGTGCCTTCAATGTGGGCGATGTATACCCGCGTGCCTTGTGGCAGCAGCGCGCGAAAATCCTCCACCTTGGCCGCCGTGCGCGGCATAACCTCGATGGAATAGCCCTGCAGGAACGCAGCGATCCCGGCAACATCGGTAGGAATCGCTTCCCCCCGTCCTCTGAGCAAGTTCAGCAAAGTCACTCCTCCCGTGCCGTGCGTGATATGCAGGATGTATACATTATCGCAGAAAGCGTCGCAATCAAATCGTGAGAGTTGCGGCCAGAAATCTGGCTGTTTTTGCGATTTCTGCGCAAAACTATCCGTTTTCACGCGGACCCACTGTCGAAATTGCGACACGCGCTGGCGTGCCGATGCCTGCACCCCGACAGGATTGAATACAGAAAGGGCCGCGACACCGTCGCAGCCCCTGTCTGTCAAGCCAAAGCTGGTTGAAGGATCAACCCTTCTTGGAGCGCCAGCTGTCGGCGTAGCTCTCACGCGCTTCGCGGGCATAAGGCGTCGGCGACACACGCACCTTGATCTCCGTCTGCTTGTGATGCTCGGTCGAGGTCTTGCCGGTTGTCTCCGGCTCGCCCCACAGCATCGTCAGCACATCACCTTCCTGCACGTCGGCATCGACGACGCCGAGCGACAGCACGCAACGTTCGTTGAACGAGTAGCCGTTGAACATCGACATGCCGACCATCTTGCCGTCCTTGAGCACCATGTCGGCCGAGGACGAGGCGTAGTTCGGCTGCGGGAAGTCGATCCACTTGTAGGGCGTGCCGTCTTCGAACGCCGAGGCGATGACCTTGAGGACGTCCTCGCGGTTCCACTCGAAGGTGACCTTCTTGCGGTTCTTCTGCCCCTTCATCTTCAGGAGCGCGTCCTTGCCGACGAAGTCGTCCTTCTTCCAGCCGATGTAGAAGTCGTAGCCGAGCTCGAACGGATTGACGTAGTAATCCTCGATATTGTCGGAGACGAAGCTGCCGCCGATCGCGCCGCTGGCTTCATAGCTGTCGGCGCCGAGCCATTCGCGATAGGCCTTGAGCATGCCGTCGCCGGTGTAGATGCCTGGCAGCGGCGACGGAATCCAGCCGGATTCCAGCGTGTTGGTCGAATAGGCGCGGCTGCCGCAGCGCACCAGATCGACGCCGGCGTCCTTGGCTGCCTGCAGAATGCAGGACAGGATGTAGCTCTTGTCTTCGTACGGACCCCAGATCTCCAGACCCGGCGCGCCCGACATGCCGTGGCGCAGCGCCTGCACCTTCTTGGAGCCGATATTGATCCAGTCGACGTGGAAGAACTTGATGTCCTGAACCGGACCGCCATTCATCTTCTCGAAGATCTTCGGCGCTTCCGGACCCTGGATCTGGTAGCGGTAGTGGGTGCGCAGCACGCGCTCACCCTCAGGGCGCGACGGCGAGCGCGGGTCGTGCTTGATGCGCACGTTCCACTCGCCATAGGCGGCGCAGAACATCAGCCAGCTCGAGGTCGGCGCGCGACCGACGAGGATGAACTTGTCCTCACGCTCGCGGAAAATGATGTGGTCGCCGATGACATGGCCATTCGGTGTCACCGGCACGAAGTGCTTGGCGCGGTTGAGACCGAAATTCGCAAACGAGTTGATGCCGTGATGGGAGAGGAACTTCTCGGCATCCGGTCCCTCAACGATCAGTTCGTCCATGTGGTGCGACTGATCGAACAGCACTGCGGAATTGCGCCATGCCCACTGCTCGTTTCGCCAATTGGAAAATTCCGGCGCCACGACGGGGTATACATACATGCCGACTTTTGAGTTGCGCAGCATCTGAACGGCGTTGCCGCTTTCCTGCAAAACGGCTTCCAGACTGGATTTCGTCACTCTAGCTCCTCCCAGATGATCAATTTGATGTATACAATTTGGCCGATGTCGGACGGAATTGCAAGACGCATCCGCAGCGCCACGACGGAAAAGTCATTGAGGAATGCCCCGCCCCGGGGCAAATTGGCAGCGCGCAGCAGCCCACGGCGAGGCGACGCAGCGTCAGGCGCGATCCCGCAGCCAGGTGATTCGACCCCCGGCAGGACGCACAGCCCCGCATTCGTCCAGAACAGTATACATTCACGCGCCGAAACGCGCTTGCGCGCCATCGACACGCGCGCTGCGTCCTGCATCTGCCCGCACGCGAACCTCATCTTGCACGCCGGACGCGACCAAAGCATTTGCGTGCCGTTTCTGTTGCTGCAATCAGCAATTGAACAATTTTACCGCCCGCGCCGAGTTTTTGCTCTTGCTATTTGGTCGGCCCGCAGCTCGTTTATCCACTTGGCTGTTCCGCAAACGATGTATACATTCGACGGGAGGAGGAGCCATGCTACACAACTGCGCGATCAGCACTGACCCCGCAGCCAGCATAAAGGGAGGAATTTCATGTTGAAGACCAAATCAATCGTTGCCGCATTGGGACTGGGCGTTGCCTGGTCCACAGTCGCGTTCGCGCAGGACACCGTGAAGATCGGTGTGATCCTGCCCTATTCCGGGCCGTTTGCAGACGCCGCCAACCAGCTGCAGGCTGGCATCGATCTGTACATCGCCAAGCACGGCGATGTCGTCGCCGGCAAGAAGATCGAACTGATCAAGAAGGACACTGGCGGCCCGGCTGCCGATGTCGCACAGCGCATGGCGCAGGAACTGGTCGTGCGTGACGGCGCGGACATCCTCGCCGGCTTCGCCCTGACGCCCGAGGCACTGGGTGCTGCACCTGTCGCCGAAGAGGCGCAGAAGCTGATGGTGGTGATGAACGCCGCCACGTCGATGGTGACCGAGCAGTCCGAATATATCGTACGCACCTCGGTGACGATCCCGCAGGTCAACTATGCGCTGGGCAAATGGGCGTTCCAGGAAGGCGGCGTGAAGCAGGCCTACACGCTGGTTTCCGACTACGGTCCGGGTCATGACGCCGAAAAGTCGTTCTCCGCAGGCTTCACGGAAGCTGGCGGCAAGATCCTCGGCTCCGACCGCACCCCGGTGGCAAATCCGGACTTCTCCGCGTTCGTTCAGCGCGTGAAGGACGCCAACCCTGAAGCCGTCTACATCTTCGTGCCTGGTGGCGCGCAGCCGGCGGCAATCGGCAAGGCACTGGCGGATCGCGGTCTGGCACCACCTGCCACCAAGATCTACGCACAGGGCGAACTGACCCATCCGGAAGCACTCCAGAGCATGGGTGAAACCGCGCGCGGCATCATCACCACGTTCCACTACACGCTGGAGCGCGACGATCCGCTGAACAAGGAATATGTCGCAGGCTACACGGCTGCCAACAATGGCCGCGAGCCCGACCTGTTCTCCATTGGTGGCTATGACGGCATGCACCTCATCTACGAGGCGCTGAAGAAGACCAATGGCGACACCTCCGGCGATGCGCTCGTCGCAGCCGCCAAGGGCATGTCGTGGCAGAGCCCGCGCGGGCCGATGTCGATCGATCCGGAGACACGCGATGTCGTCCAGACCGTTTATATCCGTGAAGTTCAGGAAGTTGACGGCAAGTTGCAGAACGTCATCATCCACGAAATCCCGGATGTGAAGGATCCGCTTCATAAGTGACAAAAGTCGGGCGCAGGCATGCCTGCGCCCTTCTTTCACAGAGTCGATCGGCGATGAACCCCATTGACCGATCGCTCCAATTGTCTTGAAATCACCACACAGCGGGCATGCGCCACAGGCGGCAATGAGCAGTATTGTCATCGTACTTTTCGACGGATTCGCTTTCGGGATGCTTTTGTTCGTCCTGTCGGTGGGCTTGTCTGTCACGCTGGGGCTGATGAACTTCATCAACCTCGCCCATGGCGCGTTCGGCATGCTGGGCGGCTATATCGCCGTCACGGCCATGCGCCAGCTCGGGTTTCCCTTCCTCGTGGCTCTGCCCACGGCGTTTCTGGGCGCGGCGCTGTTCAGCGTCGTCCTCGAACGAACCCTGTTTCGAAGGCTCTACGGTGCCCCCGAACTGAACCAGGTGCTGTTCACCATCGGCATGGTGTTCGTGGCCGCAGCCGTCGCCACCTATCTGTTCGGCACGGTGCAGCAGGTCATCATCCTGCCGTCATGGCTGCGCGGGTCGGTGGAAATCGCCGGCATGCGCTTCGGCGCCTATCGAATGTTCCTCATCGTCGTCGCCCTGATCGTCACCGCGCTTTTGGTCTTCGGGCTTGAGCGCACCCGGCTTGGCGCGCAGATCCGCGCCGCCGTCGACAACCAGCGCGTCGCCAAGGGGCTCGGCCTCGACGTCGAGAAGATCTTCGGCATCACCTTTGCGCTCGGCAGCGGCCTTGCCGGGCTTGGCGGCGCACTTGCCGTCGAGATCGTCGGGCTTGATCCGTCGTTCGGCTTCCACTTCCTCGTCTACGTGCTGATCGTCGTCTCGGTCGGCGGCCTCGGCTCGATCACCGGCTCGTTTGTCGGCGCGGCGCTGCTCGGCATCTTCGACGTTGCCGGCAAGTATTTCTGGCCTGAGATCGGCTCGTTCCTGATCTATCTGCTGCTGGTGGCGATCCTGTTCGTACGCCCGCTCGGCCTGTTTGGGAAAAGGTGAGCCGGACGATGAGCGAGACCACCCACACCCAAACGCCCACCGTAAACACCGCCCGCCAATGGCTGAAGCGCCAGACGCGCTGGAGCCCGTTCGAGATCGTCTTCTGGCTGGCGTTGCTGCTGCCGTTCTTCCTGTTTCCGACCTATCTGCCGCTGGCCAGCCAGATCGCCATCGCCGCGCTGTTTGCGCTCTCGGTCGACCTGATCCTCGGCTATGCCGGCATCATCACTCTTGGCCACGCGATGTTCTTCGGGCTCGGCGCCTATGCGGCGGCCCTGCTGGCCAAAGCCGGCTGGAGCGAGCCGCTGACCGGGCTGCTATTTGCCGGCCTGTTTGCCGGCCTGATCGGCTTCATCAGCAGCTTCATGATCGTGCGCGTCCAGCATCTGGCGTTGCTGATGATCACGCTCGGCCTCGGCGTGCTGACGCTCGAACTCGCCAATGCGATGTCGTGGCTGACGGGCGGCACCGACGGGCTGCGCGTGCCGCGGACCTGGCCGATCTTCAACTATTTCCGCTTCGATTTGTGGGGTTACACCAGCTACGGCTACAGCCTCGCAGTGCTGTTCATCTGCTTCCTGCTCAGCCGCCGGCTGGTCAATTCGTCGTTTGGCCTCGCGCTGCGCGGCGTGCGTGAAAACGTCAAGCGCATGCCGGCAATCGGCTCGGACTATCGCCGCCACCTGCAGAAGGTCTACACCATCTCGGCGGCCATGGCCGGTCTGGCCGGGGCGCTGATGGCCCAGACCACCAGCACGGTTGCGCTCGACGTCCTCAGCTTCACCCGCTCCGCCGACGTCATCGTCATGCTGGTGCTGGGCGGCACGGGTCGGCTCTACGGCGCGATCGTCGGCTCGATCATCTTCCTCGTGGCGCGCGACCAGCTCGCCGGCATCAATCCGCAATACTGGTATTTCTGGATCGGCCTGCTGTTGATGGTGGTTGTGCTGTTCATGCCGAAGGGCATCCTGGGCTTCCTGGCCCGCCTGACAGGAAAGCGCGACTGATGGCTGACCCGACCCAGATGGTTCTCCGCACCGACGGGCTGTCGAAGAAATTCGGCGCGCTGCAGGTCACCAACAACGTCACGCTGGCGTTGCCGCGCGGCTGCCGCCACGCCTTGATCGGCCCCAACGGCGCCGGCAAGACGACGTTGATCAACCTGATCACCGGGCAGCTGAAACCCGATTCCGGCAAGATCTTCCTTGAAGGCCAGGACATCACCGGCAAGTCGGTGGCAGCACGCGTGCGTGCCGGCCTGACGCGCACGTTCCAGATCAACACGCTGTTTCCCGACCTGACGCCGCTGGAAGCGGTGACGCTGGCAGTGTGCGAACGCGAGGGCAAGGCCGGCCAGTTCTGGCAGCCGCTGACCTCGCACAGCCAGGCCATCGACGAGGCGTTCGAAACGCTGAAGAGCATCGGGCTTGCATCCGCCGCCACGCTGCAGACGCGCACGCTGCCCTATGGCCAGCAGCGCCTGCTCGAGATCGCGCTGGCGCTGGCGACCAAGCCGCGCGTGCTGTTGCTGGACGAGCCCGCCGCCGGTGTCCCCAAGGACGAAAGCGCAGCCCTGTTCGAGGTGATCGCAGCGCTGCCCTCCGATATCTCCGTGCTGTTCATCGAACACGACATGGATATCGTGTTCAAATTCGCCTCGCGCATCATTGTGCTGGTCGCCGGCGGGGTTCTGCTGGAGGCAGGTCCCGACGAGGTCCGCACCGATCCGCGCGTTCGCGAAGTCTATCTCGGCAAGGCGCACCATGTCTGAACCGCTGCTCGAATTCCGTGACGTCCGCTCCGGCTACGGCGAAGCCGTCGTGCTCGACGGTGTCTCCTTCACGCTGCGCACCAGCGGCAGTCTGGCCCTGCTCGGCCGCAACGGCGTCGGCAAGTCGACGCTGCTGCTGACGGCGATGGGGTTCGTCAATCTGGCGCGCGGCTCGATCCTGTGGCGTGGGCAGGACATCTCCCGCCTTGCGCCGCACAAGCGCGCACGCGCCGGCATCGGCTGGGTGCCGCAGGAGCGCGACATCTTCCCGTCACTGTCGATCGAGGAAAATCTCACCGTTGCGGCGCGGCCGGGACGCTGGGATCTCGACGCCATCTACGGTCTGTTCCCGCGCCTCAGGGAACGCCGCGCCAATATGGGCAACCAGCTGTCCGGCGGCGAGCAGCAGATGCTGACCATCGCGCGCACGCTGATGACCAATCCGGCGGTGCTGCTGCTGGATGAGCCGCTGGAAGGCCTTGCGCCGATCATCGTCGAGGAACTCACCGACGCCATCGCGCAGATGTCCAAGGACGACGGCATGGCGCTGGTGCTGGTCGAACAGTTTGCCGAGGTTGCTCTGGGACTGACCCAGGACGCGCTGATCATTGAGCGTGGCATGATCGCGCATCAGGCCCCGTCGGCAGCGTTGATGCAGGACCGCGACACGCTGGAGCGCTATCTCGGCCTGAAGCTCGGATAGAACTACGCCGCGAACCGTCCCGCGTCCGCGCCGTAATAATTGATGTAGCGCGACGCGATCTCGCGCACCGGCAACACGACGAACACGTCGGTGGTGGCGAAGTCGTGATCGATAACGCAGCCGTCACCGATTTTCGCGCCGACCCGCAGATAGCCCTTGATCAACGGCGGCATCGCCGCCAGCGCCGACCGGGCGTTGACAGCTTCGGCGGGCATCAGATCCATCGGGCTGTAGCGGCCGGCAACGGCGGCAACGTCCCATGCACCGTGTGCGCGCGCATTCTGCGCCAGATAGGACAACGCTTCGGCGTGCGCTGCCGGTGTGGTGCCGTGGAACGACGCGCAGCCGGCCATCACATCGATGCGATAGTGGTTCACATAGGCCCAGATGCCCTGCCACAAAAGTTCGATGGTGCGCTTGGAGCGATACTGCGGCAGGACGCACGAGCGTCCCAGCTCCAGAAAGCGCAAATGCGACTGACGCTGCACCAGCTTGTCGAGCTCAAATTCGGCGCTTGAATAAAAACCGCCGGCAGCGTCGGCAGCCTCCTGCCGCAGCATGCGGTAGGTACCGACGATCTTGTTTCTTTCCGGGCCGTCCAGCGTCGTGTCGAGCACCAGCAGGTGATCGCACACATCGTCGAAGCGGTCGGCGTCGATCTTGTCCTGTATTCCGGCAGAATGGGCGCGCGCGCCCAACTCTTCGTGGAACACACGATAGCGGATTTTCTGCGCAGCTTCGATTTCACCCGGGTCACGTGCCAGACGCACTTCAAGCGAGCCGATACGGCCCAGAAGAGCGCCACCCAACAATTCCGCAGCGGCAACGATCGGTCCTGCGGGCGTTCTGTGAGGGGAATCGTCGATCATGACTTCGCGCATGACTGATTCTCCTTTCTGCGGCTATCCTCGAAGGGACTTGTAGGGCTGGACTGCAACAGGATTGTGAAGATCGTCGCATGAACTTCGCGCCCAGACAACCGTTCAGGCGTAAATGTGCCGCTCGACGGCATCGATCATCGCCTGCGGATCGATCGGCTTGGTGAGGAACCCGGTGGCGCCACGGGCGATGACGCTGTGCCGGGTGGTTTCCTGACTGTCAGCCGACAGCACCAGAATCGGCATCGGCGCAATCCCCTTGGCTTCCTCATGCTTGCGAATGAGCGCGATCGCGTCGAGACCGTCCATCACCGGCATATGCAGGTCCATCAGGATAAGATCATAGCGATGGACGCCGCCCGCCGCCGAAATCGCCTCCACCGCCGCCTTGCCGTTGCCGACGACGTGCACCTTGTGTCCGGCCTTTTCCAGCGCCGCGCAGGCCAGCAGCGCGTTGATCTGGTTGTCCTCGGCCAGAAGCACGTTCAGCCCGTCCTGCGCTGCCGCCCGCGTCTTCGGCGGTTGGCGCGTCGTCGTGGCTTCGCCGGTCGTGCCGGGGCGCGACAGCATCACCCGCACCAGCGTTTCGCCGCGCACCGGGCGCGCGAGGAAGGTGTTGTAGCCGTTGGCGCGATAGGCCGGCAGCCGTCCCCGGTCATTGGGCGCGATCAGGGTGATCGCCTCGACCCCGGCAAATCCGGCATCGCGCAGGCGCTTCAGCGTCAGGCCCTCGGCCTTTTCGAGCTGGGCATCGACCAGCACCGCTTCGAACGGAGCGGCCCGCACGGCGCGGATTGCCGAGGCTTCCTCGACCGTGCGCGCGATCAGCGCGTTGCCGCCATGCGCGACGATGGTGCGGGCGATCGCCTCCGCTTCCATCAGATTGTGCGACAGGATCAGGGCGCTGTGCCCAGCCAGCGCGGCACCGTTGTTGGCGGGTTCGCTGCCCGACCTTCCGGCTGGAATGCGAATGACGAATTCCGAGCCCTTGCCCGGCTGACCCGAGGCCTGGATGGTGCCACCCATGGCGTCGATGATGCGGCGCGAAATCGCCAGCCCCAGCCCGGCCCCGCCATGACGCCGCGTCGAGGTGCCATCGGCCTGCTCGAACTCCTCGAAGATGCGCGCCAGGTCCTGTTCCCGCAACCCCGGCCCGGTATCCGACACCCGGATGCAGATCGTGTTGTCGACGCCGTCGCGTTCCATCGCAACGTTGAACAGCACCCCGCCGGACTCGGTGAATTTCACCGCGTTGCCGACGACGTTGAGCAGCACCTGCCGCAACCGTCCCGGATCGGCAAACACCCGCGCCGGCACATCGGGCGCAATATGGCAGCCAAGCCCGATGCCCTTCGAATAGGCGCGCGGGGCCAGCAACTCGACGACGTTTTCGATCAGCTCGCGGGCGTTGACCGCCTGCGGCTCCAGCTCGAAGCGCCCGACCTCGATTTTTGAGTAGTCGAGCAGGTCTTCGATCAGCGCCAGCAGCGCCGACGCGGAGGTCGACACCGCGCCAACATAGGTGCGCTGCTCCGGCGTCAGCTTGGTGTCGGCCAGCAGCGTCGCCATGCCCATGATGCCATTCATCGGGGTGCGGATTTCATGGCTGACGGTGGCGAGGAATTGCGACTTCGCCTTGTTGGCCGACTCCGCCCGTTCGCGCGCCCCGATCAGCGCCATCTCGGCCTGCTTGCGCGCCGTGATGTCGCGCGCGATTGCCCGATGCGACACGCCGTTGTCGTGCTTGTCGCGCACCGACAGCTCGATCCACGAGAACCAGCGCACACCATCTTCGGTCTGGAAGGCAACGTCGGTGGACGACAGGCATTCGCCGGCCGAAAACGCGCTGTCCGGCACCACGCCGACATCGATGCCGAGGTCGAGCAGCTTGCGCCCGACCAGCGCCTGCGCGTCGCAGCCGAGCAGATCGGCGAGCACATGGTTGACGTAGATGATCCGTCCGTCGCGATCGCGATGCGCGACGAGATCGCCCAGCGCATCGGTCAGGCCGCGAAAATGCTCCTCGCTTTCCTCCAGCTCCCACATCCGGTCGGCCAGCTGCTCGATCTGGTCGCGGCCACGCCGTGTCGAGGGTTCGGCCAGTAGCGCGGTGCGGCGCAGGCTGCGCTCATGCCAGAAATCCTGCGCGATCACCGTCCCGCCGAGCAGCACCACGGCGCAGGTAAGCAGGGCTGACGAATCGGTGAGGTAGGAGACAGCCGCAATCGCCAGCAGCGCCACCACCAGGGCAGGCCGCGCATAGGAGCGCGGCTGGCGCAGGCCGAGCTCGCTCGGCGCCAGCGGCGGCGCAGACACGCGCAACCGCGTACCCGAAGCATGCTTCGGGCTTGCCACATCGGCAGCGGTTTCAAAGATGTCGCGATCCACGGTCATTGCGACCAGTGTAGAGACGAGGCCTTAGCGAAGATTTCGAGCCGTGGCCCAAATTGCATGCATCGCGGTTACTGCATGTTCACCACGAGTCGGCCGCGCACCTTGCCATCGATGATGTCGCGGGCGGCGTCGATGATGCCGTCAAAGCCGATTTCGGTGGTCAGCGCCTTCAGTTTGGCGTGGTCGAGATCGCTGGCGATCCGCCGCCAGGCTTCCAGCCGGATGTCGCGCGGTGCCATCACCGAGTCGATGCCCAAGAGCGACACGCCGCGCAGGATGAACGGCGCAACGCTTGACGGCAGGTCCATGCCGCCGGCAAGCCCACAGGCCGCAACCGCGCCGCCATAGGCGGTCATCGCCAGCACATTGGCCAGCGTCTGGCTGCCCACCGTATCGACGGCACCGGCCCAGCGTTCCTTGCCGAGCGGCTTGCCCGGCTGCTCCAGCTCGGCCCGCTCGATGATTTCAGCAGCCCCCAGCCCGCGCAGAAACTCCGCTTCGGCAGGACGCCCGGTCGAAGCGATGACGTGGTAGCCGAGCCCCGACAGGAGCGAGATCGCAATCGTGCCGACGCCACCGGCAGCACCGGTCACCAGCACCGGGCCGCGTTCGGGCAGAATGCCGTGGCGCTCCAGCGCCATCACGCACAGCATCGCGGTGTAGCCGGCCGTGCCGACCGCCATCGCGTCCAGCGCCGTCAACGACGACGGCAGCGGCACCAGCCAGTCGCCCTTGACCCGCGCCCGCTGCGCATAGGCGCCGTGATGCGCCTCACCGACGCCCCAGCCATTGAGGATCACCCGGTCGCCGGGTTGCCAGACGGGGTTGTCGGAAGCCGTCACCGTTCCGGCCAGATCAATGCCCGGCACCAACGGCCAGCGCCGCACCACCGGCGCCTTGCCGGTGATGGCGAGACCGTCCTTGTAGTTCACCGTCGTCGCTTCGACGGCGATGGTGACGTCCCCGTCCATCAGGTCGACGTTGGTCAGTTCGACCACGTCGACGGATTGGTTTTTCTCCGCGTCGCGCGAAACCAGAATTGCCTTAAAGGTGTCGGACATCGAACTCTCCTGCCGCATGCTGACTGCCAACTTGCTGCGCTCCAGCCGCGCGGTCAACCGTGTGGCTGATCGTCCTTCGCCGCCGAGCGCCCGCGCCACCAGACGACAATCTCGTCGAGAATCACCAGCCCTGCCCCCACCGAGATGAAGGCGTCAGCGAGATTGAACACCGCAAACGACCAGGTCGGCAGATGGAACAGGATATAGTCGACGACATAGCCCAGCCACGCGCGGTCGATAAGGTTGCCGAGCGCGCCGCCGATGATCAGCGCAAAACCGAGCCGCGCCAGCCATTGGCGCGGGTCACTGCGAATCGCGATCCACGCCACGAAGGCGACGACCAGCAGCGTCAGCACCACCAGCGGGACGCTGCCGAGATTGGAGAACATCGAAAACGCGATGCCGGTGTTGTGGGTGCGAAACAGCGACAGAAACGGCAGGATCTCGATCGGAACGTGCATGTCCATCCGGGTTTCGACGAGAAACTTGATCCATTGATCGACGGCGACCGCACCGACGACCGCAGTTGCGTAGAAACCCAAACCTTTCCGCGTCACGGCTAGTCCTTTCCGACGGTTGGCAGCGCATGGCGACGTATCTCGTACAGCGCAACGCCGGTGGCCACCGCAAGGTTCAACGAATCGGCGCGCCCGGTCTGCGGAATGCGGATCAGCGTGTCGCAGGCCCCGGCCAGATCGTCCGGCAGGCCCTGCTGTTCGTTGCCCATCACGAGGATCGTCGCGGCTTTGGAGTAGTCGACGGTGCGGTAGTCGACCGAGCCCTTGAGATGCGTCCCGACAAAGCGCGCCTTGACGCCCTTGCGCCATGCCAGAAACGCCTCGGGCGTCGCCTTGACCACCGGCACGGCAAACACCGAGCCCATCGTCGCGCGCACCGTTTCCACCGAGAACGGATCGGTGGTCTCGCCAACAAGGATCACGCCCTTGGCTCCGACCGCATCGGCGGTGCGGATGATGGTGCCGAGATTGCCGGGGTCGCGCACGCGGTCGAGCGCGATCCAGACATCCCCAAGGGCTGGCCGCACGTCCTTCAGCGCCATCAATTTCTGCTCGAACACGCCGACCACCATCTGCGGATTGTCGCGGCGGGTGATCGCGCCCAGCACTTTTTCCGAAACTTCCAGCACCAGCGCGCCGGCAGCCTTGGCGCGCGCGGCCACGGTTTCGACCGTCTGGTTGCCCTGCTGCGTCTTGGCGAAGATCAGCGTCTTGATCGACCAGCCGAGATCGAGCGCGTCGATGATCAGCTTGAGACCTTCGGCCATGAAGGCGTTCTGCTGGTCGCGGAATTTCTTCAGCGCCAGTGCCTTGATGTCCTTGACGATCGGGTTGGACAGGCTGGTGAGTTCCTTCACCTGCCCGACGCGTCTGTTTTCGCTGCTGTTCATGCCGCCACCCAACGCGAGAAAAGGGATGTGGACAGCGCCCGGCCCGCCGATTTCTCGCGGATCACCAGCTCTCCGGATTCGATGCGCCCGCCCATGCCCGCAAACGTGTCGCGCATCAAAGCGTGGATGGCAAAGAACGACGCACGGATCGAATAGGCAGTCAGAACGACCGCCAGCGGCTTCGGCGTCAGGATTTCGCGGCAGATGTCGGCCATCGCCGGCAGATGCTCGAACAACTGCCAGACCTCGCCCTTGGGGCCGCGTCCGAACGCCGGCGGATCGAACAGGATGATGTCGTAGCGACTGCCGCGCCGTTCCTCGCGCTCGACGAACTTCATCGCGTCCTCGCAGATCCAGCGGATCGGCTTGTCGGTCAGCCGCGCCAGTTCCTGATTTTCGCGCGCCCAGCCGATCGCCTTCTTGGAAGCGTCGACATGGGTGACTTCCGCGCCGGCGCGCGCCGCCACCAGCGAGGCAACGCCGGTATAGCCAAACAGGTTCAGCACCTTCACCGGCCGCTTGGCGTCGCGGATGAGGGTTTCCATGTGGCTCCAGTGCGAGCCCTGCTCCGGGAACACGCCGACATGCCGGAACGAGGTGAAGCGCCCGAGATAGTCGATGCCGTCATGTTTCATCGGCCAGGTTTCGCCCAGCGGCGTGTGCGGGAAGCGCCAGCGGCCCATGCCCTCTTCATCGGTGTCGCCGGTGAAGACCGCGTCGGCCTTGGCCCATTCGCGCTCCGGCAGCGCCGGTTGCCAGATCGCCTGTCCCTCGGGACGCTCGATGCGGTACGGGCCGTACTGCTCGAGCTTGCGGCCGTTCCCGGAATCCAGCAGTGCATAGTCGGCATTCGGCGCCACTTCGAGGATCACCGGCACGTTTTCGCCCGGCAAAGCGCCGTCGCGGCGCGTCAGCACCCGCCGCGCGGCAGGCTGCTGCTCGTCACGCGGCGGCCGCGCATCCTTATGCGCCGGACGCGCCTCCCGTTCGGGGTGTTTGTTCCGCGGCGGTTTCAATCGCTAAGCTCCACTCGATATCTGCCTGCGCTTCTGCCATAGCGACGGCAGCCCCGCAACAACGCGCGTCACGCGCCAGCGATTGGAGGAGCGGTTCGAGCCGCGCTGATCAGCCCTTCATCGCCTTGTAGACGGCGATGCCGGCGGCGAGGTCTTCCAGCGCCGCGCCGACCGACTTGAACAGCGTGATTTCGTCGGCGCTCTGGCGGCCCTGCTTTTGCCCGCGCGCCAGTTCGAACAGATCGGCCACGATCGCATCGTGGGACAACGCGCCCGACGCCAGCGACTGGACGATGTCGCCCGCTTCCTTGGTCGCCCCGGCGCGGGTGTCGACATAGACGCGCGCCCGGCGGATGGCGTCGTCGTCGCTTTCGCGCATCGTCGGCGTGAACGCCCCGACGAGGTCGACATGGGTGCCGGGTTTCAGGCGCGCGCCTTTCACCAGCGGCGCATCCGAAATCGTCGCCGACGACACGATATCGGCCCAGCCAAGCGCCTCATCGAGATTGTCGGTTGCGGTGGCGGCAAACCCGTCGGCGGAAAGCGCTGCGGCAAGCTTTTCGGCGTTGGCGTGGGTGCGGTTCCAGATGCGGATGTCACGGATCGGCCGCACGGCGGAATGCGCGCGCGCCAGAAACGGCGCCAGCGCGCCTGCGCCGATAATCAGCAGTTTGGACGAGTCGTCGCGCGACAGCCAGCTCGACGCCAGCGCCGAGGCGCAGGCAGTGCGCCATGTGGTCAGGCGCGGTCCGTCGATCAGCGCCAGCGGCTCGCCGGTCTTGCCGTCGATCAACAGATAGAGGCCCATCACCGCCGGCTTGCCGATGGCGTTGTTGTCGGGCGACACGGTGACGATCTTGACGCCGATGAAGCCGTCATCCGAGGTTCCGGCGGCGTTGAAATCGGTCCAGGCCGGCATCAGCAGCAGCGTCGAGGCCGCGCCATCCGGCCGCTCGATGGTGTGGTGGTGGCGCACCGGCTGCACCACGCCATCACGAAATGCCGTGCGCAACGTTTCGACCAGACCGGTTTCGGTCAGCGAACGATCGACGTCCTCAGCGGAAATCGTCAGCATGGCAGCACCTCTTGCGGAGAAAGAAAACCGGTCAGGCCGACGGCCGCGGCAAGGCCGGTCCGGCGCCCGGATGGCCCGGCTGGTTGGCCTTGCTTGCCAGGCTCACCTTGTCGGCGGCGACGCGATCAGCCTCGCGCTGACGCGCCACCTTGCGGTAGCGGCCCTGGCGCAGCCAGGTCGCGACGCTGCCGATGACGAGGCCCAGCGCCAGCGCGGCAAACAGATAGACGAACAACGGCAGGCTCGTCGTCAGCCCCGGATTACCCGGATTGAACGGGTCGAGGGTGAAGTCGACTGGCGCGCGGTTGGCCACCGCAAGCGCGATGAGCACGATCGCCAGCGGGATGAAAACTGCAACAGTCAGAATACGATTCAACATAGGTGTTCCGGTCCAGCCTCAGCCGCCCTCACTCGGTGTCGTTGTCGTCGTCGTCAGCGTTCAGCCGCTCGCGCAACTCCTTGCCGGTCTTGAAGAACGGCACCCACTTTTCCTCGACATCAACCGATTCGCCGGTGCGCGGATTGCGCCCGACGCGAGCTGGACGGTTCTTCACCGAGAACGCACCAAAGCCACGCAGTTCGACGCGATTGCCTGACGCCAGCGCCTCCGTGATCTCATCGAAGATCGCATTGACGATGTTTTCGACGTCGCGCAGAAAAAGATGCGGATTGCGGTTGGCGATGCTTTGCACCAGCTCAGACTTGATCATCGGGTAGCTCCCCCGTTAACGGCGTTCGGATATGCTCGTGTTTTTGCTTGCTTTTTCAGTCAGACAGGATGCCGCCGTCAGGGTGCCAGAGCGACAGCAACCCGTCAAGGAACAAGCGGTCAGCCCCGAGTTTGCGCGCAAGGTCCGGGCTCAACTGGCCGCCGCTCAGCACGGCTCCCGCCGCCTGTGCGAGCGTCATCGAGCCAAACACGCCAGAGCTGGGCTTGGCCCACTCGATCACCGACAATTCCTTGTCGACGCCCTTGGTCGCCAGCCACGCGATGGCGACTTCTTCGCCGCCCAGCGCATCGACCAGCTTGCGTTGCAACGCCTGGCGTCCGGTGAAGATCGAGCCGTCGGCAACCGCCAGCACTTCGGCGTGCGTCAGCGGGCGGCGGTCTTCAACCAGCCCGACGAACCAATCGTAGCTGTCCATCACCAAAGCGCGCAGCATGGCGCGTGCTTCATCGGTGGTCGGCGTAAACGGCGACGGCTCGGCCTTGAGCGGCGACGACTTCACGCCTTCAAGCTTGACGCCGATCTTCTCCATCAGCCCGGTGACGTCCGGAAACTGCACCAGAACGCCGATCGAGCCGACGATCGAGGATTGCCGCGCGACGATGTGGTCGGAGGCGCTGGCGATCATGTAGCCGGCCGATGCGGCCAGCGTTCCGACCTGGGCCACCACCGGCTTTTCCGCCGCAACCCGGCGCACCGCCTCAAAGATCGCCTCGCCACCGGCCGTCGTGCCGCCCGGCGAATCGATCGACAGGATCACGCCCTTGACGTGCGCCGCCTTGGCGACGCGGTCGAGACGATCAAGCAACTCCTCGTCCTCGGTGATCGTGCCTTCGATCTTGATCTTGGCGATGTGGTCGGTGCCCGCGCCGTCAAGCCGGTCGCGAAACAGCCATGAGGACGCCGCCGCAATGGCAAGCACGATCACGGCCAGCGCCACAACGCGCCAGAAAGTCAGCTTGCGACGCAGTCGCCTGCGGTCGATGATGTCGTCTGCCCGATCTGCCATAAGAGCCTCTTCACGGTGCCGCCCACGCCCGCCCTGCAATGCTTTTAGTCCACCCGGAGGCCACCTTGGAAGGGGGGCATCGGCTGCGGCGGTGCTTTTCGGTGGCGCTAAAGGGCAACAATGGCGAGTTTCTTCGCGCAAACGCCCTGTTTCTTCATCTAAAAATCACCATATTAACGTGTGAGTTGCAGTCTAGGGGGCAAAAGGCAGCGACATCCGTTGTCTGTCCCGCGCGGGGTTTCAAATCGTACGCCATGGTTCCAGCTCATCTGGGGCTCCAACCATCTGGCGCAAAATTGCGTTTCGCAGCATAAGAGACCTATGAATCAATCGTCAGCACAGACGCCAGCGCGTATGGCCCCCTCGCAGACCGATGTCGCATCGACACGGTCGGCGCGCGTGGAGGCGGCTTTTCACAGCGCCCACCGGCATTCGGCCCGCGTCAAACGGCTGAAATTCATCCTGCCCGCCACTGTCCTCTTGATGGTCGCCCTGTTCGTCGGCAAGTCGTGGATTTCCGTCCCTGACGGCGTGTCGATCGACCTCAGCGGCACCGCGATCGAAGGGGGCCGGCTGGTGATGTCGTCGCCGAAGCTCGATGGCTTCACCAAGGAAAACCGCGCCTACACCATGACTGCGACACGGGCGATCCAGGATATCGGCGATGGCAGCCGCATCGACCTGGAAGGCATCGACGCAAAGCTGCCGTTCGAGACCAGCAACTGGATCACGGTGGCCGCACGCACCGGCGCCTATGACCGCACCGCCAACACGCTCGATCTTGGCGAAGACGTTACCGTCACCACCGACGGCGGCGTCAAGGCGATGCTCAAATCGGCCAAGGTGGACATCGCGTCGGGCACCATCAACACCAGCGATCCGGTCAACATCACGCTTGAGGGGGCGAAGCTTCAGGCCGAGTCCATGACCATCCGCGACAATGGCGCGGTGCTGATCTTCGACAAACGCGTCCGCATGGAAATCGTGCGCGATCGCTTGCAGGCTGCCGTTGGGGGCAGCGGGGGGAACACACATGCGAATTGACAGGGGTCTGACTGCGCTGGCGGCGACGCTGGTCTTGTGCCTGACGATGGGTGCTGCCGTCGCGCAGCAAAACAGCCGCATGACCGGGCTGAAGCTTGACGGCGACGAGCCGATTCAGATCGAAAGCGACAATCTTGAAGTTCGCGAAAACGATGGTGTCGCCATCTTCACCGGCAATGTGTCGGTGGTGCAGGGACCGACCCTGCTGCGCTCGGGCAAGATGACGGTCTACTACGACAAGAACGGCGGCTCGGCGACCACCGGGTCGGCCGATATCGACCGCCTCGAAGTCGAGGGCAAGGTCTATGTCCGCTCCAACACCCAGGTCGCCACCGGCGAGCGCGGCAGCTTCGACATGAAGAAAGAAATCCTGACCTTGACCGGCAAAGAGGTCGTGCTGTCGGAGGGCGACAACGTCGTCGTCGGCTGCAAGCTCACCGTGCAGATGGCCTCCGGGCTGGCGCAGCTGGAAGGCTGCGGCGGCACCTCGGGCGGAACGCGGGTCAAGATGCTGCTGAAACCGGGGTCGCAGGCTCAATAGTGCGCATACCATCACTTTTCAAAGGCCGCGCCGCGCGGGCCGAGACACCCCCGCCAGCGGCCCAGCCAGACCTGGAACGCTTCAAGGGCACGATGATCGCCCGTGGCCTGACCAAATCCTACAAGGGACGGCAGGTCGTCAGCGGTGCCTCCTTCGGCGTGCGCGCCGGTGAGGCCGTTGGCCTGCTCGGCCCCAACGGCGCCGGCAAGACCACCAGCTTCTACATGGTCACCGGACTGGTTCCGGTCGACAGCGGCACCATCGAGATCGACGGTTACGACGTCACCGGCATGCCGATGTACCGCCGCGCCCGCCTCGGCATCGGCTATCTGCCGCAGGAAGCCTCGATCTTCCGCGGACTTTCGGTCGAAAACAACATTCGTGCCATTCTCGAAGTGGTCGAGAAAAGCCGCAAGGAACGCGAGCGGCGGCTGGATGAACTGCTCGAAGAGTTCCACATCTCGCATCTGCGCAAATCGCCCTCGATCGCGCTGTCCGGCGGTGAGCGGCGACGGCTGGAAATTGCCCGCGCGCTGGCCTCCAACCCGGCCTTCATGCTGCTCGACGAACCGTTCGCCGGCGTCGATCCCATCGCGGTCGCCGATATCCAGCAACTCGTGCGCCATCTGACCAAACGTGGCATCGGCGTGCTGATTACCGACCACAATGTCCGCGAAACGCTGGGGCTGGTGGAGCGCGCCTACATCATTCACGCCGGTCAGGTTTTGACGCACGGCCTGCCGTCTGAGATCGTCGAAAACCCCGATGTCCGCCGCCTCTATCTCGGCGAGCAGTTCACGCTGTAGGGCCTTTGCGCCATTGCAGACGCACGAATTTCAGCCCTGCCGCGCTTGACAAGCAAAACGCGGGCCAGTCTGATCGCTATTGATCAGAAATGCAGTCATAGCCGGGCAGGCGTGACCGGGCAGGGGTAGAATCGGTTCATGGCTTTGAGCGCCAAACTCCAGTTGCGGCAATCGCAATCGCTGGTGATGACGCCACAGCTGATGCAGTCGATTCGCCTGCTGCAACTGACCCATGTCGAGCTTGAGCGCTTCATCGAGGAGGAATTCGAAAAGAACCCGCTGCTCGACCGGCCGGACACCGATGCAGATGGTGGCTCCGCACCGCAGCCGCCGTCAGAGGAGCCGGAAGACGCCGGCCTCGACCGGATGTTTGCCGCCGAAGACATCAGCGCCGAGACGATGGCCGAGCGGCTCGACACCTCGATGGAGAACGTTTTTCCCGACGATCCCGGAACCACCGACCGCCTCGGGCCGGATCTGACGGCACAGTGGAAATCGGCGAGCCAGAACAGCGCGCCCGCCGGCGAAGGCTTCGATATCGAGGACCTCGCCGCTGCCCGCGTCACCCAGTCAGACCATGTCAACGAGCAGATCGCCTTTGCCTTCCGCGCCCCCTCAGACCGGCTGATCGCGCGCGACCTCAGCGACGGGCTCGACGAAACCGGCTATATGCGCGCCGACATCGGCGACATCGCCGCGCGCCTGAATGTGGACGAGGCGAAGGTGCTGGATGTGCTGCGCGTCTGCCAGACCTTCGATCCGGCCGGCCTGTTTGCGCGCGATCTGGCGGAATGCCTCGCCTTGCAGCTCAAGGCCAAGAACCGCCTCGATCCGGCGATGCAGGCGATGCTTGCCAATCTCGAGCTTCTTGCGCGCCGCGATTTCGTCCAGTTGCGCCGCCTGTGCGGCGTCGACAATGACGATCTGCTCGCCATGATGGCCGAGATTCGCACTCTCGATCCGAAGCCGGGTCTCGCCTTCACCACCGGGATCGCCGACACCATCACCCCTGACGTGCTCGTCCAGCAGGCTGGCGACGGCAGCTGGGCGATCGAGCTCAACCCCGACACCCTGCCCCGCGTTCTGGTCAATCAGGACTATTTCGCCACAGTGAGCAAGCACGCGGCCAATCAGGCCGAGAAGGATTTTCTCACCGAGTGCCTGCAGAACGCCAACTGGCTGACGCGCAGTCTCGACCAGCGGGCACGCACGATTCTGAAGGTCGCCACCGAGATCGTGCGCCAGCAGGACGCCTTCCTGGTGCATGGGGTGCGTCAGCTGCGGCCCCTCAACCTGCGCACCGTTGCCGACGCCATCGGCATGCACGAATCAACCGTCAGCCGGGTCACCGCCAACAAATACATGATGACGCCGCGCGGCGTGTTCGAGTTGCGCTATTTCTTCTCGGTCGCGATCGCCGCTGTCGAAGGCGGCGACGCCCATTCCTCCGAGGCGGTTCGCGACCACATCCGCAAACTGATTGAAGCCGAAGACCCGCTCGACGTGCTGTCCGACGACGCCATCGTGGTCAGCCTCAAGAAGGATGGAATCGACATCGCCCGCCGTACCGTCGCCAAGTACCGCGAGGCCATGACCATCCCCTCTTCGGTGCAGCGGCGGCGCGAAAAACGCGCCATGGCATCCGCGCGCGGATAGCCGCCGTCAGAGGTCTTCCAGGGGCTCGCTAGGGGCTTGCGAGGGGCCTTCATTGACAACCCGTCGGTTAATGACTAGAAGCCCGCCCGCAGTGACAGGCCTTTTCCAGCAACGTGCCGGAAAGTCTTCGATATCAGAGACACGCTCGCCCTGAAGAGCGTAAAACCGGTTCAGGTGCCGTTAGAACCTTGTGCGCACGGACCACGGGTATAAACTCACACCTGTCAGAAATCTGCATAGAGAAGGTCGTGTCATCATGAGCCTGCGCATCTCGGGTAAGCAAATGGAAATCGGCGACGCTTTCAGGACAAGGATCCAGGGGCGTATTGGCGAAGCAATTGAGAAGTATTTCGACGGCGGGTTCTCCGGACACGTCACCGTCGAGAAATCAGGCTCGCGCTTTGGCGCCGATTGCATGATCCGCCTCGACACCGGCATGTCATTGCAAGCCGCAGGTCAGGCACAGGATCCGCAACTTGCGTTCGATGCCGCCGCTGAACGAATCGAAAAGCGTCTGCGCCGCTACAAGCGGCGTTTGAAGACGCATCCAACGGCAGCGCCTGCGGTCGATCTCGACTACCGCGTGATGGCGTCGCTTGCGGAAGATGACGAGGAAGAAGTCGCGGACGACTACGCACCGGCCATCGTCGCGGAAACCACCGTGGCGCTGCGCACGATGTCTGTGGCGTCTGCGGTGGTCGAACTCGACATCAAGGATAGCCCGGTGTTCGTTTTCCGCAATGCGGGCAACGACCACGTCAGCATCGTCTATCGTCGCGCTGACGGGAATATCGGCTGGATCGACACGTCCTCGGCGGCAGCTTCCAAGGCCTAGCCGCCACACATTTCAGCCAAGCCGCAAGCCAGGTATCCAGCGCGGAAACAGGCGAGCAAAAGGAAATTATCATGGATCTCAGCGACCTGATCGAGGTTTCGGCAGTCATGCCGGCCTTGAAGGCCAATTCCAAAAAGCAGCTTCTTCAACTGCTGGCGGAAAAAGCCGCTGCGGTCACAGGACTTCCCGAGCGGGAAGTCTTCGATACTATCCTGCAACGTGAGCGGCTTGGTTCGACAGGCGTGGGCAACGGCATTGCCATTCCCCACGGAAAACTGCCGGGCATTCCAACCATCAAAGGCATTTTTGCGCGTCTCGAAACGCCTGTCGATTTTGAATCGCTGGACGACCAGCCGGTCGATCTGGTGTTCCTGCTGCTGGCTCCGGAAGGGGCCGGCGCCGATCATCTCAAGGCGCTGTCACGGATCGCACGCGTTCTGCGTGACCCGGATATCGTTGCCAAGATCCGGGGAACCAAGGACGCCGCGGCGATCCATACGTTCCTGTCTCAGATGCCGGCGATCAACCCCACCTGAGATCACAGTTCAAGACTGTTCACATCAAGGCGGCTGCGGTGCAGCCGCCTTCTTGTTTGGCGCATGTCGTGATCCCGAAACCGGGTTTGACGTTCGGGCGACATGCCTGCCCGATCGCAATCAGTGAAGACTGACCGGGGTCAGGTCGTTCTGGAGCACGCCGGCAATCGCCGCATCACGTGCATCGGTAAGCATGATCGGACGACCTGTTGCGGCGAAGACCGCCCACAGCCGCGTCCCCGGCGCCATGTCGGGCATGCCGGGAAATTTGCCGCGCAGCTCTTCGCTGTCGATTTCCTTGAAATACGCGATCGAGCCTTCGCCCAGAAGAGCGAGCTCGTTATCCGTCAGAAGGTTCTTGTCAGTCATATTCATTTCACAGCCTCCTACGCTTGAGCGGGGCGTCGTCATGACCAACCCGCAGCAGAGCCGATAAGTTCCGTTACGGGCAGGAACTCAGTCTTTCACTGATATGTTTATTTTTCGTACCAGTCTTTCCACCTCGGGCCGATCGAGATCGACCGCCAGCAGGCCGTTCTTCAGGTCCGCACCGATCACCTTCATGCCGTCTGCCAGCACAAACACACGCTGGAACTGGCGGGCAGCGATGCCACGGTGCAGATATTCACGCTCCGAATCGTCGGTCTGGCGGCCACGAACCGTCAGCTCGTTGTCTTCAAGCGTGACTTCCAGGTCGGCTTCCGCAAAGCCTGCAACTGCCAAGGTGATCCGAAGCCGGTCACCCGTACCGTTGTGGCCGCGAACACGCTCGATATTGTAAGGCGGATAGCCATCGCCGCTTTTGGCGACGCGTTCGAGTGTCTTCTCGATCGAATCGAAACCCAGAAGTAGCGGGCTCGAAAAAGGCGTCATGCGCGTCATCAATCATGTCCTCAAAGAGCGACGTGGAAAGGCAAAAACCCAGATGGCATCTTTGCCTGTGCCCCTGATATGGTCTGCCGGCTTTTCGAGTTCAAGGAGGAAAGCACATGAGGAACAGCCATTGACCGCGCCGCGCAAGATCATCATCGACACCGATCCCGGTCAGGATGACGCCGTCGCCATCCTGCTGGCCTTCGCCAGCCCTGAACTCGAGGTGCTCGGCCTGACCGCCGTTGCCGGCAACGTTCCGCTGGCGCTGACCGAAACCAACGCCCGCAAGATCTGCGAACTGGCAGGACGGCCACAGACGCCGGTGTTTGCCGGGGCTGCACGGCCGCTGCTGCGCCCGCTGGTCACCGCCGAGCATGTCCATGGCCGCACCGGCCTCGACGGCCCGGACCTGCCCGAACCGACAATGAAACTGCAAAGCCAGAACGCCGTCGACTTCATCGTCGAGACGTTGCTGCGCGAAGCGCCGGGGTCCGTCACACTGTGCGCGCTTGGACCCCTCACCAACATCGCGCTGGCGATGATCCGAGAACCGGCGATCGTGCCACGCATCCGCGAGATCGTGCTGATGGGCGGCGGCTATTTCGAGCAGGGCAACATCACCCCCTCGGCCGAGTTCAACATCTATGTCGATCCGCATGCTGCCGACGTGGTGTTCCGCGCCGGCGCACCGATCGTGATGATGCCGCTCGACGTCACCCACAAAGTGCTGACTACCAAAGCGCGCGTCGACGCCTTCCGGGCGATGAACACGCCGGTCGGCGCTGCAACGGTGCAACTGCTCGACTTCTTCGAACGTTTCGACGAGGAAAAATACGGCACCGATGGCGGCCCGCTGCACGACCCGTGCGTGATCGCCTACCTGTTGCAGCCCGAGTTGTTTTCAGGCCGCCATTGCAACGTCACCGTTGAGACCGCCTCCGAGCTGACGCTCGGTGCCACGGTGGTCGATTGGTGGGGCGTCACCGGCCGGTTGAAGAACGCGCTGGTCATGCGCGACGTCGACGCCGATGGCTTCTTCGCCCTGCTGAGCGCGCGGCTGGCGACGCTCATCTAGTCGCTGTCCAGTTCGATCTCCGCCTGCAGCGCCGCCATGTGCGGCTCTGCGGCTGCCAGCGCGGCGCGTTCGACAGCACGGAAGCGGCTGACCACCGCCAGCCCGATCTGCGTGAGTTGCGCGCCGCCGCCCTTGCGCCCGCCCTTCTGGGTGTCGAGCACCGGCTTGCCGAACAGCGCGTTCATCTCCTCGACCAGATCCCAGGCGCGCTTGTAGGACATGTTCATCTGCCGCGCGCCGGCCGAGATCGAGCCGAAGGCCGCGATCTGCTCGAGCAGTTCGACCTTTCCGGGTCCGATATGCCCCTTGGGGCCGAACTTGATGCGCAGGCTCAACGACGGCACGGCATGGGCTCCGCAAATGACGACACCGCTTGGTTATGCCCGAACAATAGCGTTCGTGCTACCGCTGCGCCGCCAGCGCCGCATCGACCTCTTGCGCTGACGGGATCGATGGCTGCGCGCCGGGCTTGAGGCAGGCGAGCGACCCGGCCACCGCGGCGCGACGCAACGCCGTCGGCAGATCGAGACCGGCTTCGAGCCCCGCAGCGAAATAGCCGCAGAACGTATCGCCCGCGCCAACCGTATCCACCGGCGTGATCGTCAGGCCGTTGGCGCGGTGGAACCCGTCCTGCGTGGCCGCGACGACACCGTCGGCACCCAGCGTCACCACGATAATGCGGCCGGTCTTGGCGGCAAAATCACGGATGCGGCTTTCGCGGTCATCGCCGTTCAGGCCGAGGGTTTCGGCGTAAAGGTCGAATTCGGTTTCGTTGGCGATGACATAGTCGGCCTGCGCCAGAAACGCGGCGGCTTCCGCGCGAAACGGCGCAGTGTTCAGCAGCGAAACCGCCCCGGCAGCCCGTGCCGCCGCCAGCGACGCCGCCACGGTTTCCATCGGGATTTCCAGCTGCAGCACCACATGATCGCCGCTGGCAATCGCCGCGCGCGTCACGTCGTCGTTGGACACAGCGCCGTTACCACCCGGAATGATCGCGATGACGTTTTCGCCGGCCTTTTCGACCAGGATCACCGCAATGCCGGTGGCATCGCCGGTGGCCCGCACCGCCGACAGATCAACCCCGCCTTCTTGCAACAACGCCGTCGCCTGCCCGGCAAACGCATCATTGCCGACCGCGCCGACCATCTTCACCCGCGCCCCCGCACGCCGCGCCGCCAGCGCCTGATTGGCCCCTTTGCCACCCGGCGCCGTCGAAAACCCGTCCCCCGGCACAGTCTCGCCCGGCCGGGGCAACCGACCCACCGTGGCAATGAGGTCCAGATTGATGGAACCGATAACCGTGATCATGGCTGAGCTCTCCGAAAACTATTCCGGCAAGCTCTACCCAAGTTGGCGCGCGACGTTAAGGGGTCACCCGCCGATCTGGCCTGCTTCCCAGCCGAGAATTGCGCGTTTGCGGGTCAG
>JBEBXE010000007.1:0-30762 GCA_040391705.1 Aerobium aerolatum
GGTCAGCTCGAGCGGGAGCCTGCGAGCTTCGGCCCCTTGCGCGGGAAGGAAGGGTTGTTCGCTGGCAAGCACGATCGCGAGGATCGGCGCGTGGCAGAGGTCAATGTTGCAGCACTTCGCCGAGACATCGAACGCTACCTGAAGACGCGCGAGGCCGCGACGGAGAGACTGGCGGCGGAGGAGCGGTTGGTTCGTCATCGCGCTTCCATCGACATCCCGGCGCTGTCGCCGGCCGCTGGGCTCGTCCTCGACAAGGTGCGCGACGCCATCGATCGCAACGATCTTCCGGCAGCGCTCGGCTTTGCCCTGGCCGACCGTAGCGTCAAAGTCGAGATCGACGCCTTCAATAGCGCGGTCACCGAGCGATTTGGCGAACGGACGCTGCTCTCCAATGCCGCCAAAGATAGCGATGGCAGCGCGTTCGGCAAGGCCGTGCTCGGGCTCCCACCCGGCGAACGGGAGAAGCTGGCTTCGGCCTGGCCGATCATGCGCGCCGGGCAGCAATTGGCCGCGCATCATCGCACGACGCAAGCGCTCAAGCAGACCGAGGCGCTGCGCCAATCCCAGCGGCAAAGCCCGGTGCTCAAATGAGCAGTCGCGCTCCCGCCTTGGCCATCATCGGGATTGGCGGCGCAGTCATCATCTGCCTGGTTGCGGGTGGCTACTTCGGAGGTCTGCGTTTGACGGCTTACGAGGATCTGAAGGGTATGCCTGTCGAACCAGGTTTCTTCGGGCGCTGCTTGAAGCCTGGGGTAGGTAGCGCGCAGAAGAATGCCCTGCTCCGCATCGCAACCGATCGGAGAATACCGGAAGTAGTTGACGGGGTAACGGATTGCGGCTGTTATTCCTCAGGGAGAGACAGCTTGATACCTCGGCGCTCTGCATATTCGATCAGTGCCACCTCAATGATACCCGTGATCGAACGCCGCTCAACTTCGGCAAGTTTCTCAGCCAACGCCAGAATTGATGGGTCGAGGCGTGTCGTAAACGGCTTCTTTGTCATTTCCTCAGCAGAGCTTGCACTTCACGTTCAGTATGCTTAGTCATGCACGTGCGAAGCGAATGGGTTGCACGTGCATTCGGCTAGGCAGGGCGCTCCAACGCCCCATCGTCAAGCTGGAAGTTGTGCTGCTGGAAAGCGAGATCGGCGATGGGCCAACGGACTTTCCATGTCCGCAGATCCGCGCGGTTGTTGCCGATCTCCAGCGCCAGATCACCATCAAGACTTCGCAGCAAACCAGCCACACCTGAATGGAGGCTGCTGCGGTTCCGAATGCGCAGGGGCGACCTCCGGCATTGTGTGGGGCCCGGACGCGCCCGGTACACCCAATCGCTGCGAGACTTCCGCCACGGGATAGCCCCGTTCCGTGATCTGACGCACCGCGTCCCGCTTAAACTCTTCGCTGAAATTAGATTTGATCATGATGATCTTCTTGCCTCAAATTTAGGAAAGAAGGCGTCTACAAATCTCGGGCTATTCATGTTGTACAATGAAACCCATCCCCATTTGGCGCTCAAGATGGCTTCCCCTCGGCAGTTCATCAGGGCAATCTCAGCATAGCAAATTGTTCGATCAAACGGGGTGCACTCCACAAGGCGAGCGTCTGCACCCGTGCCGAATCTTTGAGTGATTAAACGTTTCCTCTAACACTCACCTATGGCGTAGCTTGCAGGCTCGCATTCGGTGCAGATCGGCGAGAAGAGAGCGTAGCAATGGCCACGGAGCGTCACTTATCTGGGCGCCAGGGTCTTCTGTCTGGATTAACGAATGCAGCTTGGCGGTTACACCGTCAAGCGAATGAGCTGGCGTTTCCCATAAGGTGTTCGCCAGTGCCCATTCGATATCTATCGCACTTATCTCCTCATTATATGCGCGACTATATCCAATTCTTTCGTCTTCTGCAGTCCATGCTTTGCGTAAGGATTGGAGCTTGTTTATGGCTCTTTTTCGCGCTTTAGCCATGGCTGTTCCGGGTAGTGCGGACTCAATCTCTTTAACCGTATATGCACAGACAAATTTTTCTTCGCCTGGGATTTTCAGTTTGACAATGGGGAAACTTCCAACGGTTTGCAAAAGCTGGGTTTCAAGAGCTTGTTGTCTGACACATAACTCATATCGTCGTTGGTGGGCGCTCTGCCATTTATTCCAGAGTGCAATAAGTGCTGCATCATTATTAATTCCGGCGGCAGATGCTTTCCAGGATGGCATAACGGCTATTGATGCCAGCGAAGCCGATGCCGCGGCCAGAAGATTTCTGCGGGTAGTTAATGTCAAAATTCTGCTATTCTCAGAATCAGCCATGATCCAAGCTCCAGTAAGCTAGGTTGTGGTTAGGTCGTATCGGGTGCTCCAACACCCGGTACGACCGTTTGTAACGCCACAGACGATACACACTCACGCTTACTAATCAATCAAAATGAACATAATATGGCGATTATTATTATGAGCCCCGCTCAGTGTCGGATGGCGAGGGCCGGTTTGGGACTTGGCGTTCTGGAATTGGCAAAGCTGGCCAATATTTCAACAAATACCATTGTGCGGTTTGAACGTGGCGAAAAGCTCAAGGAAAGCACCATCCATCAAATCAAAACTATTTTTGAAGCGGCAGGGATCGAACTCATTCCAGAGGACGAACACGGTGGAGCGGGAATACGATTGAGCAAGCTCATTTAACAATTTTAATTGATACCGATCCTCGATCTGAGTTTGAACTGTCTATCAGATGCGTTGCCTAAAATTGCTGTCTGGCGCGCATAGCGGAGTGCTTTTCGTCCCGACAGAACAGGTCGAGGAGATTAGTGTTCTGGACACAGGCCGCTGGGGTCTCATCCTCTAGGGCGAATAGTCGTCGGCTGGGACTCGAAAAGCGCCTCATAAATAGCGAGGTTGAGAGATTGCACCGGTCCACGATAATAGGGGAGCTTGCCGGAGACTGGGGGTTTCGCCGTCAGCGTACGAGGATGCCTGCCACACAATGGGACCGGAAGCCGCCGCGATTGTCGTTGCCTGCATCCTGCAGCGGGCGCGGCACATCAATTCGGCTGGCGGATACCTACGGGCGCTCACCGAAAAGGCGGGGGCAGGAGAGTTTTCAGTTGGACCGATGCTGATGGCGGCGTTCAAGGCGAATGGGGTGCCGTTGGGGATGACGGGATGATTCCGATCTTGGCGACGAGCTGCATGAATTTGCCTGACGGCTGATGTATGTCGTGCCTCTGTCACAAGTTCGTAAATTTGGCTTGGGCCCAAGGAGAACTCATGGTTTAAGTCACCGTCTCCATTCATATATCCAACGGGCTCAGTCGCGTATCCGGCGCTTGCTTCGCTCGGGGAGCGATCCTGCAAATGATTTGTGATGTCACAGGAAACGATAGCCTCGTTGTTGGTTTGACTACCGTCGATAACAACTGGGTCGAGTCGGTCATGACGCGCCAGCGCTTTCCTGACCGTTTGGCTGACGGCAAGTCGAGCTGCTCGTGAACGAGAATTCAACCGTGTCGCCAACATTGTCGATGGCCGCGGACCTTGATGTAGGTTTCATCGATAGGTCATTTGCCGGTCACGCCACCTTGCCTGGGTTGAACGCTCCAACAGTTGCGGGGTCCGTCCACCGGTGAATGGTCGTGTGGTCGACGGCTATGCCGCGTTCGGTCACCATCTCTTCCTGATCACGCAGGCTCAGACGGTAGGTCAGGTGCCAGCTCACACGCAGCAGGATCACTGACTGGCCGAACCGGCGGCCCTTGGACATTCAATCCTCCGGAAATGTCAGAGGCTTACCAAGGTGCCGGTATTCACAATGATGCAACACAACCCCGGCCGATGCTTGACTGCATACGCGCGAAATCCGTCCGCCATAAGAAAGCTACGGCATAGTCACCCAAGATAGGAAGCCGCCCAAGTTGCATCCAAGCACCAACGCGATCCGCCTGCGTCAACAAGAACCGGCAGGAAGTGATTTGCCGAATTCCTGGACGCTCGAGCGCGCGGCGTGGAACGTTGCGATCCAGTGCGCCGGAATCGGACGCGGCTTGAGAAGTTGGCCTTTGGGTTGGAGGACGATTTCTCCACCTGCGCCGCGCGCTGCCAGTTGCGCGCAGCCGAGCGCGGTTAGTTCCGGCTCGTCGGAAATCTGGATCGGCGCGCCGAGGACGTCGGCGAGAAACCGGCAGAACCATGGATTGCGGCTAATGCCGCCATCGATGCTGATCGGCGCGGTTCCCGTTGCGGCCGATGACATTGCCGCTTTCACTTCCGCGACCCGGAAGGCGATGCCTTCAAGCACGGCTTGCACCATGTCGGTCTTGCTCGTGTCGAGCGACAGGCCCATCCACGCGCCCCGTGCGCGGCGGTCCCAATGCGGGCAGGCAAGGCCCGCCAATGCCGGGACGAAGGCGATCCCGCGCGAGATCGCGGGTTCGGCATCGAAGTGGTTGATTTCGTCGAAGCTTGAAAACAGCCCGATCTGCCGCGCGAAATTGACCGCCGAGGACGCCGCATAGACGCCGCCGTCGAGCGCGTAGACCGGCGGCTTTCCGTCTTCCACCCATGCGATGGTCGGCAGGACGCCGGGGGCTCGTTCAAGCGTTCCGGTCAGCGTCAGCGCGAACGCGCCGGTGCCGAATGTGATCTTGGCATCGCCGGGCTTGCGCGCGCCATGGCCGTAGAGCGCGGCCTGCTGGTCGACAATCGATGCGGTAAGCGCATGCCCGCCGGGCAGGGTGCCGAGGGTGCCTGTGGTCGGGCGAATCGCCGGCAGTGCCTCGATCGGCACGCCGAACAAGCGGCAAAGCTCATCATCCCATTGGCAAGTTGCAAGGTTGAGCAGGCTCGTTCGCGACGCCGTGCTCGGATCGGTCGAAAAAGACCCGGTCAGCCGGTCGCGGAAGAAGGCGTCGGTCGTGCCAAGGCGAAGGCGGCCTTGGGACAGAAGGACGTGCGCCTCGGGCACGTTTTCCATGATCCAGCCGAGCTTCGAGGCGGAAAAGTACGGGTCAAGCGGCAGGCCTGCGCGCTCGAGCGTCAGCGTTTCAGACCCTTGCGCCTTGAGCGTGTTGCAACGGTCGGCGGTACGGGCATCCTGCCAGACAATCACCGGCGAGATGGCCCGGCCGGTGGCTGCATCCCAGGCAAGGCAGCTTTCGCCCTGATTGGCGAGCCCAACGCAGTCGACGTCCGGCGTTGCGCCAAGGCATGCAAGGAGGTTGGCGATCAGTTCTTCGGGATCGTGCTCGACATGGTCCGGGGCAGGGTAGATCTGTCGATGCGCGACGGAATGAATGAGGCTGACGCCGGTCTCGTCCAGCAGGAGAGCGCGGGTCGAGGTCGTGCCCTGATCGATTGCAAGAACTCTCACTGTTCCTCCAGCACGATCTCCACCGGCGCTGCGCGTGGTGGCAGCGGCAAGGTGATGCGCCGTTCGGGACGGCTGTCGATCTTTTGCGACGTATATTCGACACCGCCGGCGCGCGCGACGATGCGGCCTTTGACCGGTCGGTTGACGCGCAATTGCAGGCGCGTGTGGGCGCTGTTTCCCGCGTCGGCGATACGCTGCGGCATCACCCAGGCGAGCGCGTCGCCGGTGAGCGTTACCGGATGCGTCGTGTCCTGGCGCAGGGTTCCCGCAAGCGCCGCGCCGATCGATCCAGCCACTGCGACGCCCTCGGCCCAGCTCCAGCCAGCGGTTTCGACCGGGCGCAGGAGATTGCCGGCGGCAAAATAGGCGGGGTCGCTGCATCTGCCGAAATTGTCGACCACCGGGCCGCCGGTCGCGGTGTCCTTTGCCAGATGGCTGCCGTCGAGCAGTGTCGCTTCCGGTCGGAATTTGCCGCTGATGATGACACCGTCGGTCTCGATGGCGCGCGTTCCGCCGGGGCCGTCGATCACCACACGTTCGACGCGCTCGCGTCCCTCGATCGAACGGATCGAGGTCGACAGGTGCAGCGGAATTCCTTTGAGGCGCGGAAAGAGCGCGGCAGGCCAGCGCGCCGTCGCTTGCGCGTTCGGCTCGATCATCGCCAGCGGTTTGATGCCGGCGTGAAGGCAGGTCATGATCGCAGAGAAGGAGACAAGCTCGGTGCCAAGAATGACGGGGCGGCGGAACGGGCGCTTGCCCTCAAGGTAGACCAACCCCTGGAGTGCGCCGGTGGGAAGAATGCCGCCCGGCTTTTCCCCGCCGATAAGACGCTGCGCGCGCGAACTTTCCCGCACGCCGGTGGCAAACAGCACGAATCTCGCGCTGATTTCGGACACGCCCGCATCGGAGGTTACCGTCACGCGCGGGCCGGGTTCAAGTCGCACGACATTGACGCCGGTGGCGATCTGGACGCCGGCTGCTTTCGCCCGTTTCACCAGGGCGCTTGCGTAGTCGGGGCCCTTCATCAGCCGGTGAAACTCGCGCATGCCAAACGGGGAATGGCCGCAATGGCGTGGGATGCCGCCCGCATAGGCCTCGCGCTCGACGACCAGAACCCGCGCGGTCCTGGCAAGGATCGTCGAGGCTGCAAGGCCCGCAGGTCCTGCGCCGATAACAAGGACATCCGTTTCCAGCGGCAGGTTCATTGCGCCTTCTCCGCCATCGGCCGATCGAAACGTCCTTCCGTGAGGCGGGCAAGTTCGGCAGAGCAGAAGAAGCCCTGGCAGCGGCCCATGGTGACGCGCGTGCGCCGCTTCAGGCCGGCAAGGCTGCGCGCGGGCAGCGGACCCTCGAGCGCGGCGAGGATTTCGCGCCGGGTCGCCATCTCGCAATGGCAGACGATGCCGCCATGCCCGTCGCTCTGCCAGTCGCGCGGAAAATATTCGCTGATGTTGGAGACGATCGGCCAGGCCGGATCGGCGGGCGCGGTCAAGTCAAGCGCTGCCAGCTTCAGCACATGCTTCGCGATGCCAAGGGCCGACGACAGCCCCGTCGAGCGGATGCCACCAACGGTGATGTAGCTCCTGTCATGCGCCTTGATGCAATAGTCCTTGAACTCGGTTGCAGGGCGCAGGCCTGCATAGATTGCGCTGACCTGATGATCCTTGAGCGCGGGCAGGATTTCCTCGCCGCGCTTCTTCAGTGCTTCGAGCGTTTCGGGAACCAGCACCGCGTGCTCGCGGTCGTCCTGATCTTCCGCCGTTGGGCCGACCAGCAGGTTGCCGAAGGCGGTGCGGCAGACGACGACGCCCTTGGTGATCTTGTTGGGGACAGGCAAGAGGATGTGCGAGGCAAGTTGCGCCGCCGGCTTGTCGAAGACGACGAACTGTCCCTTGCGCGGCTTCATGTGGAAATCGCGCCGGCCGATCAGCTTTTCGTCGAGGAGGTCGCCCCACAGGCCGGCCGCGTTGATGACAAGTCCGGCCTGAACCGTGCCGCGGCTTGTTTCAAGCAACCAGTCGCCGCCGTCGCCGCGGCCGCCGGTCACTTCCGCGCCGCGCAGCACCTGCGCCCCGTTCTCGATCGCCTGCAGCAGATAGCCGAACGGTGCCGACCACGGGTCGATCAGATATTCGCGCGGCACGCGGAAAGCCGCCCGCGCACCCGCGCCAAGACCGGGCTCGGCACGGCGCATCGCGGCTTCATCGAGCGGCTCGACATCGGCGACGCCGTTCTGGAGTGCCTGTTCCATCAGCGATGGAAGAAGCGCTTTCTCCTCCTCGCTCCACGCGATGACCAGCGCGCCGGACCTGATGAGCGGGAGGCCGAGGCGGCCATGGATTTCGAGGTATTCGGCGTAGCCCGCCGCGACGCAGGCCTGTTCGAGCGACCCCACGGGTGCATCGAAGCCGGTGTGCAGGATCGCGGAATTGCCTTTGGACGCTCCGTCGAGAATGTCGGACGCCTTGTCGATGACGGCCACGCTTGCGCCCTCGAGCGCAAAGCGGCGCGCCAGCGCGCAGCCGACAATGCCCGCGCCGATGACGGCGACGTCGAAACGTCCGGAAAGGGCGAAAACACCGTTCGACATAGAGCTTTCTGACTGAATGGATGCTGAAATCTGCGATCAAATGCCCGAATAGTCAATCGGTTCTGAAAAATATGCCCATTTCGCCACGTAAACCCCAAAGACGTGTTGACACAGTCAGTTCAGTCGCCAAAATTGCTGCAGCCGACCGTGAGAGTTGGCGTGAGGGGGATGCTGAGTGAAGCCAAGACGCCGTCAGGCCGGCATAATTGCGCTCGTCGAACGCGATGGCGAGGTCACGGTCGATGGCCTTGCGGCCGAATTTCAGGTTTCACCCGAAACGATCCGCCGCGATCTGGCGCTGCTTGCTGAAACCGGAGCGCTCCTGAAGGTTCATGGCGGCGCGCGGCGCGTACGCATGATCGCCGAGGGATCGTTCGAAGAGCGAATGGACGAGGCCGCCGCCGGCAAGGCCGAAATTGCCCGCAAGCTCGTGCAAATCATCAGACCCGGCGACACCTTCTTCATCGACACGGGCTCAACCACGCTTGCCTGCGCCCAGCGTCTCAGTGAAACGCCCGAGCTGACGGTCGTCACCAATTCCGTCCGCATCGCCCATGCCATGGCGCGGGGCAGCGGCAAGGCGAGGGTTCATCTGCTCGGCGGGATCTTCGATCCGGACAATGGGGAAACGATCGGGGCGGACGCCATCGAGCAGATCGGTCGTTTCCGCGTCGACTACGCGATCATCGGCGCGGCGGCCGTCGATGTATCCGCAGGTATCTTCGACGCCGATTTCGACGAAGCATCGGTAGCGCGCGCAATGTGCGCCAATGCGCGAAAGATCGTCCTTGTCGCCCACTACGACAAATTTGGTCGCCAGGCAGCACACCGAATCTGTCGGCTTACCGACATTGATGTGCTCGTTTGCGATGTCCCGCTGGGGGCGGAAGAGATGTCGGTCGTCAAATCCGCAGGAGTGGCGTTGTCGTGACATCGGCCAATACGAGAAGCTCAACCCGAAAGGTAACAGATGTCTTCGGTCATTAGATCCTATGTGCGGTTGATGGACCGCCTGGCGGATTTCATCGGCGAGTTCGCCAAATACCTGATTTACCTGATGATTGCCGTCCTGCTTTACGACGTCATTTCAGACAAGGCTTTCGGGTTTGTCCAGAATTGGACGGTCGAGATGGCGCAGTTCACCCTTGCGGCGTTCTATTTCATGGCCGGGCCGAAGACGCTCAAGGACGACACGCATGTCCGTCTTGATCTGGTCTATGCGACCCTTTCGGAGCGCGGCAAGGCGTGGATCGACATGATCACGGTGTGGATCGTCATGTTCTACCTGTCGATCATGCTGTGGGGCGCGACATCGTCGCTGAAATATTCCTGGATGACCAATCAGAAGCTGCCGTCGCTCTGGGCGCCGTCGCTGGTGCCGATCAAGCTGCTCATGGTGGTCTGCATCGTGCTGATGATCCTTCAGTGCATTTCCATTTTCTTTAAGGACGTCGCCAAGGTGCGGGGCAAGGTGCTTGTATGAGCTATGAATTGATCGCCCTCATAATGTTCGCCGGCATGGTTTTCCTCATGCTGACGGGACAGAGGGTTTTCGCGATGATCGGCGCCGTCGCCGCCGCGACCGCACTGTCCCTTTATGGCAATGCCTCTGCCGAACTGCCGTTCAACGCGGCGTTCAAGCTCTTCTCCTGGCATGCGCTGCTGACCCTGCCGCTGTTCGTCTACATGGGCCACATGATGTCGAAGAGCGGCATCGCCGAAGAACTCTACCAGATGATGCATGTCTGGTTCGGCAAGCTGTCCGGTGGCCTCGCGCTCGGGACCATCTTCCTGATGGTCATCATCAGTGCGATCAACGGCCTTTCGGTGGCCGGCCTCGCGATCGGCTCGGCCATCGCGCTGCCGGAAATGCTGCGTCGCGGCTATGACAAGGTGCTGATCACCGGCATCGTCCAGGGCGGCTCGACGCTCGGCATCCTGTTGCCGCCCTCCGTCGTCATGGTTCTCTTCGCCGTCATCGCCCGCCAGCCTGTGTCGGATCTCTGGCTTGCGGGCGTGTTTCCCGGCCTGCTGATGGCGGTGATCTTCGCGCTCTACGTCTGGATCCGCGTCAAGCTCAACCCGTCTCTCGCGCCGAAGCTGAGCGAGGAAGAGCTGGCAATGCCGCTGCGCGAGAAGCTGAAGCTTTTGCGCGCCGGCATCATTCCGATCGTCATTTTCGTGCTGATGATCGGCCTGTTCGTCACCGGCTACACCAGCCTGCTCGAAAGCGCCGCCGTGGGTGCAACCGCAGCGACGCTGGCCGCCGCATGGAAAGGACGTCTTTCCTGGTCGCTCATCAACGAGACGGCGCGCGAGACGATGTCGATCACCGCGCTGTTCATGTGGGTCATCCTTGGCGCGCTGGCTTTCTCGTCGGTGTTCGACGGCATCGGCGCGGTGCGCGCGATCGAAAACATCTTCATCCACAATTGGGAACTGTCACCGTGGATGGTCATCGTCCTGATGCAGGCGAGCTTCATCCTGATGGGCATGTTTCTCGACGACACCGCGATGCTCGTCATCGTCGCGCCGCTCTACATCCCGCTGGTGGCCGCGCTCGATCTGGGCATCGAACATCAGATGATCTGGTTCGGCATCCTCTACACGATGACCTGCCAGATCGCCTATATCAGCCCGCCCTTCGGCTACAATCTGTTCCTGATGCGCGGGTTGGCCCCGAAGGAGATCACGCTGGTCGACATCTACAAGTCGATCTGGCCGTTTGTCCTGATGATCATGCTCACCATCGCGCTGATCATGATGTTCCCGCAGATAGCGACATGGCTTCCAAGCTACGTACGTGGATAAAAAAGAAAAAACCGAAGGAGAGTGGAATGACTGAAATCATCAAGCCGCAATCGCCATCCGAGCGCATTCTAGCCACCCGCCGGAAATTCCTGACCGTTGCGGGTCTTGCAGCCCCGGCAGCGCTTGCCGCGCCGGCCATCGTGCGCGCCCAGGCTCCGATCAAGTGGCGCCTGCAGACCTATTCAGGCGCGCCGCTCGGCGCACATGTGATCAAGCCGCAGATCGACGCCTTCAACGCGGCGGCCAATGGTGAGATGGAGATCGAGCTTTACTACGCCGATCAGCTGGTGCCGACCGCCGAGCTGTTCCGCGCGCTGCAGAACGGCACGCTCGACGCGATCCAGTCCGACGAAGCCACGATGGCCTCGCCGGTCGATATCGCTGTCTTCGGCGGCTACTTCCCGTTCGCCACGCGCTTCAGCCTCGATGTCGCGTCGATGTTCATGTATTACGGCCTCGACAAGATTTGGGAAGAAGCCTACGCCGAGGTTGAGAACGTCACGTACCTTTCGACCGGTGCATGGGATCCGCTCCACATCTTCACCGTCAACAAGCCGATCCGCAGCCTTGCCGACCTCAACGGTTTGCGCGTCTTCGGCGTGCCGACCGCCGGCCGCTTCCTGTCGAAATACGGCATGGTCCCGGTCACCGTTCCGTGGGACGACGTTGAAGTCGCGATGCGGACCGGCGATCTCGACGGCGTTGCCTGGTGCGGCTTCACGGAAACCTACGAGGTCGGTTGGGCCGACATCTGCAAGTACGCCCTTTCCAACTCGATCACCGGTGCATGGTTCGGCTCCTACTTTGCCAACACCGCCAGCTGGGAAAAGGTGCCGCCGCACCTGCAGCAGCTCTACCGCACCACGATCGACCAGTCGCACTACTACCGCAACGTCTGGTACTGGGGCGGCGAGGCGCAGCTGCGCGTCCATGGCGAGAAGATGGAGCAGACGCAGCTTCCGGCCGATGAGTGGGCGCAGGTAACGAAGGACGCCGAAGGCTTCTGGGACGAGATGGCGGCTGGTTCCGACCGCGCGGCCCGCGTCGTGGAAATCTTCAAGCGCTACGCAGCCGACCAGCAGAAGGCCGGCTATCCGTACCGCTGATCAACGTCAGGCTTGGAACGACGCGCGGACAATGTCCCCGCGTCGTTTCAAATCGGCATTGCGTCTCTGTTTCAAATGAGCGCCGTGTTGCAATTTTGATTGGCGCACGCGGACACATAGCGGCGACTGCGCCAATTTCGTTGCAGCAATCTACGCGTCTAACGTTCAAAAAGTCATCGCCGCCTTGGTCGGCATCCGTATCGACATGAAGTGTTCGGAGCGCGGCGACAGCGGCTGAGGAAGCCTACATTGCCGTAGGCGAGTTCCCGCACCTAAAGGCGTTTCAATGAAGGCCTGCACGCTGCTGCAAGCATGTCTGCATGTCGAGCGAGGTGCTGCGCTTGGAGCAGTGAGATGGCTCACATTTCTCCAAGCACGTGATGCATATCTTCGATGGAAGTAAGACGCTGGCGCCCTGCATCGCTTCGATATCGAAAAATCTCATCTGCAAGAATGTGACACAGCACCAGTAACGCTGCATGGTTGTCGAGGGGGGCTGGGCTTTGCGTCATGCAGCGCAACATCCAGGTCGGCTGATAGCTCTCGCGATAGTGCTGGTCGACGATTAACAGGGTTCGCGCCGGCAAGGATGGCAGTAAACCGATCGCAGCGCGGATGATTGGAACAAGGCGGCGTATCGCGAACACCACGATTACATCATCCTTTGTCAGGCCGACCAGCGATTCAGCGATGGTCTCACCGTCACACGGCAGGAGAGTTGTATCCGGGCAAACTTCGCTGATCTGCCAGCGCAGGTATTTGGCTAGGAAGTGCCCGTTGCGCATACCGATGAAGACCACCTTGCGCGCAGTCGCAATGCCTTCGGTGGCCGCACTGAGTTCCGCAGGATCGAGAGAGCTAAACGTCTCAACGATGTTTTGCTGACTGACATGAACATGGCGGGCGATCTGGCCTGCCGTATCTGTCTGATGCTTCTCGAGAAGATAGGTCGGGAACCCCTCACTGCGCATGTCGCGTGCATGCCGTTTCATGTCTTCATAGGTACGAAAGCCCAGACGATGCACGAAGCGGCTCACCGCCGCGTTGGACGTTCCGGCCATCTTCGCCAATTCCACGGCGGAGTAGCTCGCAATCTCACCTGGAAACCCAAGGATCAGGTCCGCGAGCTGACGGTCCGTTGGCGACAGATGTGCAGCGCGTTCCTGGATAAGCAGTGAAAGCGGCTTTCTCTCAATGTCTGTCATGCTACCGCTCGCTTTTCCCGGGAAAAATAAAAATCACTTTACAACACATCGGCAATATGAAAATTGTTTTTTAGAATGAGATCTTACAATTTCGCGTTGGAGGGCGTCGTGAAGAGATTTCGTAGGCCATGCGTCTACTCGCGTCGACTCAATACGACAGCGATGGCCAATCGTGCGCAACGTTTCGCGCGCCCTGACTAATCCTTCCAAACAACCATCGTTGATCAAGTCGAGAAAGGGGAACACAATGTTCGACAACGCAAAGACCTGCCTTGCGGCGGCGGCCACTGCCATGTTGCTGGCAACCGGCGCCAGCGCACAGGATTATCCGAAGACCCAGCTCAGCGTCCAGGGTGGCTGGGCCACGGCCGGTATCTACCAGGAAATCGAAGTGCCGTTCTGGACGGAACGTCTGCCGACCATCAGCGGCGGGAACGTCACGGCTTCGATCACCAGCCTTAATGAAAAGGGCCTGAAGGGACCGGAAGTTTTCCGCCTCATGCGTATGGGCGTTATCGATTTCGGTACGTCTGCGCTCGGCTATGTTGCCGGCGACGACCCGCAAAACGAAGGCCCCGATCTCGCTGGCATCGCGCTGGATATTGAAACAGCAAGAAAGGTGTCTGACGCGTACAAACCAACTCTTGCCAAGCTCTACATGGAAAAATACGGCATCAAACTGCTGATGCTGTACCCGACCGAGGCGCAGGTCTTCTGGTGCAATAGCCCGATCACAAGCCTTTCTGACCTTCGCGGTAAGAAGGTGCGCACCGGCAATCGTACGGTAGCGGATTTCGTAGAAGGGGCGGGCGGCATTACCGTCACCATGCCGTTCGGCGAAGTGGTTACATCGCTGCAACTGGGCGTGATCGACTGTGCCGTTACCGGCACTTTCTCGGGCAACAGCGCCGGCTGGCATGAGGTCACGACGCACCTCTATCCGCTCACCGTCGGTTGGAGCCCCTTCATGTATGCGGTCAACGCCAAGGCATGGGAGAGGCTTGATCCTTCCGTACAGACCTTGCTGACCGAGGAAATGGCCAAGCTCGAGGATGAAGTATGGTCGGCCGGTGCAAGCCGCACCACCGAGGGGCTTAACTGCGCCACAGGGGGGGAGTGCACGTTCGGTAAGAAGGGCGCCATGACGTTGGTCCCGCTGGCCGAAGCCGACGTCGAGCTGCGCTCGAAACTCGTCAAGGACGTCGTGGTGTCGCGCTTTGCCGAGCGTTGCGGCGATGCATGCATGGCCGACTGGAACGAGACGGTCGGCACGCTGATCGGCGCTGAATAACAAGCTGCTCGTCGGGTGGATGGGAATGCCGTCCACCCGATGATTGGCGCATCAAGGGGTTGCCATGTTATCGCTCATTCATGCTTTATCGCGCTATTCCGTATGGATTTCCGGTGCGTTCCTTCTGTTGTCCGCAGTTCTCGTGGGTATAGAAGTTTTGATGCGCAATATCTTTCAGTACTCCTTCGGCGGAGTGGACGAGATCTCGTCGTATATATTCGCGATCGGCGTTGCATGGTCATTGGCGTTTACTCTTCTCAGCAGGGCCCACATCCGGATCGACCTGTTTTACGGAAGAATGACGCCCACCTGGCGGGCCGCGCTTGATGTCCTGTCGCTGGCTTGCCTGCTTTGTGTAACGGGTTTGCTTTTCCAACAAGCGTTGGACACGACCGCCACCTCCTTTGAGATTGGCGCGCGCTCAAATACGCCGCTCGGCGTGACGTTATGGGTCCCGCAATCTTTGTGGACCGCGGGGTTGGGTTTTTTCTTCCTCGTCCAAGTCTACCTGCTCGTCAGCATTACTCATCTCTTCGTCAAGAGAAACACCAGGCAGATCGCTGCGATTTCCGGTGTGAAGAGTCTCGATGAAGAGATCGAAGACGAAATAAACGCCTGACCATCAGGCAGTAATCCACGGGTGGGAAGATGATAGCCTTTACTTTCGTTGCATTGATGGTCCTGATTTTCTTGGCCATACCGGTTGCCGCGGTGATGGGCATCCTTGCGTTGTCGCTTAATTTCGTCTTCACGGACATGCCGCTATGGCGCGCGCTGGGTGAGGTGAGTTGGGGTGCGTTCACCGAATTCACGTTGCTGGCGATCCCGCTCTATATTCTCCTGGGCGAACTGTTTCTGCGCACCGGGATTGCCGAGCAGATGTATACAGCGCTCAGCAAGTGGGTTTCCTGGCTGCCGGGCGGATTGATGCATGCCAATATCGCATCATGCACGCTGTTTTCCGCTACTTCGGGCTCCAGTGTTGCAACTGCGGCGACGATCGGGACCCTGGCGATCCCGCAACAGAAAAAATACGGCTACAACGAGCGGCTTTTTCTTGGCTCGATCGCAGCGGGTGGCACGCTAGGGATCTTGCTGCCCCCCTCCATCAACATGATCATTTACGGGGTCCTTACAAACTCATCGATCCCGCAGCTCTACCTTGCTGCCATCGTGCCGGGGCTGTTGATGGCTGTGATCTTCGCCCTGACGATCCTGATCCAGAGCAGCCTCTTCAACAAGGATGAAGTCAAGATCAGTGCGACCTGGTCGGAGCGCATGGCATCCTTGAAGCATCTTGTGCCGCCGCTCATCATCTGCGTCGTCATCATCGGTTCGATCTATAGTGGCATTGCCACCCCAACCGAATCCGCAGCGCTTGGTGTCCTCGCGGTGCTGGCGCTCGCCGCCCTGCGTGGCATGCTGACTGCGCAGGTGCTTCTGAGTGCCTTCGAAAATACCATGCGCACCACCGGTATGATCATGCTGATCATTGTCTTTGCGTATTTCCTGAATTTTGTTCTGTCCGGGGTGGGTCTCTCAAGCTCCATCAAATCCTTCATGTCCAATCTCGGGCTGTCGCCGATATGGACCTTGCTCGCTGTCATCTTGTTCTATGTGATCCTGGGCTGTTTCATGGAAACGCTGTCGATGATGATTGCCACGATACCGATCGTTGCGCCGATCATCTTCGCGGCAGGCTACGACCCAATCTGGTTCGGCGTCGTTGTGATGATACTCGTTGAATTGGCGATGATCACCCCGCCTATCGGGATCAACCTCTATGTCGTCCAGAGCATCCGCACCCGCGGCGGGATCAGCGACGTTATCGTCGGTGCCTTACCCTTCGTGGTCGCAATGTTCGTCATGATTGCATTGCTCATCCTGTTTCCAGGGATGACGAGCGTATTCCTCTAGCCTGCCGAAAGTCGGAAATCGTCATGTCAGATACGTTTCTTCTCACTGCCGCCGGAGACATTGTGATCCGGCACCCCTTGTTTGGGGAGGGCGCCGTCAATTCGTCCGGTTTCAGCGACCTGATGGACTTCATGCGCCGTGGCGACCTTGTCTGGGGTTCCTGCGAAGTTCAGTTTTCGACCCGCGGCTTTCGCACGGATTCGGCAATCGCCTATTTGGTGCCCCCGCGCGTTGGTCAGGACCTTGGCAAGGCTGGCTTCAATGTCATGACAGTCGCCACAAACCATACGTGGGACTTTGGCCCCGACGCCTTCCTCGATACGATCGACAATCTTTCGGCTGGCGGCGTCACGCCGATTGGCGGGGGACGCACGCCGGAAGAGGCGTGGAAGCCAATGGTCCGTGAGATCAATGGCGTCCGGATCGGTATCCTGGCTGCTTCCTGTCTCGTTCCCCCATACTATGCCGTACTCGAAGACCGCCCGGGTATTGCTGCGGTGCGTGTCCGGCAACGGATCGCTCTCGATCCGCTTGGCATGATGATGGAGCCTGGCGCCCCGATAAACGTAGACAGCTTTGCGGAGCCTGACGACGTGGCGGTGCTTGCCGATGCAATTCGGAAGTTGAAAGCGCAAGTCGACGTGGTGATCGTCAGCATGCATTGGGGGTATGGCCGGGGCACTCCCCTGGCTGCCTACCAACGCCCGCTTGCGCGGCAAATTGTCGAAGCCGGTGCCGACATGATCCTGGGCAACCACGCCCACAGCCCAACGGCTATCGAGATGATTGACGGCAAGCCGGTCATCTACAGTTTGGGCAACAACGTTGCCCAGCAGGACAGGGTCAACGCGACCCCCCGCCAGCTTGAAATCTTCGAGGATATCGATCCGTGGTCCGTGATCGCGGAGTTCGATATTGGCCGGCAGGGCATCCGCAGGATCACGCTTGTGCCGACCGAGTGCCAGGCGGACGGCCTCCCGACAATCACCAGGGATGCGGGGTTGGCGCAAATAATCCTGGATCGCGTCGCCCAGCTTTCGTCGCGCTATGGCACCGATATCCGCATCGAGGAAAACAGGGCGTATATCGATCTCTAACGCCTAGGGCGCCTGTCGCCACGAAACATTCCATCTTCACACGTGAGCGTCGGATGTTCAGAGAACGGGTTGCCGTTTTCTGTCCGATGCTCACATCGGCCGCACCATCGGAATTGTCATACTATGAATCTGGAAAACGATATCAGGATCCTCTCGGACCTGGTTGCCTGCGCAACCATAAGCGATCGGTCCAATCTCGACATCGTTGACTATATTGATAGCTATCTCATGAGTTTTGGAGCTTCGACGTGGCGCGTAGCATCACAAGATGGGCGAAAAGCAAGCCTGCTCGCGCGTCTTGGCCCGGACGTGCAAGGCGGATTAATGCTGTCCGCGCATACGGACGTGGTGCCTGTTGAAGGGCAGGCGTGGGCCACCGACCCGTTTAAGCTGACCCGCGTCGGCGACAGGTTCTATGGGCGTGGGGCGGCCGACATGAAAGGGTTTATCGCCAGCGCGCTCGCGTGCGTGCCTGATATCATCCTCTGCCCTCTGGCTAAGCCCGTCTACTTCGCGTTCTCATATGACGAGGAATTGGGCTGCCTTGGCGTTCATGATTTGATCGATGATCTCAAAGCGCGCGCCATCGCTCCTGACCTGTGTATCGTTGGCGAACCGACCAGCATGGAGATTGGGCTTGCTCACAAGGGCAACCGCACTTTTCGGCTGAAGTTCACTGGGCAGGCGGCTCACTCCAGTCGAGCGCCTACGGCTGTCAACGCTGTCAATTATGCGGCCCGTTACGTGTCTTCGCTCACGCGCATTGCATCAGAGATCGCGGAGGAGGGGCCGTTCGACGCAGGGTTCGATATCCCGCACACCACTGTTCATGTTGGGGGCATCAGAGGCGGTACTCAAGTTAACATAGTTCCGGATGCCTGCGTCGTGGATATGGAGTTTCGGTACCTGCCCGGACAAGATTGCGAGGCCCTGTCGCGCCGGTTCGTATTCGAGCCGGCGGCGCTGTTGAGTGCTGAAATGACGGAGCGCAGCAAAGATTGTGGTGTTGGCGTAGAGGAGGTCTACTCGTACCCTGCCTTTGGCATGTCGAGCGACCACCAGGCAGTCACTCTTGCCAAGCGCTGCGCCGGGAAGAATGCCGACGTCAAGCTTTCCTATGGCACTGAAGCTGGGTGTTTCACCAACGCAATGAACATTGCAGTGGTGGTGTGTGGCCCTGGCGACATAGCGCAGGCTCACAAGGCGGACGAATTTATTGAACTGCAGCAGCTGGCCGAAGCACGGAAATTCATTCTTGAAAGCTGTCACGCATTCTGCTCGTCGCGTCGGTAATCACGTAGGCGATGCGCACAAAAGTGTTCTGCGCCCTGATGGCAACCGGAAATCATGGTGCCACGGGTGGGTCGGTGAACGTCAACGAACGGTTAGCGTCGAGGCGCTAGACGGCTTGTAATTGTGTGTTCTCCACAAATCCGCTCATCGCGCGGATTTTGCTGCCCACGATATTTTCGACATGTGTTTAGAGAATGTCGCATTCGCTGCCGCCAGGCCAACTCTAAGCCATTTCCAGTGTCCGCTGCGCAAGTGAGTTGTGGAGGGACGTTCCGGCGAGCCGTCGTTATCGTCGATATAGAGCGGCCATAGCGGGTCCATCTTATTTCCCCCAAAATAAAATCTACACTCGGCAGGTAGTATCTATCGCTCTCCGCAAGGTGGCATTGGAAAAATCTGTGGTCAACAACTAGCTGCCTGACTTCTACAGCCGCGCCATGGTGGTCCGATAATCGCTGAGGATTTTCGCTTCATCAGCATGGCGGCCGTCACGGATCACCCAGTTGCCGGCAACCATCACGTCGCGCACAGGATTTCGGGTGCCGCCAAGAATCCATGCATCAAGCACCGTCTGCGTGGTGTGGCCCAGCAACACCGGACTGTCGGCATCCAGCATCACCAGATCGGCACGCCGCCCTGCGACCAGCGCGCCGCCGCCTTGGGCCGAGCATTGCTCGCCGCCCGCCAGCGCGGTGTCGAACAGCAGGCGGCCGCTATGCGCCGGGCGTCCGTCAACGTTCGGCCGCGCAAGGACGTTACGACGTTGGAGTTGCAAGCGCTTGCCGCATTCGAGGATGCGCAGCTCTTCTGCGGTTGAGGTGGAGTAGTGACTATCCGTGCCGATGCCCCATGCGCCACCCGCATCCTGCCACTCGACCAGCGAGAAGAAACCGTCGCCCATGGTCGCTTCGGTCAGCGGGCATAGGCCGGCTACAGCGCCGCTCGCCGCTGCTCCGGCAATCTCCGACGCGTCGAGATGCGTTGCGTGGACGAGGCACCATTGCGGCGCCAGTCCGACATTATCGAGGAGCCACTGCACGGGGCGCGCGCCGAGCCCTGCCTGCACTTCCTGCACCTCGTGGGTGGTTTCAGAAACGTGGATGTGCAGACGGGCGTTGGGGTCGATGCTGTGCATGCCAGCTAGCGCGGCACGCACCTCGTCGGGCGTGACCGCGCGCAACGAATGCAACGCAAGGCCGACTTCAAGATTGGCGTGAGCGGCGCGGCGGGTGCGCAGCGTCTCGATCAGCGCGAGGTAGTCGTCGACAGAATGGACGAAGCGTTTCTGGGTTTGCTCCACCGGCTTGCCGATGCCGCCATGGGCATAAAGCACCGGCAGCAGCGTCAATCCGAGCCCGGTGCGCGATGCCGCTGCGATCAACCGGTCGGACATCTCGGCGGGGTTCGCGTAAGGGCTCCCGCCCGGCTGATGATGGACATAGTGGAATTCGCACACTGCGGTCATGCCGAAATGCAGCATTTCCAGATAGACCAGCGCCGCGATGGCCTCGTAGTCCTCGGGCGTCAGGCGATCGACCATCCGGTACATCTCCTTGCGCCATGTCCACAGATTGTCTTCCGCCATGGTGGCGGTGACAAACTCGGTGCGCCCGGCCAGCGCACGCTGGAATGCATGCGAGTGCAGGTTCGACAGACCAGGCACGCCGTAACCCTTCAGCCACTCCACCGGTACTTCCGGCTTTGTCGCGGACACTGAGAGGATCGTGCCATCCGCGCCGACTTCCAGATAGCCGGGTGAAAGCCAACCGTCCGGCTGGTGCAGGTGTTCAACTCCGTAGACGGTGGTCATCACACGGTCCTCCTGTCTGTCAAAGTACCGGAACGGGTGTGTCGATTTCCGGCCATATGGCTCATGCGGTGGCCCCGTTGTCGCGGAACACGACCTGGCCCGCCTTCATCACCAGCTGTGCCCTGCCGCGTCCGAGCCGGTAGGCCATGTCTTCGTAGCGCTGCAGGGGGAATACAGCGATGTCTGCCTGCTTTCCGGGTTCCAGCGATCCGATCCGGTCGCTGCGGTCGAGCGCCATCGCTGCGTGCCGGGTGCCGGCAAGGATCGCTTCGGCGGGGCTGAACTTGTAGAGGCGGCAAGCCAGTTGCACCACGAATGGCATGGATTCCAGCCAGCAGCCCGGGCACATATCGGTGGCCAGTGCGAGTGTCAGCCCGGCATCCAGCATCGAGCGCGCATCGAAGGGGCGCGAATGTCCGACGGCGAAATCGAGCGCCGGCATGACCACGCACACCACGCCGGCGTCGCGCAGTGCTGCGTATTCCTCCGGGCGGGTAAAGTTCATGTGGTCGGCCGACGTCGCCTTCAGCTCTGCTGCCAACAGCGAGCCGCCGATGTGGGAATAGGCGTCGGTGTGGATCTTGACCTTGAGGTCGTGCTCAAGCCCGCGTTCGAGGATCGCGCGCGATTCCGCCACGGTATAATAACCGTCGTCGCAATAGACGTCGTTGAACTCCGCCAGACCGCGGCGCGCGACCTCCGGGATCATCTCGTCGAGAATTTCAGCGATATAGGCTTCGCGGCTGATGCCGTCGGGAAACTCGTGGGCGCCGAGGAACGTCGAGACGATCTCGATCGGCTGGCGCTTGCCCAGGGTCTGGTTGACCTCGAGCATCTTGATTTCGGTCGCGGTATTGAGGCCGTAGCCGCTTTTGCTTTCGACCGTGGTGGTGCCGAAGGCCAGCATCTGCGCCAGCCGCTCGGCGGCGCTGTCAACCAGCTCATCCTCGCTTGCCTCCCGCATCATCCGTGCGGTGGCGGCGATGCCGGTGGGAATGCCCATGGCGCGGATTTCGTCGGTGCTGCGACCGCGCACCCGCTGGGCATACTCGTCCACCCGCGAGCGGTGGAAGACCAGATGGGTGTGACAGTCGACGAAGCCGGGCATCACCAACCCGCCTTGTGCGTCGATCCGCTCGGCGGCGCTGAGGTCGTGGGCAGCGGCGATCTCCGCCAGGGTGCCGATGGCGGCGATCGCGTTTCCGCTGATCGCCACCACCGTGTTTGTACTGGCACCGACGAGATCAGGCGCACCGATGGCGCAGGTCAGGACTTGTGCTGCGTTTTCTATGAGTGCCGTGATCCGTGCCATGTCGGTGCCTCCGATTCTATCAGTTCTTCAGATCGTCCGGGCCGAACGTGGCCTTGGGCGTCCACCACAACGGGACCTGCACGCCATCCTTCTCGAACCGCTCGGCGGCTGTCTTGCGGGCGATGTCGTAGCCGGCCTGGGCATGACGCACGACACCGATGCCGGAGTCCGTGGTCAGGCAGGCTGCCAGCCGCACGTCGGCCTCGGCGGTGCCATCGGCGATCATGGTCACGCCGGTGTGGACCGCTTCACCCATCGAGTAGTTTTCCTGAATGGCGACGAGGTCGGCGCCGGCAGCCACGTTCAGGAGTGCGTTGAGGTATGGCCAGTCGGAGATCAGGTCGCTGCCGTCCTTCATCCGCTCGGATTCGAAGGTCGGGTTGACGATCGAGCCGGAGTCGAGATTGTCGCGGGAGAAGGCCACCGGACCCTTGAGCTCGCCCGAGCGCACCAGCTCGTTGACGCGCATGCCGAACGCCTTGCGCTGGCCGAAGCCCAGATAGCAGATGCGCGCCGGCAGGCCCTCGATCGGGATATGCTTGCGGGCGAGGCGGATCCAGTCGGTGACCAGTTCGTCGTCGGCGAACATTTCCTCGACCAGATCGTCGAGACGGGCGAGATCCTGCGGATCGCGCGACAGGCAGATCCAGCGGAACGGTCCGCGACCCTCGCAGAACAGCGGACGGATGTAGGCCGCCACGAAGCCGGGGATCTTCATGGCGTCGTCCACCGGCATGCCCGCGTCGCGGCTTTCCTTGCGCAGCGAGTTGCCGTACTCGAACACCTGCACGCCACGGTCGTAGAACTCGTTCATGATCGAAAGCTGCTCGATCATCGAAGCGCCGGCGCGGCGGAAATATTCGTCGCGGTCGGCCTTGCGCAGCTCTCTCGCCTCTTCGACGGTCAGGCCTTCGGGAATGTAGGAGAGCGGATCGTGCGCCGGCGTCATGTCGGTGATGATGTCGGGAGTGAAGCCGGTGTCGCGCGCCTTGCGCAGAACCTCGGCCGCATTGCCCATCAGGGCGATGCCCAGCGGGCGCTTTTCCGCCGCCGCTTCCTTCGCCATGCGCACCGCCTCGTCGAAATCGTGGACGATGACGTCGCAATAGCCGACCTCCAGCCGGTGCTTGACGACCTTTTCATCGACATCGGCGCAGATGCACACGCCGCCCAGCATCGTCATGGCGCGCGGCTGGTTGCCGCCCATGCCGCCCATGCCGGCGGTGAGCAGGATACGACCGCTCATGTCGCCACCGAAATGCTGGTCGCGGATTGCCACCAATGTCTGGAACGTGCCCTGAATGACGCCCTGCGTGCCGATATATTCCCAAGGGGCGGCGGTGTACTGGGCGTAGATCGTCAGGTTTTTGTCCTGAAGATCGTAGAAGATCGGCCAGGTCGCCTTCATGATATTGGTGGTCGCCATCACGACGCGCGGGGCCAATGTGCTGGTCCGAAATATTGCAACCGGCATGCCCGACTGGACCACCAGCGTTTCGTCATTTTCCATTTCCTGAAGCGACTTGACGATGGCGTGGTAGCTTTCCCAGTTGCGGGCGCACTTGCCGATACCGCCATAGATCACCAGCTCCTCCGGGTGCTCGGCGTTCTCCATGTTGTTTTCGAGCATGCGCAGGATGCCTTCCTGCTTCCAGCCCTTACAGCGCAGGTTGTTCCCGCCCATGGCGCGGACTGAATAAAGTATTTCGGGCTTTCCCATCGTCATCTCCTCACTGGCTTGCCAAAATATTGGTATATACAAGTTTGTATAATGCGGTGATTGCGATTATGTCAAGGCGGGAAAGGCCACCTGTTCAGGTTGGTTCTGGATTATCCCATCGTACGGTATTAACGTGTGCGAACAGGTCATCAGATAGCGAGTTGCGAGCAAAGCATGAGCAAACAGGTAAGGACGCTTCGCCAGCACGGCGCAGGAGAGGCGGACGGGGTGGCGCTGTCGCTCGGCCAACAGGTGCGCAACTATGTGATGGAAAAGATAGATTCCGGCGAATGGCCCGAGGGCAGTCGGATTCCGTCTGAAGCACAGCTCGTCCAGCAGCTGGGTGCCTCGCGCATGACCATCCATATCGCGCTGCGCGATCTCTCGACCGCAGGGATGCTCCTGCGCAAGCAGGGCGCTGGCACATTCGTCGCGCCGCGCCGCAGTCAGTCCACATTTATGGAGCTGCGCAACATCCATGCCGAAATCGAGGCCCGCGGTAATCGTCACACCACGGATGTCTATGTTATGGAAGCGATAAACTGCGATCTCGCAGTAGCGACAGAGATGAACGTTGCCGCTGGGTCGACGGTTTTTCATTCACTATTGGTACACCGCGAAAACGAGCGGCCGCTTCAGGTTGAAGATCGCTACGTTAATCCGCTTTTTGCACCTGATTATCTTCAGCAGGACTTTACACTCGTCACGCCGAACGAGCACTTGATGGCGATGGGAGCACTGGAAGAAGTGGAGCACGTCATCCAGGCGGTCTCGGCCGGCGAGCAGGCCCGCACTCTTCTGGAGATGCAGGTCGGCGAACCGGTGCTGCTGCTGCGCCGCCGCACCTGGTCGCGCGGCATGATCGCCACCAGCGCGCGACTGCTGCATCCGGGAACCCGGTTCAGCCTTGCCGGCCGCATGACGGTGCCGCGCTAGATTCCAGACTGACACGTTCGCATTTTTGCAGCTTCTCCGGGGAGGGGATGACGGATTCGGCATGCCGCTGAATCCGCGCGGGATAAATTTGTCTTGACAGGTTGCCAACTCGCCAACAGTATCAAGTCATATATACAACTAAGCATCAATTGGAGGGGTACAGATGCACAGAAGAAAGTTCCTTACTGGTTCGGCGCTCGCCGCCGCAGGGGCCGGGCTTGCCACGCCCGCCATCGCCCAGGATCGGATTGTCTGGGACATGGTCACGTCCTGGCCGACCGGCGCGCCTGGTCTTGACGACAGCGCCCGCCGCATCGCCAAGCGCATTTCCGACCTTTCAGGCGGTCGCCTGGTCATCAATGTACATGGTGCCGGCGAAATCGTGCCTGCCTTCGGCGTCTTCGATGCCGTGTCGCAGGGCGTGGCGCAGATGTACCACTCGGTTCCCGCCTACTGGATCTCCAAGAACAAGGCGATCGGGATGTTCGGGTCGTTCCCGTTCGGCATGACCGTGAACGAAAAGCTCGGCTGGATGTACTGGGGTGGCGGTCAGGAACTCTACGACAAGATCTATGATGGCTTCGGCATCAAGGGCTTCCTTGCTGGTGGCACCGGCCCGCAGTGGTTCGGCTGGTTCCGCAACGAGATCAACACGCTCGACGACCTGCACGGCCTGCGCATCCGCACCACCGGTTTTGCCGGCGAGATGTTGCGCCGTGTCGGCGTGGCCGTGGTGACGCTGCCGGGCGGCGAAGTGTTCCAGGCGTTGCAGTCGGGAACCATCGATGCCGGCGAGTTCGTCGGCCCGTGGAATGACTTTGCCTTCGGGTTCCATCAGGTCGCCAAGAACTACTATGGCCCTGGCGTCGGTGAGCCGTGCTCGACCGAGGAAATCGGCATGAACGCGGCGGCCTACAACGCGCTGCCCGACGACCTCAAGCTCATCATCAAGACTGTGGCGATGTCGGCTGCGGACGAAACCGTGATGGACTACGAGATCAACAACGCCAAAACGTTGCGTGTTCTTCAGGCCGAGCATGGCGTCACGGTGCGCACCCTGTCGAAGGAGATCGTCGATGGGCTTGCGGTGGCGGCCAACGAGATGGTCGAGGAACTGCACGCCGACCCGGATCCGGTTGTGCGTGAAGTGATGGGCAGCTATGCCAAGTTCCGCAACCTGATGGCAGAATATGCGCCCCACGCCGAGGCCGGCGTGATGAATGCGCGTACCCTTACCTTCCCCGAAGGCTGAGGGTGAACCACCATGGATAGACTTGTCGCCATCAGCCGGGTGCTGGACTGGCCATCGCGCGTGCTTGGGCCGGTGCTGCCCTGGCTGGTGGCGGCAGTCGTCCTGCTGAAATTCTCGACGGTGGGACTGCGCTACGTGTTCCACACCACCAACAGCATGCTCCAGGATTCCGTATCCTACGCCCATGCGACGCTGTTCATGCTGATGGTGGGCTATGCCTACCTTCGTGATGATCATGTCCGCGTCGACATGTTTTACGCCAATGCATCGGCCCGGGCGAAAGCCTGGGTCGATCTGGGCTGTGTGCTGTTCGGAGTCGCACCGCTCTGCATCATCCTGGGTTGGTTCAGCTGGCCCTATGTCCGTGCTGCCTGGGCAATCCGCGAGGGCGCGTTGTTCTTCGGCGGCCTGCCGGCAATTTATCTGCTCAAGACCGTCATCCTGGGGTTTGTCGTGCTGCTGGTGGTCCAGTCGCTGGCCATCCTGCTCCGCGCCATTGCGGTAATTGGCGGCAAAGACGTCGCCATCTTTGACACTCGCACCGGAGGCGCCTGACATGGAAAGCTTGCCGCTTGACATGCTGATGTTCGCGGCGCTCTGCGTCGCCGTTCTGAGCGGAGCCCCCATCGCGTTCGTGCTTGCGGGCACGTCCGCCATCTTCGCCGTGCTCGGCTGGTATGTGGGTATCCTCAATTTCAACCTGATTGGCGCTCTGCCGACCCGCGTCTTCAACACCATGATCTCGGAAACGCTGATCGCGATCCCGCTGTTCATCTTCATGGGGATGGTTCTCGAGCGCTCGCGCATAGCCGAGGACTTGCTGCGCACGATGGGGACGCTGTTTGGCGGGCTGCGTGGCGGGCTGGGCATCTCGGTGACGCTGGTCGGTGCGTTGCTTGCTGCGTCGACCGGGATCGTTGGCGCGACCACGGTGACGATGGGCATGATGGCGCTGCCGGTGATGCTGCGCTACGGCTACGGTCCTGCCTATTCGAGCGGCATCATTTGCGCGGCGGGGACGCTGGGCCAGATTATTCCGCCGTCCACGGTGATCATCATCATGGCCGAAGTGCTGGCGTCGGCCTATCAGCAGGCCCAGCACAAGATGGGCAACTTCGCCGCCAAGACGGTCAGTGTGGGAGAGCTGTTCTCGGGCGCTCTGCTGCCAGGGCTGATGCTGGTCGGTATCTATGTGCTCTACCAATTGATCATCGGTGTGGTTCGCCCGGAGTTGTGCCCGGCGCTGCCGCGCGAGGCCGCATTGGATGGCGACACGAAGTCGGACGGCAGCTTGCGTCCGGTCGACGTGCTCAAGGTGCTGTTCCCGCCGCTGGCCCTGATCGTGGCCGTGCTCGGCTCGATCCTCGGCGGAATTGCTACCGCCACGGAAGGGGCGGCAGTCGGCGCGGTGGGGGCGACGATCCTTGCTGGCATGCGCAGCGGACACAACCGCTGGGCAACCTGGGTCGCAGTGGGCGGCGTGGTGGTTCTGTTCGTCCTGGCAGCGCGCTACGACCTGCGTCTGGGGCGTCCCAATTCCCCCGACTTCGACCAGAATGTGCTGAAATTTGCCGGCTTGGTCGCGGTGGTGTCGCTGCTCGCTCTGGCGGTGATCTGGTACGAACTGTTCCGCACCCGCATTCTCGTGCCGTCGATGAACACCACGGCGCGCACCACAAGCATGATCTTCACCATCATCATCGGCGCCACCTTGTTCTCGCTGGTGTTCCGCGGTCTGGGGGGCGACATCCGCATCGAGCGGATGCTGGATGCGGTTCCCGGCGGTGTGCACGGTGCACTGATCGCGGTGCTGGTGCTGATGTTCTTCCTTGGCATGTTCCTCGACTATGTCGAGATCACGATTATCGCCATTCCAGTGGTCGGACCGCCGCTTCTTGCCGGCGGGATCGACCCGATCTGGTTCGGCACGCTCGTCGCCATGGTGATGCAGACATCGTTCCTGACGCCGCCCGTGGGCTACACGCTGGCCTATCTGCGCTCGGTCGCGCCACCCTCGGTGACGACGCAGGCGATCTGGCTGGGGGCTGTTCCCTTCGTCGGCTTGCAACTGGTTGGAGTCGTGATCGTGTATTTCCTGCCAGGACTTGCAACCTGGCTGCCCTCCAAGATTTTCTGAGGCTGTGGAATGAACAAGAAAACAACGCTGGCGCTGTCGCCCAGTTCACGACTTGACGGCCTGCCGGGCTATGGAAGGGGAAGAGCGGGCCAGGCGCAGGTATTTCGCCATCGCCTCGGTTCCAACGAAGCGCCGGACGGACCTTCGCCTGTCGTGCTGGAGGCGGCGATCGCCGCACTGCAAGGCGGCAACCGTTATCCGGATCTGCGCGGTGAGGCTCTGTCGGAAGCGCTGGCGCAGAGCCACGGGGTTGATGCCGGCATGGTGGCGGTGGCAGCCGGCTCGATCGTGTTGCTCGACCAGATCATCCGCGCCTGGTGTGACCCTGACGATGAGATCGTCACCCCCTGGCGCTCTTATGAGGCCTATCCGATTATCGCGGGCCTGGCAGGCGCGCGGCTGGTCGAGGTGCCGCTCGACGGCGACTGCCGCGCTGACCCGGCGGCTATCTTGCGGGCCGTAGGGCCCCATTGCCGTGTGGTGCTCCTGTGCAATCCCAACAATCCGACAGGCACGGCGCTGGAGGCCGACGAGCTTGACGCGCTGATTGCAGCGCTGCCGTCAAACGTTCTGGTGGTCCTTGATGAGGCCTATGCCGATTACGCCGACGATGCCGCGACTGTCCTGTCCTCGCCTGCACGACGGCTGAAGCGTCATGGCAATCTGGCGGTGTTGCGGACGTTTTCCAAGGCATGGGGCCTTGCCGGTCTGCGGGTTGGCTATTGCCTGGCCTCCAGCCAGGTGATCGAAGCCTTGAATGCCGTGGCTCCGCCCTTTCCCTTGCCGGGACCGGTGGTGGCTGCAGCACTTGCGTCGCTTGGGACGCATGCTGCTGTGCAAACGCGCGTGACGCGTAGTGGGACCGAGCGGCAGCGGATGACCGCGGGCTTGCGTGAACTCGGCCTGCCGGTGGCGCGGTCGCAGGCAAACTTCGTCTGGCTTCCTCTGGGCGACCGGGCAGAGGCGCTCACCGCTCATTTCCGGGACGCCGGAATCGCGGTGCGCTGTTTTGCCGGCGAGGGCGTGCGCATCACCACGGGAACCGACGACGATACCAGCGCCATTCTCGCCGCAGCGGCGGCCTGGTGCAGCATTCAGCAGGGGACTTTGACGACATGACCGACACACTGAAACTTGGGCAGGGCTCAGTCACGCTCGAGGATCTCACGGCCGTAGCGCGACAGGGCCGCTCCGTTGAAATCTCCGATCAGGCACGCGCCGCAATGCGCGTCAGTGAGAACTGGGTCGCGGACATTTCGGCCCAGATGGACCGAGGCGAGCCCACCCAGGCGATCTATTCCATCAATACCGGCTTCGGCTCGCTGTCCGGCAGGCAGGCGTTCAGCACGTCGGCGCAGGCGCGGGACCTGTCGCGACGGCTGGTGGTGTCGAACGCTGCCGGTGTCGGCCAGTTGCTGGACGACGAGGTGGTGCGCGCGGCGATGCTGATCCGCGCTGCCAGCTTGACGCGCGGCTATTCGGCGGTGCGTGAAGTGGTGGTCGAGACCATTCTCGACATGCTCGCCCGCGACGTCATTCCAGCCGTTCCCGAATATGGCTCGCTGGGTGCCAGCGGCGATCTTATTCCGCTCGCGCATGTCGCCCTGGTGATGTCGCGCGACGAAGCCGGTGAAGAGCCGCTGGACAGTGGTATGGCGCGCTATGGCGGCCAGGTTGTGTCCGGCGTGGAGGCGATGGAGGCGGCCGGTATCGAGCGGATCGTGCTCGGGGCCAAGGAGGGGCTGGCGCTCCTCAACGGTACCTCCTTCTCCACCGCACAAACGGCGCTGGCGCTGGCGGATGCGGAAAATCTGGTGGCTACGGCCGAGATTGCCGCGGCGATGTCGATCGAGGCGTTGATGGGGTTCGGCGACGCCTTCATCCCCGAATTGCATGAAGCGCGCGGCCATGCCGGCCAGATTGAGACCGCAGCCAATATCCGCGTACTTCTCGACGGAAGCGCGTTGATCGACGGCGGTATCGGTCGCGATCCCCAACGCCAGCCGCCGCAGGATGCGTATTCGTTGCGCTGTGTGCCGCAGGTGCTTGGTCCGGTGCGCGATACGCTGCGCTTTGTGCGCGGCATCGTCGAGACGGAGATCAATGCCGCCACCGACAACCCGCTGATCTTTGCCGACGGCTTGCCGGGTCGTACGCTGAAGGCGGTGTCGGGTGGCAATTTCCACGCGGAATATGTCGCTTTCGCTGCCGATTTCCTGTCGATCGTGGTGACCGAGATCGGCAACATCGCCGAACGGCGGCTCTTCCGTCTCAATGACGGCACGCTGAATCGCGGCCTGCCCGATATGCTGGTGGCAAGCGAGCACATCGGCATGGATTGCGGCTACATGCTGCCGCAATATCTGGCCGCTGCACTGGTGTCGGATTGCAAGACGCTGGCCCATCCGGACAGCGTGGATTCGATCACTACCTGCTCCAATCAGGAAGATCATGTCTCGATGGCGAACAACGCTGGTAGGCATGCCCGACAGATCGTCAAGAACATCGAGAACGTGGTCGGCATCGAAGTGCTTATGGCTGCCCAGGCGCTTGAGCTGCGGCTGATCGAACGCGGCATGGGCATGGAGGCTCTGGCACCGGCAAGCCGGGCAGTGCTGACGTTGCTGCGTGGGACCGCCACCGCCGACGGCCGCCTGATCGACCATCTGGAGCGTGACAAGGTGCTCTATCCGCGTCTGCAGAAGGTAACCGAACTGGTGCATTCCGGTGCCGTATTGCAGGCCGTGCGAGATGCTATGGCCTGACAGGCAGGATGCTGGCGGGCGGCGATGAACGAAGCACGCTTTGCATCGACAGCTGACTTGCGGCCCGGCGGCGCCTGCCGCCGGATTTGAGCTTCGCTGACGCGGAGGCACAATTCTTTGCGAAACCGCAAAGAGCACCGGACGCTGTTCTGCGCATCATTGC
>JBEBXE010000008.1:0-30352 GCA_040391705.1 Aerobium aerolatum
TCCCTAACGCTGGCGTCGGGGAGGATAAGGCCCCATCAGCGAATGGAATGGCGGCGTGCGAATATTGATTGTTGAAGGCGATACGATTCTGCGCGATGGGCTGAAAGTCGGCCTCTCGCCCGGCTGACTTTCGGTCGACGCAGACGAGGTCGGCACTGAAGCGGACGCGGTTCTGCGCGCCAATCAATTCGACGCGCTGGTTTTCGACCTGATGCTTCCCGATGGCGTGGTCGGGCTGCAACGCTCTCCCTGGATGCACACAGAAGTCGCAGCGGAAGCCGTGGCTCACAGTGAATGGCTATGGCGATTTCGGCTGATGTCAGGGGACGCGACAGTCGCCGGAAAACAAATGAGCGGATACGGACAGACGGCTTCGTTCCGCAAAGCATGTTGGCTGGCGGGATGGCCGGACGCGGCCACGAGCGCGCCGCTTACATGACGGCCGCTTGCAGCTTCATGTCGAACTGAGCGGTATGCCTCAGGGTAGGTCAGATCCCGAGCGTCAGCCCTTTGGCGCGGGACCTAATTTGAGCATTGCAGTTGAGAGGCCAGGATCGGTCAGGTCGTGTGTCACCACGAACCCGAACTCGCGACACATTGCCAGCATTTTGGTATTCTCGCTGAGGATGAGGCCCTCGATCCGCTTCAGCCCGTCGGCGGCAGCATAATCGATCAGTTGGCGCAGCAATGCGAAGCCGAGGCCATGCCCTTGCAGGTCGCTGCGAACAACGAGGCCGAATTCGGCTGTCTCATGGTCGGGATCGGCCGACAGCCTGACAATTCCGGCCAGGTCGCCACTGGTCTTTTCGAGCGCGACAAAGGCCATTTCTCGATCGTAGTCGAGTTGCGTGAGCCGCTTCAGCATCTGGTCGGAAAAATTCTTCCGCGGCGCTAGGAAACGCCGCCTCAAATCCTCTGCCGACACTCTCGCCAGGAAATCCGGGTAGAGCGCGACATCGGCGGGCCTGATTGGTCGGACATGATACGCGGCGCCGTCCGGCGAAATATCCTTCTGCCAATCGGACGGGTATGGCCGGATGGCCAGATCGGGGTTCGGACCAAGGCGTTCCACGTCTCCCGGCTCGATCTCGATGCGTGCGTCCAGCGCCATCACGCCGTCCTTGTCAGCAAGCAGGGGGTTGACGTCGATGGAGACGATACAGGGGAAATCTATGACCAGTTGCGAAAGGCTGGCGAGCGCGAGATTGATCGCTCTGCGGTCCGCAGGCTTGCGGTCGCGGTAGCCGGCCAGCAGGCTTGCGACGCGCGTGCTCTCGATCAGGTCGCCGGCAAGAACGTCGTCCAGCGGAGGCAGTGCGATAGCAGTGTCGTCCACCGTTTCAACGGCGATGCCGCCTGCTCCGAATAGGATTACGGGGCCGAAAATCGGATCGCGAGCGACGCCCAGGATAAGCTCGTGGGCCTGCTTGCGGACGACCATCGGCTGTACAGCGAAGCCTTCGATCACGGCATCGGGCGACATTCCGCAAATGCGCTCTCTAATCGCCATGGCGGCCTCGCGCGCTGCCTGGGCGGTTTCGATGCCAAGCACGACACCGCCGACATCCGATTTATGGGTAATTGACTTCGACAGGAGCTTGACGACGATCCGTTCGGTGCCTGCCAGCATACGGGCTGCGATCGCCTCCACTTGCGCGGGTGAGCTTGCCACGACCGTCTCGGGTACGGGGATTTGGTATGCGGCAATCGCGGACTTCGCCTCCGGTTCGGTCAGCAAGCGCCGGCCCTCCGCCGCAACCTGCCTGAAGATCGAAAGAACCAGATTCCTGTCGCCGGCCACGTCTTCGCTTTTTCCGGAGGGAACCCGCATCAAGGCTTTCTGGGCGCGCCACCAGTCATGGAGATAGGAGATTGCCGTCGCCGCCTGTGCCGGCGTTTCGTAACTTCCCGCCCCCGATTGCTGGAGGATGCGGCGGCCTTCTCGCGCCGTATGTTCTCCCAGCCAGCAAGTCAGAACCGGCTTGCCATTGATCATGCCGGATTCAACCAAGGACGCCACAGCAGTGGCGGCCTCGACGGGCGAAGCAAGGCCCGTCGGACAGTTCATGATCAGCAGCGCATCGGTCTCCGGGTCTTCGGCCACGGCCATGACAGCGTTGCGGTAGCGTTCAGCTGGAGCATCACCGACGATGTCGACAGGATTGGCGCGCGACCAGTTCTGCGGCAAGGATTTGTCCAGATGCGCTATTGTAGCTTCCGACAATGCCGCAAGCTCTCCCCTGCAATCCATCAACTGATCAACAGCAAGCACGCCTGCTCCGCCGCCATTGGTCACGATCCCCACACGCGCCCGTTCCAGCGGCGGAAAGCGCGATATCGTTTCCGTGGCGTCGAACAGTTCGGCGAGGCCTTGAACCCGCAAGATCCCGGCCCGGCGCAGAGCGGCATCGACAACCCGGTCCGAGCCGGACAGCGCGCCAGTATGTGTAGCCGCCGCCGTGCCTGCCTCGGCGTGTCGTCCCGGCTTGATGGCAACCACGGGCTTCAGGCGCGCCGCGGCACGTGCCGCAGACATGAATTTTCGCGGATGGGGGATGGACTCGAGATACATGACGATGGCGCGTGTCTTCGCATCCCCGGCCAGGAGGTCGAGATAATCGCCGACATCAACATCGGCCATGTCGCCGAGTGACACGATCTGCGAGAAGCCGACATGATTGTCTGCTGCCCAGTCGACCAGGGAAGTCGCGATCGCGCCGGACTGGGACAGAAGGGCAATGCCACCGGGATTGACCGCCATATGGGCAAAGCTGGCATTGAGCTTTGCCTGCGGGAGTATCAACCCGACCGTGTTTGGTCCGATAATGCGCAGCAGGAACGGCTTGGCCGCATCCAGCATCATTTGCTGCAAGCCGTTTTCACGCGTCAGACCGGCGGTAATGACAACCGCCGCGCGCGTTCCTTTCTCCCCCAGCTCGCGGATGAGACGCGGCACGGTCCGCGGCGGCGTGATGATGACAGCCAGGTCGGGAACACTTGGGATATCCGCGACTCGCGGAAAGCAGGGCCTTGCGCAAACGTCACGGTATTTTGGGTTGACGGGGAAGATCTCTCCCTCGAAGCCTCCTGCGACGATGTTGTTCATCACCACGCGCCCGACCGAACCGGCGCGCACGGACGCGCCGATGACGGCTACGGATTTCGGATGAACGGCATATTCCAGGTTTCGGATGGTCATCAGCGCAAACCTCTCGACTGTCGCACAACCTGCAGTCCAGCCGCACCGTATCGTTGATCCTGATCAAGAAACAATCAGGCCCTGACACTTGATGACGATCAAGGCCGTATTGCGTGCTAGGTTTCATTCTCCGGAAGAGAAAATCGGCTTCTTGTCGGCAGAGGCCATTCTCCTTTTGAAAAAGGAAGGCCTGCAATGCAGTTCAAGGCGCCTCCTTCCATGCCATCGCCCAGCACGCCAGCTACTTGGAATTGAAACTTACTTGAGTAGAGCGATGACCAACGAACCTGTGCTGGTTTTTGACCTTTCTCCGGTGATCGCCGACATCTGTGCCGCGCTGAGTGGATTGCAGCCCTCAGCCAGCAGTAAGGTCGAAAGTCAGTAACGCCTGACCTTGACGTTGCCGTCGAGACGGTGTCTCGTGTTTCTTCAAAGCTCCTGGAAGTAACGTCATCAGGCTCGTTATGCCGAGGAGATTACAACTCAAAAAACAGAGCCGTGTACTGGAAAAGAAGCGGCCCGACCCGGATGTCAGAGCTCCGAAGAAGGAGGCCAAACAATGATAGTCCAAACACTTTCAACATCGGAATGCACAGCTTTGTTGACAAAAAGCCGACTTGCCCGGTTGGCATGTGCGAAGAACGGCCAACCTTATGTCGTTCCGATATATTATGCCTATGCAGACCGCTGCCTCTATGCGTTTTCGATGCCTGGCAAGAAGATTGACTGGATGCGGGAAAATCCCCTGGTATCCGTCCAGATCGACGAACGTGGCACGGGACGAGAATGGCAAAGTGTCATCGTTGATGGTCAGTATGAAGAATTTCCAGATCGCATCGGTTATAAGGTGGAGCGGGAGCGCGCCTGGTCAGTCCTGAGCAAGCATGTGGATTGGTGGGAGCCGGGCGCCCTGAAGCCGGTCACGCCACCGATCTCCAATCACTCGCCGCACGTATTTTTCAGGATTTCAATTGGGCAACTATCGGGTCGTAGAGCCACGGAATAGGTCCTGCGGCAGCGGACTCAATGATCAAAAACATGCCTGGTCAACATGAATAGCCTGCATGCAGAAAATCATCTCGTGTCGCGTATAGGGTGGCTGCGTGCAGCTATTTTGGGGGCGAACGATGGAATCGTCTCGACCGCCAGCTTGATCGTCGGCGTAGCCTCGGCTTCTGCAGGTAGTTCGGAAGTCCTGGTTGCTGGAATTGCAGGGCTTGTCGCTGGCGCAATGTCGATGGCGGCGGGCGAATATGTGTCGGTCAGCTCGCAATCGGATACCGAGAACGCGGACCTCGATAGGGAGCGCCGGGAGCTTGAAACCCAACCCGGTCTCGAGCGGGAAGAACTAGCCCAGATTTATATCAAGCGCGGCATCGAACCGGATTTGGCGTTCAAGGTTGCCGATCAATTGATGGCGAAGGATGCGCTTGGCGCACACGCGCATGACGAACTCGGCATCTCAGAAATGACCACTGCCCGACCGATCCAGGCAGCACTGACGTCTGCTGCCACCTTCAGCGTTGGTGCGGCCATGCCGCTTGCGATGGTGCTGCTGTCCCCCTCTTCGAGCCTGGTGACGGTTGTCTCAATGGCATCATTGGTTTTTCTTGCCCTTCTTGGCGCCGTCGGTGCGAAAGCAGGAGGCGCAAATGTCCTGAGGGCAACCCTTCGTGTGACTTTCTGGGGCGCACTTGCGATGGCTCTGACGGCAGGGGTTGGGGCGCTGGCAGGGATTGCTGTATGAGCAGCGCTGGCCACCTGTCACTGCCGTTGAACCGATGACCTCAACCAGTGATCTGCTTGCGGACTATCAGACTGGGGCCACGCCGAACAACCAGTAGTGAAGCCCACCGATGAAAGCTGCATAAAGTGCCAATCCTCCGATGATTGCCACGCCATCGTTGCGCAGGCTTTTCGGTGAAGCAGCGTTGGCACGCGGCTTTGTAGCGCGTCGGCTGATCGAAATCAGGTCCAGGAGCGCCCATGCGGCGAACCCGCCAAACAGCGCGATGTCCGCGAATGCCCCGCCGGCCAAAAGGTGCGAAACGCCCCACAGGATCGTCGCAATCAGCATCGGATGTCGCACGGCTGCGCGTAACCGACCGGGTACGTAGGTTGCTATAAGCAGCGGAAATACCGGCAGCATGAGCACAAGCGCCACGTATCGCCACTCGACCGGCGGATAGTAGAGGACCACGGGATTTGCGCGCGCCAGCCCGTATCCAACAACGATCAGCACCATGCCGACGATCGACACGAACACGTATGGCCACATCCACGCGCCGACGCCGCTGCGCGCAATGACATTCGATCGGATGCCCGGCATGACGATCAGAACAGAATGGATGCCGAGGAAAAGAACCAGTCCAAGAATGAGCACGAGCACGGTGACGCTCCTTGATATCCAGAAAGTTATATGCTCTAACTTTCATTAGATGCAATAACACGGCTTATGTCAAGGGAACCGAATATCGATGTTGGAAGCACTGCCCGGGCGTCGCGAAAGGGTACGGGAAGCCACCTTCCGCGAAATTAAAGACGTCGCCAGAGGCATCCTGGTTCAACACGGTCGGCAGGCGGTCTCCGTCAATGCGGTTGCACGCCAGATGAAGATCAGTGGGCCAGCGCTCTATCGCTACTTCGCTAGCTACGACGAGCTCATCGCGTCGCTCACATCCGACTTTTTCCAGGAATTGACCGCGGATATCGTGGCAGCTCGAGAAGAGGCCGATCGTGCAGTGGCGCCCCTTCTCGTTATGTCTCGCGCAATGCGGAAATGGGCCATTTCACACCCTCAGGAATTCGGTCTTGTGTTCGCTAGCCCGTTACCGTCCATGACTGCGACAAAGGTCGAGAGCGCTGCGAGCGAGGCCGGGGAAGCCTTTGGACGCTTGTTCCTGGATGAAGTGAGCGCAATCTGGCACAGCAAGCGTTTTCCTGTACCCGACCTTGATGAAATGGCACCGGCACACGCAGACCAGCTGCGGGCATACGCCACGCAGATCGGAAACGTCCTTCCGCCGGAGGCCGCGCATGTGTTTCTTTCGTGCTGGATCAGGCTCTATGGATTGCTCTGCATGGAAGTCCTCCAGCAACTTGAATTCGCTCTTCGTGACGTCGAACCGTTTTACGAGGAGTGTCTGGAACAGCTCTGCCAGACATTTGGGCTGGAGTACGGCAGCAGTCTCGGACGACCGCTTCTGGCTTGAACAACACCAAGCCGTATCACGGAGAGATCATCATGAATATTTCGCAGCACAACGGGCTCGTCATATGCGAGTTAGCGCCCTACGGAGGCCTTCTTGGCAGTGACCTTAGTGTGCCTGACCTCATCGGCGACGCCTATGATGCGAACCCCGATCTCATCGTGGTGCCAGTCTCCCGCCTTGCCCCTGGCTTTCTCGACCTCAGCACACTGATCGCAGGCGAAGTCTTCCAGAAGATGGAACAATATGGCCTTCGCCTTGCGATTCAGGGTGACATCGCTGCCAAGGTCGCGGCCAGCAAATCGCTGAATGATTTCGTCTATGAGACCAATCGACGGGGCCACCACCTGTTTGTACCGGCGCGCGCGGCGCTACTGGATCGCCTCGGTGGGTGACGCCTCCATCGCAATCAGCAGCGGCGCGGCATGAGATTCAGGGAAGTGCCTGAAATGTCAAAAATTTAGGTTCATGACTTATGGTTGCGAAGGTCTCTATTCGCTGCTTCCGTAGAATAAAGTCTGACAATAATTCTAAACGTGCCTACTACGGCTGACCTCTCTCATCGCTCCGATGAGCAGGAGGCTGCCGGCAAGGATGAGCAGGAGGCCCTCTGCTGCTTCGTAGAGTAGAACGCCCATCAACCCCCCGGCAATAAACGCTGCAATCGTCAGCAGGTGAAGGCGCATCATCGACCTTGAGGGTCCCTGCTGTTCTCTTGCCATGTTCCGCAGCGTCGCTAAACCGATGCCGATGTCTGTCGCAATGCCTGAGATGTGCGTTGTTCTCACACGTGAGTTGGAAATGCGGGTGGTGGCAGCATTCTGCAGCCCCATTAGAAAGCTCAGGCCGAGCAGCAATAGCGATGCGGCACCAGCAGTTCCAATTACCGTGACAATACCTCCCAGGGCCATCAGCGCCACAGCCTCTGCGCCGATGAGGTAGGCGTATATTGCGCGGATGCGTTTCTCTCGGCCGAGCTGGATCACTTCGGCAGCGGTGTATGCACCGATCACGAAGGCCATGATGATGAGGAGGAAACCGCTCGCTTTTCCAAATTCTCCGATAGCTAACATGTCAGAGAGCATTGAGGCGTTGCCGGTCATGTTGGCCGAAAAGAAACCTAATGCATGAAAGCCGGCCGAATTGACCGCACCGGCAACGAGAGACAGTACCGCAGCCAACTTCATGTCGATCGTGATGGTTCGGTCGTTTCCTTCAATGATCAACATATGCTTCGCCTTGATGCTGGATCGGGTTACAGCCACCCAGCCATAATCAATCTCCTCCCGGCTGACACCGTCAGCCGGGAGGATGTCCATTGCACAACATACCTAACACATCAGGGGGAGAGCCGATGTCCTTGTTATGGGAACGGACGAAGCGGGCGGCGCATGGCCTGTCGGTCTTCGGTATGTTCATGATCTTTGCCATCTTCATCTACGGTGTCGGGATGCGGCATCTCGGGCACCCCCAATCATGGGTGGACGAAGTCGTCACCATCCTCGCAGTGTGGGTGGTGTTTTTCACCTCGGCCTTCGTGTTGAAATGGCGTGACTTCATCACCTTCGACATGCTGTTCCTGTCCTTGCCCCCGAAGGGCCAGCGCATCAGCATGGTGGTGGCCTGCCTCGGCTTTGTCGCAGTCATCGGCTATGTTTTCTATGCAATCGTCGATTATGTGGTGTTCATGGGGATCTCGACCACGGATATGGTCGAGATTCCGCTGAGCTATATCTATTCCATTTTCCCCGCTTTCCTGGCCGGCATCTCCATGCGCCTGCTGATCCTTGCCTGGCGGCTCAGCTTCGGCGATCACGCGGCTGCGCTTGCTGAACTTTCCTACACCGACGTCACCGATGAGGTCGTGCTATGACAATCGGTCTGACTGCCCTGCTCACGACCTTCATTGTCGCGTCGCTGCTCCGTCTCCCCATCGCCCTAGCAATGTTCTTGTCTGGCGCGGTCTATTTCGTCGTGACAGGCCAGGACCCCGGTCTGTTGGCCGACTCCGTCATGGGCCAGATGACCGGCATCTATGTGCTCGTGGCAATTCCCATGTTTGTTCTCGCCGCCAACATCATGAATGATAGTGGCATCAGCGAGCGGCTTTGGGGGGCCGCCAACGCCCTGGTCGGACGCCGCCGCGGCGGCACCGGCCATGTGACGGTGGTGGTCAGCATCATCTTCTCGTCGATGACCGGCAGCGCGATTACCGAGGCCGCCGGCCCCGGTGTGATCGCGGTCAGGATGATGCACCAGATCGGCCGTTACCCGAAGCATCTGGCCGTGGCCGTGGCAGCGGCGGCAAGCGTGATTGCGCCGGTCATTCCGCCCTCGATCCCGCTGGTGATCTACGCGATGCTGTCCGGAGCCTCTGTGGGCACGCTGTTCATAGCCGGTATCGTGCCTGGCCTGTTGATGGCCCTGACCATCATGGTTGTGATTGCGTTCAATGCACGGCGCCTGGATTTGCCTGCGGGCCTCGGCGTGCCGAAGGGCGAAGGGTTCCAGATGCTGCAGGGATCGCTCCTGCCGCTGACGCTTCCGGTCGTGCTGCTGGGTGGCATCTGGTCGGGCATATTCAGCCCTACAGAATCCGCCGCGGTCGCCTCGTTCTGGGGCATGATCCTCGGCGTCTTCATCATGCGAACCCTGCGGCTGTGGCAGTTGCCGAAAGCCTTCGATGTCTCGTTGCAGCAGATGTCTGCGGTGATGCTGCTGATCGCCAGCGCCTTCGTCGTGAACTATGCCATTGCCAACGAAGGACTGGGCGCTGCGCTGGTGGACTGGATCGTGGCGATGCAACTATCGCCGCTCGGCTTCATGCTGGTCGTGAATGCGCTGTTGCTGGTGCTCGGCTGTTTCCTGGATGGCTCGGTGATCCTGCTGGTCGTCATTCCTCTGCTGCTTCCCAGCGTCAAGGCGCTTGGAATCGACCTCAACTATTTCGGCGTCATCGTCATCATCAACTTCATGATCGGGTTGATTACGCCGCCCTACGGGCTGGTGCTGTTCGTCCTGTCCAGCTTGACGGGCGCGCCATTGCAGAAAGTGTTCGTCTCGATCCTGCCATTCGTTTTGGCATTGATCGCCCTGCTGCTGCTGATGGTGCTGGTGCCCGACATCATCCTGTTTCTGCCGCACATGTTTGGCTTCAAATAGGCGCGGGAGAAAACCGATGAAAACAGTTTTCGTCACCGGCGCAGCTCAGGGAATTGGCCAGGCGATCGCAGCGCGGTTTTCCCGCGACGCCTGGCGGGTGGTGCTGATCGACCGCAACCGCGAGGCGGTCGAGGCGGCTGCGGCAGAACTTGCAGCTGCGGGCGGCTCGGTTCGTGCCGCCATGCTCGACGTTTGCGACGAGGCCGCAGTCCGGGCCTGCATAGCTGCGGAGCCGCGCGTGGATGCAGTGGTGACGGCAGCTGGCGTCTATTCCGATCGCGAATTCTTCGATCTAACGGCGGATGATTTCCGTAAGATGCACGAAGTCAACGTGATCGGAACATTCCTCATCGCACAGGAAGGCGCGCGCCGCATGCAGCGCGGCGGCCGCATCGTGATGATCTCGTCTCGTGGCGCTCTGGGCGGACGGCGCTTCGCCCACTACGCGGCATCGAAGGCGGCGGTGATCGGACTCGTGCGGGCGATGGCGATGGAATTACAGGCGCGCGAGATCACGGTGAATTCGATCGCGCCGGGTTTCACCGACACACCAATGACCCGCTCTGCGCCGCCGGAGCTCTTCGAGCAATGGGAGAAGCTCGAGTCCCGTGGCAAAGCCGCGAGCCCCCAGGAAATCGCCGCGTCGGTTGCATTCCTCGCAAGCGAAGACGCGGGTTTCATCACTGGCCAAAGTCTTTTTGTCGACGGCGGAAAATCGCTCGGCGGGTTGGGTGTGTGAAAACTGGCGGGGGAAGGGGCGCGCGGCCAGTCGAGACCTTCATGTAGCGCCCGAGAGCTGCGCGATGGTTTGAGGGTCCGCAGCGCTCACGCTAGGTTTACAAAGAACGCGAGAAGAGGTTTCTTTCGGGCCAAGGTTCCGATCCGGAAAAGGGTCCTTTAGTCCTCAAAGGTTCTTCACGAAAATACGATTATGTTTGGGATGATTGTCGACACCATTGGCTTTTTCATGGGTAGGCTGGCCTGATTGAGTAAGCGGCAGGCGAAAGACTGCTAGCGCGCATTCGTCGGTAGCCTTCCATGCGCATCATCCCTGCGAGCGGCCGCTGACCCCATCGCTGCAGCCGTCATCTTATCATTATAATCAATGAGTTGAGCCTAGACTCTTACAGATCCCTTGCTTAGAGGGGGGCGATGATCCTTGTTTCCCAAGAGCCCCGATGACTGACACTGTAATAAGCCTCAGCACCATTCCCCCCCGGTTTGGTGGGCTTTTGCCGACCCTTACCTCTTTGCTTCAGCAGCGGCTTCCGGCACGCGAAATCAGGCTCGTCATCCCTCAAACATATCGCCGTTTCCCGGACTGGGACGGTCGTCTCCCGTGTATTCCGGCGGGCATTACGATCCATCGATGCGACGAGGATCTCGGACCTGCCACGAAGGTGCTCCCGACCGCCAGGGATCTGCGGGGGCACGATGTCGATATCCTGTTTTGCGATGACGATAAGATCTACGATACGGGTTGGCATGAACGGTTCAAGGCACAAGCCGAGTTGCGACCCGGTACGTGCATCGTCGAGGCTGGTGAGAGTTTCCCGGATATAGCCGACACCCACAGAGCCAGCGATCGTCTTCCGCGGAGCATTCGTAAAAGGAAGGGTTTGCGCTACCGGCTTTTCAGAATCGCTACACTCGGCACGATGAAGGGTGGGCAGTATCAAAACAGTGGGTATGTCGATCAGATTTCCGCCTGGGCTGGGGTTCTGGTCCGCCCGGACTGGTTTACCGACCTGGCCTTTGACATCCCGGATGTTCTCTGGACCGTTGACGATCCGTGGCTATCTGGACATCTGGAACTGAATGGAATTCCCATTTGGCTGAACGCGCGTTCCAAGCAGGTAACCCCATCCGCCATAGGGACAGTTCAGGGGCTTCTTAAACACGTCGAAGAGGGGCATGGCCGGGTTGAAGCGGACCTGGCGGCGATCAACTATTTTCGCAACCACTATGAGATCTGGCAGAAAGCCGGCGCGGCAAATGTTCTTAATGGAATGACGACGTCCATGAAGGCGTTGGTCCGGGCTAGCGACTGACGGACGGCTTGAGTTCACGCGCAGCAACTGTACCGAACAGGGAAATGCGCTGCAATCTCGGCGGCGCGGTGGATCAGCAAACCGACCGGCGTGTCTGCAAGCAAAAATCTCCACGTGGGTATGATGTCTCCCCCATGGAATGGTCAGGTCAGTCGTGCCATGGTGTGCAATCTCGAACGATTTTGTCCGAGCGTTTCAAGGATGTTGTGATGGCGAAGGGTCTCCAGCGGCAGAGTCGCGAAGCTAGAAAGCCCAAGAAGGAAAAGCCGAAAACGATTGCGGCCGCTCCGTCTGCAAAGGGAACACCCGTGTTGGGCCAGCAGAAAAGTTCGAAAAGCTAGAAGTAGCAGCGCGCAGCGAAAGCGCCGTGTCTTCGGTTCCACATTACAGGCCGACCCGCGCCTTCACTTGGGTGGCCTGCGGCCATCTTCGGGCAGCCAGTGTCACCCACTACCATGGTGAGATAGGCGACATGCCGTCGTGAGCGGGCCGACCGCCTGACGAAGATCAGGTCCTGCAGGTTTGTCGCCGTTGCGGCCGCAACAAGCATTTGCCGCCGCATGCCACAATCCAGTTTTGCAACCGGCCGCAGCCACGGACTTGCTTCGAAGGGCAGGATCGAAGAGCGTAGGCAGGCTGGGGGGACGACGCTGGTCCTGGATTTGTTTGGGGAGCCTTTTGGGGCCAAGACGGAGCCGGAAACATGATCGACAGTGAAACACCGGACGGGTTCAGCGATCCACTGACCATCGCGCAGACATGGATGGAGCAGGGCAAGGACGTGGCGATCGCGACCGTTGTCGAGACCTGGGGCTCCGCGCCGCGTCCGGTCGGAAGTCACCTTGTCATCGACGCGGAGGGGAATTTTCAGGGCTCGGTTTCCGGCGGTTGCGTCGAAGGCGCGGTGATTGCCGAGGCAGCCTCCGTCATCGAGACGGGTGAGCCGCGCATGCTCGAGTTCGGGGTCGCCGACGAGACCGCCTGGCAAGTTGGGCTCTCCTGCGGCGGCCGCATCAGGGTCTATGTTGAAAGGCTGGGGTAAGCGCGGATGGATCCCTCTACACTGAAGCAATTGAATGGCGAACGCAGTGCACGTCGCGCGGTGGTTCTGGTGACCGATCTCGGTGACGGTCGTGGTCGCGTGATCCAGGAAGGCAACCCGGTAGAAGGTCCGCTGGGCGATGCCGTGGCCACGGCGTTGCGGACCGGCCGCTCCGCAGCGATCGAGATTGATGGGCGCTCCTTGTTCCTCAATGTGCACCTGCCTCCGCCACGCCTCGTGATGATCGGAGCCGTGCATATCAGTCAGGCGTTGGCGCCGATGGCCAGGCTTGCGGGGTTCGATGTCGAGATCATCGACCCGCGCACGGCGTTCGCGACGCAGGAGCGGTTTCAAGGCGTGCCGCTTCATGCGCAATGGCCGCAGGATGTGCTGGCAGCGCGGCCGTTCGATTCGTTCACCGCGGTGGCGGCGCTGACGCACGATCCCAAGATTGACGACTTTCCGCTCCAGGCGGCGCTTGAGGCGGGGTGTTTCTATGTCGGAGCGCTCGGCAGCCGGAAGACCCATGCGAGGCGGGTGGAGCGGTTTGTGGCCAACAGCGTCAGCCGGGCGGATATCGAGCGCGTCCAGGCGCCGATCGGACTCGACATCGGGGCATCCAGTCCAGCGGAGATTGCGGTCGCCGTGCTTGCGCAGGTCATACACGCGTTGCGTACGCGCGGGAGTGCACCCGCCGAGAAAAGTGACGTGGCATGAAATTCGGACCCGTCAAGCTGGACGATGCCGAGGGGACGATTCTTGCCCACTCGGTGGCGATCGCCGACCGGAAGTGGCGCAAAGCGACAGTCTTGTCCGCCGAGGACGTGGCGGCGATGAAGCAAGGCGGTCTTGAGGATATCGTCGTCGCGCAGATGGAGCCGGGCGACACCGATGAGAACAATGCTGCGACGGTCGTTGCCGCCGCACTTTCCGCCTCGGGGATCGAAATCCGGTCAGCTGCGACCGGTCGCGTGAACCTCTATGCGATGGCAGCAGGCGTCTTCACCGTCGATCGTGCCGCCGTTGATGCGATCAACGCGGTCGACCCGGCCATCACGCTGGCCACACTGGCCGAGTTCTCTGTCGTGGAACCCGGACGTATGGTGGCGACGGTCAAGATCATTCCCTTTGCGTTACCCGCAGTTCTGCCACAACGGGTGGCCGATCTTGCTTCCGGTCTGGAAGTTCTCGGGCTTCGTCCGTTTCGGTCGCGCAGCGTTGGACTGGTGCAGACCCTGCTTCCTTCCGTGAAGGGGAGTGTCCTCGACAAGACGGCGCGGCTGACCGGTGAACGCTTGGCACGCTCCGGCAGCGTGATTACGCAGGAGATACGCACCGCGCATGACGACGCGGAGGTTGCGGGTGCGATCCGGCAGCTGGCGCGCGACAACGACATGGTGATCGTGTTCGGCGCTTCCGCCATCGCCGATTCTCAGGATGTGATTCCCGCTGCGGTGGCGCTGGCTGGTGGTACGGTGCATCGCGTCGGAATGCCGGTCGATCCAGGCAATCTTCTTGTGCTGGGCGAGGTCAGCAACGCAACCGTGATTGGCGCCCCTGGCTGCGCGCGCAGCCCCAAGCTCAACGGATTTGATTGGGTGCTTGATCGTTTACTGGCCGGGTTGACGGTTGGCGACAAGGAAATAGCCGCGATGGGCGTGGGCGGGTTATTGATGGAGATCGAAACACGGCCGCAGCCGCGCGCGGCGAAGGCGCGGCCGACGATGAACGTGAATGCCGTCGTTCTGGCAGCGGGGCAGGGCCAGCGCATGGGCGGTCCGAACAAGCTGATGGCGGAATTTTCCGGAACGCCGCTTGTGCGCCGCGTCAGCGATGCGATTGCGGCCTCGAAGGCGCGCGCCGTCGTTGTGGTGGTGGGGCATCAGGGCGCGCGCGTGGCGGCGGCGCTGGACGGATCGGGCGTGCGTGTCGTCGCTAACCCCGACTATCGAACCGGCCTTGCCTCGTCGCTGAAGGCCGGCATCGGGGCGCTGCCGTCTGATACGGCTGGGGCGCTGATCGCGCTTGGCGACATGCCGCACATTACCACGGCGGATATCAACCTGCTTGTCGATGCCTTCGTACAAGCCGAGGGAAACGCCATCGTGCGCGCTACCCATGCCGGAAAGCGCGGCAATCCCGTCATCCTCCCGCGTGTGCTGTTCGGCGCGGTGGCGACGTTAGCCGGCGATACCGGCGCACGCCATCTTGTCGAAACGAGCGAGATGGCGGTGATCGATATCGAAATCGGCGAAGGTGCGAGCCTCGACGTCGATACACCACAAGCTATGGCGCTGGCCGGTGGTGTGCTGACGGAGTGATGCGCATCGTCTGTTCCAGCCTGGCTGGGGATTAAGCGAGCGAGGCTTCAGGCGTGCCTGCCGGGGCTGCGCTCTTGTTGCTGGCGATATCCTCTTTCATCACCATCTTGCGCGCGTAATCGCTGACCGTGTCGCAGAACGCCTTGAACGGCCTCAGGCTCAGGAGATGCCGGGGCATGATCAGCACGACTTCGCGGGCATACTCGCCGAGGTCGAAGTATTTGATGCGGTTGCGGATTTGCGGTGGAAGATTGTGAAGCAGCGAGATCGGTGCGTGGCAAGTGGCAAGGCCGGCGGCAACGATATCCACCGAGGCCTGATGCGACATGCAGCTGAAAAACGGCGAGGCAAAAGGCAGCCGGTGTCGATACCAGTCGTCGCTCCAGGCCCCCCAGGTCAGGGCGCTGTTGACCTTCACATATCTGGTCAGCGCCTCAAACTTGGGCGTCTTGAACTGTGCCCCGGCGAGGATGCGGCCGACGGCATCGTCCGGAGCCTCCGCGGGGACGAGCCAGACGAGGCGGTCGCACCACAGGTTTTCGACATGCAGCGACGACCGTGAGCCCTCGATGCTGGAAGCGCTGACGACGCCGCAGTTCAGTCGATGGGTGCTGACCATCTCGGCCACCTCGTCTGAGGTCGCACCCCAGATATATTCCACACGGGAAATCTGCCCGGTATCCAGCGCCGCCCGTGCCGTCAGCTCGGTGAAATGGCTGCGCAACGATGGTGTGGTGCCGAATCGCAGGCTGAGGTTCTTGTCATCGAAAAGGACCTTGTGCTGCTCAACGGCCCCGCCAAGATCGCCCAGGACGTCGGTTGCGATGCGGAACCAGAACTCGCCGGCCGCGGTTAGCCGGATGGCGGTCGATTTGCCACGGATGATCAATTGGGTGCCAAGTTCTTCTTCAAGCTTGGCCAGATGCTGCGACAGAGTCGGCTGCGACAAGCCGATACTGCGCGTTGCCTGACTTATCGATCCCGCAACGACCACGGCTTGCAGAATCTGCAACTGCTTAAGGGTCAAATTCACTTTACATCACCCGACCCGCAAGCGGCACGAGTTGGTCATTCCAATTTCTCCCAACGCGCGCGAAAACCAACCCGCAATGTAGGACACAGGGTTGAAAAACAAAAGGACTTTCGCGTCCGGCCCTGTTTACATCCCGGATGTCAGGTGACTGTTGATGCCTTGGGACCAGGTCTCGCCCGGCACGGGAGTGATATCGATCCTGGCGGCGCGCTGCAGGCCGCATCATTGCTAATTCCAATGTCTCGTATTGCTGCCGATCCGGTTGAAACTGGGAGCCGTTTGTCTGAAGGTTTCCAATGGGCTCGCATAACAAGATGCGGCTCCGAGAATGGCGTGACCTGCTCAGGCGGGGCCCGTGGTTGTGTGTCGTTGAAGTACCCACCGTTAGAACACCACCATGGCAGGTGCTACGCAGCACAAACGGGAGGAAATGGATGGCGATCTCACTCAATATCAATGGCAAGGACATCTCGATCGACGCCGATCCGCAGATGCCACTGCTGTGGGCAATCCGGGAAAAAGCCGGATTGAACGGCACCAAATTCGGCTGCGGCATTGCGCAGTGCGGTGCCTGCATGGTGATCATCGACGGCGCCGCCGTTCGCTCATGCAATACACCTGTCGCCTCGGCCGTCGGCAAGGCGATCCGTACCATCGAAGGTATTTCTGAAAACAACGATCATCCTGTGCAGGTTGCCTGGCAGGACCTGACCGTGCCGCAGTGCGGCTATTGCCAGTCGGGGCAGATCATGTCGGCCGTCGCGCTTCTTGAGCGCACGCCGAATCCTTCGGACAACGAAATCGACAAGTCCATGGCCGGCAACATCTGCCGTTGTGGCACCTATCCGCGCATTCGTGCGGCAATCCACCAGGCCGCCAAAACGGCCATTGACTGAGCGGGGGAGGTCATGAACGATATGAAATTCACGCGTCGCAACTTCCTTAAGATCAGCGCTACCGCAGCGGGCGGGCTGGTCATTGGTTTCCACATGCCGTCCAAGGCGCAGGCCGAGGGCTTGGCTTCGTCGACTGAGATCAACGCCTGGCTCAGCATTGATGCAGACAACATTGTCAGCATCGCCACGCCGCAGACTGAAATGGGTCAGGGCGCATTCACTTCGGTGCCGATGATGGTTGCCGAAGAGCTCGACATTCCGTGGGAAAACGTTCGTCACGTGTTTGCGGACGCCAACCGTCACGTCAACAACGACAACCTCTACACCACAACGTCGACCGGCGGTTCTACGACCGTATCACGCCGCCATCCCTACATCATGCAGGCCGGTGCGTCGGCGCGCGAGCGTCTGCGGCAGGCAGCGGCGACCCGTTGGGACGTACCGCTGGACCAGGTGGTCGCAAAGCAAGGCATGCTGTCGGCTGGCGACAAGCAGGGAACCTACGGCCAGTTCGCGGCTGATGCAGCTGCGGTCACGCTGGACGAAGAGCCGAAGATCAAGCCGTATGGCGATTGGTGGCTGCTGGGAACCGACGTCAAGCGTCTGGATGTGGCGTTGAAGACCAACGGCACCGCTGTATTCCCGATCGACGTCGACGTACCCGGCATGGTTTATGCCGCAGTCGCCGCTTGCCCGGTACCTGAGGGACGACTGGTCAGCTTCGATTTCGAGGCGATCAAGGACATGCCGGGTGTGATCCAGGCAGTCGAGTTGAAGCAGGTTAAGGACACGCCTTCCTTTACCGATCTGCGCAGCGCGGTCGCTGTCGTGGCCGAGAGCTGGTATCAGGCCAGGAACGCCCTGTCGGCCATGCCGGTCGTCTGGGATTTCGGTCGTGGCGCATCGATCAGCTACGAAAGCCAGAACGCCGAGGCGCTCAGCCTGCTGGCCGGAACGGGCACAGTGCTGCGCAACGAAGAAGGCAACCCCGGCAAGGACTTTGACAAGGGCGTCAACCAGGACGCCGTGCCCGGCCTGCTCGAAGCGGCCACCAAGCTGGTGGTTGGCGAAGTCTACTCGCGGCCTTTCGAGGCGCATGCGACGATGATGCCGCCCGCAGCAGTGGCTGACGTCAAGGAGGACCGCGTCGACATCTGGACCTTCACACAGGACATTGGACGCTCCCTGAACGAAGTGGCCGATCAGTTGGGCCGCGACACCGCGAATGTCTTCCTGCACCAGACCTATCTGGGCGGTGGCTTTGGCGGCGGGTTCAACATGGACGTTCACCGGCAGGCAGCCGCGATTTCGGCCGCTGTTGGCAAGCCGGTGAAGGTGATCCGCAGCCGCGAGGAAGACATTGCGGGCGACTCGCAGCGTCCGCCAGTCTGGGGCACCTACAAGGCAGCGTTGGGCGAGGATGGCCTGCCGACAGCCCTGATGACCCACTTCGTCGGCGAAGAGAAAATGCCGAACTTCGCGCGCTCCAGCGTGGCCAACATGCCTTATCTCGTGCCAAACCGTCGTCACGAGCTGAGCATCATCCAGAACCACGTCCCGATCGGGTATCACCGTGCGCCGGGAGCCAATTCGAACGGCTTCATCATCGAACAGATGGCCGACGAACTGGCGCAGGCCGGCAATTGGGATCCACTGGAGTGGCGCCTGAAGCTGACCGAGGGCAATGAGCCCTGGCAGCGCGTCCTGCTGGCGATGAAGGAAAAGTCGGGCTGGACGACGGATACGGGTAAGGGCGAAGGCATGGGCCTTGCTGTGGTCGAATCGCACGGCACGATTGCCGGGTGTGTGGCCACCGTTTCCGTCAGCCGTCGCGGGCAGATCTATGTCGACCGGCTGCAGTACTTCCTGAACAGCGGCTATGTGATCAACCCGCTCAACGCCATTGAACAGGCGGAAAGCTCGGCGATCTGGGAGCTGAGCCACGCCATGTTCGGCGGGCTCGATCTTCGCGAGGGACGTTTCGTCAACACCAACTTCGACTCCTACCCGCTGCTGCGGATGCCCGACACACCGCCGGTCATTGAAGTCGAACTGGTGAACTCCGAGGACCAGTGGTGGGGTGGCCTGGGCGAACCAGCCGGTCCGCCGACGCCGCCGGCGATCGCCAATGCGATCTTCTATGCCACGGGCACGCGCGTTCGTACGACGCCGTTCACCAAGGCAGCGCTGTAAAGCGCGCGAAGCCGTTCGGCTTCGATGGGATCTGGGAAAAGGCGCCTTCGGGCGCCTTTTTCATTTGCCGACCGCGTTGACTGCCGTTTGCTTTACAAACGAGACACCAGCGCAAAAAGAAAGCGGAGCCCTTTCGGGGCTCCGCTCAAGTCTCGGTAAAAAGCGCCCCTTGGGGCACTTCTTTAGTGCACCAGTGAGGTCCGTGCCGCCGCTGCCTTGGCGGGCAGACCGTCCCAGGCCGGCTTATCCGTAAACTGCCAGCGCACAAAGGCGGCCAGCGCGGCCAGCTCCTCGGACTGCAGTTGCACCGGCTCCATCTTGCGATTGGGCGAACCGGAGCTGGGCGCGACGCCCTGGAGCACTGCGTTGAACAGGTTGGTTGGCTCATGGGCGTTGACGGCATAGGTCAGGCCCAGCGACAGGGGCTGGTTTTCGGCCGTACGACCTTTGTGGCACTTCACGCAGCTGTCGCGGAACACGCCGGCACCCTGCCGGATCAGGTCGGTGACGCCGTCGCCTTCAACCTTCCCGTCGAAATCACCGGGAACGTCCAGCGCCGCCACGGCCTCGAACTGCGCATCGCGCGTCGCCTGGTCGACCTCCGGGGTAATCCGGGCCAGCCACGCGGCAATCGCGAAGACATCATCCTCTTCCGCCTCGAAGAGATGGTCGACCACCGCTGTCATCGGCCCAGCTGCGACGGCATGGCGTTCGCTCCACCCGTCGAAGAGGTAGTTGGCATACGCGTCCAGGTCCCAGGCCACCGGCGAAATCGAGTGTTCGCCGAGCGGTGGCGCGAGCCAGCCTTCGGCTTCACCGCCCGCCATACCCTTGCTCCATTCTACGGCACCCAACGCATTGCGCGGGCTGTGACAAGCCGAGCAATGTCCCAGTGTCTGGGCGAGGTAGGCACCGCGGTTTTCCTCGTCGGTGAAGTCCGGGTTCGGTTCGAACGGCGCGGGGCGATGGAACAGCAGCTTCCAGCCGGCAAGGATCGGCCGCATCGAGAAGGGGAACGGCAGATCGTTGGGCTTTGCCTCGGCGCTCACCGGGGCCTCGGTCATGAGATAGGCATAGAGCGCGGTCATGTCGGGCTCGGTGACGCCGGCGAAATGATCATATGGGAAAGCCGGATAGAGGTGCCGGCCCGAGCGGTCGATTCCGTCACGCATTGCCCGGCTGAACGCTTCAAGCGACCATGCGCCGATACCCGTCTCGACGTCGGGGGTGATGTTGGTGGAATAGATCGTGCCAAACGGCGTCGGCAGCGGAAAGCCACCCGACAGGCCCTGTGCGCCCGGCACTGTGTGGCAGGCCGAGCAATCGCCGAGAAGGGCGAGGTTTTTACCGGTTTCGATATCGTCAGCGGAGAAGCTGCTTGTGTCGACGGCCGCGATCGGATCGAGGGCCCGCGGGAACAGGTTCACCGCCCAGGCTGCTGCGGCCCCGGCCACGACCACTACGGCTACGCCAGCCAGCAGCCAAGTTCTCATTCTCATAATTGTCGTCCCTTAAAATTGTCGCATCGATACCGTCACCGGCGCACGCCCGGTGATTCGATGGTTAGTCCTCTCCCGCGATCGGCAAGATAGAGTTCGAGTGCCAGATATTCCTCGGAACCGTAAGCGTAGGGTTCCGCACGGACTGCTTCCATGCACCATGTGAACATCCGGTGAAGCGAGCCGACCTCATCCCATATCAGGCGGAAAATCGGAAATGCATTGCTGTGCCCCTGGCTGATCGTATCTCCCCGCAGCTTCTGTCCCCAATGCTCCCCATGGCAGTTCTGGCATGAGAGGTTCAGCTGTCCGCGCCGGGTTGTATAGATTTCCTCGCCCCGCGCCAGCCAGCCGGCCACGTTCTCCCCGGTCGGGATATCCATCGGCATCCCGCGCGACTGGAAAGCGACGAGCGCGGTCAAGGCCAGCAGGTCGGCGGACTCATACTGCGGCGGTTCTGCCGAGAGCTTGCTGGCAATCTCGCTCTGGATTTTCAGCTCCAGATTGACCAAGCTGCCGGTTGCGGAATCCAGCGCCGGGTAACGGGCCGAAACACCGCGCATCGAACTCTCCGGGGCGCCATGACAGGACCGGCATGAGGCCGCGCCTTCCGGGGCGCCGGGCCAATCCCCGTCCCACAGCTGCTGGCCGCGCTCCACAAGGAAGAAAGCCGGATTGAGGAAATCGTCGTCTTGCAGCTGTTGCGTCGCCGGTTCCATGAATTGATAGCCCGACATCGGCTCTGCAAGCGCGGCAACGGGAAACAGCAGGGCAAGGACCAGAGCAAGACGGTGCATCTCAGTCCCCCAGCGTCATCAGAAACGCGACGACATCCTCGACGTCCTGCGCGGAGTAGATCGTGCTCTGCGCCCAGCGGGTGCCGATGCGCACCAGGCTGGCGTTCGAGTAATAGGGCGGCATGATGGTGTCCGGCGCCACGGCACGGGCATCGACGATGCGTTGCCGCAACTCGGCCTCGGAATAGCGCGTTGCAACGGTGTCCAGAGATGGCCCGAGTGTGCCCTGGTCGCGGTCCGGCATCGCCGAGATGGCGTGGCAGATCAGGCAGCTGGCGCGGCCGGTATCGCGGATGATGTCCTGACCGCGCGCCGGATCGCCTTGTGTCGCTGTCAGAGGAACGGACGAAACGTCCCCCGCCTTTGCCGCCAGCGGCAGGAGACACATCAACAGCACGGCCAAGATCCGGGAAACCGCCGTCATGGGATCAACGGAAAAGCCGGGAGGTCTGGGTCGCATACCAGTCGCGGGCATGGTCCGCCTCGGCCTGACGGAACCCGTCAGCCACGTCAAGCGGGCTGTTGCCGCCTGAGCCTTCGACCGACTTGAGCAGCCGCTCGCCGTTCAGGCGGTAGACGCCGGCGACGGAGATGCCGTAGTCGGGCGCCACCAGGCTGTAGCAGGTGTTCAGCAAAACGCCTTGGGGCGGCTCCTCACCGCGCAGCAGCGCTGCGACCACATGCGCGCAGACGCCACCCTGGACCGAGGCGGAAAAGCCGCTTTTCGGCATGTCGCCGACGATGGCCGCGTCGCCCAGCACATGAACATGCGACGCAACCAGCGATTCAAAGGTGGCCTGGTCGACCTGGCACCATTCGCCGGTTCCCGTCAGCCCGGAGTTTGTGGCGACTGCAGCAGCCCGCTGCGGCGGGATGAAGTTGACCACGTCGCCTTTGAAGGTCTCGAACGGCGTGCGCACCTCGAGCGTTGCCGGATCGACCTCGATGACCCCGCCGCTCTCGGCAAAAGGCACGTGGGTGATCATGCCGGGGTAGCGCTCTTTCCATGCCTGCTGGAACAGCGCCTGTTTGGAGAATGTGTCCTTGCCGTCGACAATGACGATCTTCGCGGTGGGGTTGTGCCGGCTGAGATACCACGCCACCAGGCTGGCCCGTTCATAGGGGCCGGGCGGGCAACGATAGGGATTGTCAGGCACCGACATCACAAAGGTGCCGCCCGGGCGCATGGCGGCCAACTGGTCGCGCAGCAGCTCGGTCTGCGACCCGGCCTTCCAGGCATGTGGCATTTGTGCTGCCGCCGCTTCGTCGTAGCCCGGCACCGCGCCGAATTTCAGCTCGATTCCAGGCGAGACGATAGCCCGGTCGAAGGGAAGCTCCTCGCCACCGCCCAGCACCACCACCCGGCTTCCGGCGTCGATACGTGTTGCCACGCCCTGCCGGATCAGCACCCCGGCTGCGGCCAACCCCTCATAGCCGAAGGTGATGGAGGACATCGGCAATTCGCCGGCGATGACGAGGTTCGAGAACGGGCAGGTGGAATAGCTGTCGCTGTCCACCACCAGCGTCACCTCGATGGACGGGTCGATAGCCCTGAGTTCGCGCGCCGCTGAAACACCGCCGAAGCCGCCGCCGACAATCACCACTTTCGCCCTGCCGGTGGCCAGCGCCGGTGCAGCCAGCATTCCGCCGACAAACGTCGACGACAGCACGATGGCCTGGCGTCTCGTGATTCCGTTCATCGCGCATCTCCGTCGAGGCCCGAGATGTAGTGGGCCAGCGCCGTGAGTTCAGTCGGGGTGAGACCGGTGGTGAACCTGTGCATGATGACCGAATCGCTGGGATTCTGCGCAATACGGGAGAGGGCATCAGAGAGTTCTGCTGCCGGGCGGCCGGCAATGGCCGGGATCGCCGCGTCGCTGCCCTGCCCTGCATGACAGGCACGGCACGAAATGTAGGCGATCTCCTCAGGCGAGGATCCGGCATGGGCTGGGACAGCCATGCAGGCGAGACCGAATATCGTCAGAATCCTGTACACGTAGGTCCCTAGGTATTGCCGCATCCGGTGTAAGGTCGCACAGAGTGGTATTGGAAATACAAATCACTGATATTTGTCGAAGCAATAGGCCGGGCAGCTATATTGAATCAGGATTGGCCGCGCAATTTCGCGGCATTACCGTGGGCAGCTTGCCCGCACTGACGGGACTTGGACGCATGACCCTTACGCGGCGCTCATTGTGCCTCGGCGCGATATCACTTGCCGCGCTGGCTGTGGCCAGCCCTGCTCTGGCAACCGAAGACCAAGTGCTGGCGGCAATCGCCGAGGATTTTGGTCTGCTTCCTGATCTCGCGACACTCGCTGACGGCGGGATTCGGATTGACCTGCCGGAATTCTCCGATTCTGGAAAATCGGTACCGCTGACGGTGACGGTTCCTGCGACGATGGTGGGGCTGGATTATCCCGAACTCGTCGCCGTCTATGCGGCGCGTAATCCGCGCCCGCGCGTCTGTCGCGTGTCTTTCACGCCTGCCTGCGCTGAGGCCAGCTTCTCGACCCGCATCCGCATCGATTCCTACCAGGACATCGTCATCATGGTGCGGATGGCCAGCGGCATGGTCTTTCGTGCCGTTCGCAAGGTGGACGTTACCTATGGCGCTTGCGAAGACCCGATCGCCAATGACCAGTTCCCGCCGGGCTGGAAGCCGAACATCCGGGTCTCGGTGCCGGAAATCGTTGCGCCGGGAGCGGCGGCTGAAATCCGCACCATCATCGGTCACCCGATGGAGACCGGTTTCCGGCACGATGTCCACGGGCTGCTGATCCCGGTTCGGATCGCCGAGACGTTCCGCTGCATGGTCAACGGAGAGACAGCTTTTTCCGTCCGGCTCGAACCGGCCGTCGCAGCCAATCCCTACTTCGCATTCAAGCTGCGCGGGGAAAGCAGCTCCGACCTGCGATTTGAATGGGCGGACACTTCGGGCGAGCTTTATTCCGCCGACTCTGAGCTCGTCGTTGGCTAGTCAGGGGGTGCTGGTGATGCGTCAAGCTGCAGCGCCTTCAGGATACGGCGGTGGCCATCCTCCGGCCTTGCTTTGGGCCAAGGCTCTTGCTGGCGCAGCATTCGCGGCGGTTATCGCCGCGAGCCCGGTCTTTGCCTGGGATGGCGATGATCTCAACCAGCTGCGCAGATCAAATTCCTGCCCGGGCTGCGACCTGTCGGGCAGTTATCTGGCGTGGTCCGATCTACGGGCTGCCGATCTGTCGCGGGCGGATCTGGCCGAGGCAAGGCTGGACCATACCATCCTCATCGGCGCGCAGCTTGCCGGAGCGCAGCTTGCGGGGTCGGATCTGCGCGGCAGCAATCTGTTCTATGCTGACCTGAGTGGCGCTAATCTGACTGGAGCCCGGCTGACTGGGGCCAACCTGACCGGAGCGGTGCTCGTGGGTGCGAACCTGGCGCAAGCCGATCTTGGCGGTGCCAACCTGTTCCGCGCCGATCTCACGGGCGCGAACCTCTCCGGCAGCGACCTCGAAAATGCCAGCCTTGATGGCGCGGATTTGTCCGGCGCCGGGATGGAAGGGACGAAACTGGACGGGGCCGTGCTTTGCCGGGCCCGAATGCCAGATCGCCGGGTGGTCGACGATGCGCAGTGCTAAGCGGCATGGTTGGCGTGGCATTCACGCCATGATGGCAGGCGCTGTGCGGCTTGTGTTGCTGACGGTGATGCTGTGGCTGTCGCTTCCCCTCCTTGCGAATGCGCAGTCCGACGGTTCGGGCGGCCGTCTGCTGGATCGTCTGACCCCTGAGGTGATCGAAGCCGTCTTTCCCGGCATCACCCGCGTCGAGATGGTTGAGGACGACGGCCCGACCACCGCTGCTGCCTTCCAGGACGAGGAGATGGTCGGCTATATCTTCTCGACGCTCGATGTGCTGCGGGCACCCGGCTATTCCAGCACGCCGTTCGACGTCGTGGCCGGCGTTGGCTTGGATGGTCGCATTACCGGCGCCGTCGTTCTGTTCCACCGCGAGCCGTATCTGCTGAACGACGACCTGCGCACCGGCCAACTGGTGACGTTCCTCGATGCACTGGTCGGCCTCGAGAGTCGGCTGGGGGCTGCGGGCGGGCTTGATCCCAGCTTTGTCGCCGGAGCGACGATCTCGGCCCGCGCGATGCGCAACGCGGTGCTGGAAGGCGCGGGGATGGTCCTCGGATTCCGGACCGAACTGGTGGTTGTGACCGAGCCCACCATTGATACGGTCAATTTCAAGCCGATGAGTGCGGAAGAGCTGGCAGCGATGGGCGCGCTGGCGCGGGCGCGCATTACCAATGCCGATCTGGCCGCCGCGATGGAACGGGCCGGCCTTGGCGACTATCTGCCCGAAATTCCGACTGTCGGCGGGCCTGCCGATCTCTACGCCGATATCGTCTTCGGCTATGCCAACCCGCCAAAGATTGGGCGCAACGGTGTCGCTGCCGAGACCTTCGATCAGCTGGTGAACGGCACCCCGGACGGAACCATGGCTATCTATGCCGGCTCGCTCGGCGGTCTGTTCGACCATCGCGGCGCGCGGTTCAACAACCTGTCGGCCGGGCTGCTGCTCGAGCGGATCAGCGTCGCGCAGGGCGGGCAGACCTGGCGCTTTCTCAAACCGGACGTCATCTTTTCGCGCGGGCGGATTGCCGATCTGCTGCTGCTTCCGAGCGATGCTCAGTTCGACCCGATGCAGCCCTGGAGCGCGCAGATCCACGCCTCGGCACGGCTTCCCGACGGCAGCCTGAAGCAGTTCGTTCTGGCCGATCTCGATTATTCGCTGCCGCATCAGCTGATCCTGATGCCGCCGCCGGACCTGTCCTATGTTTGGGCAGAGCCCTGGATCGAGGGCAAAACCGAGATCGCTATCCTCAGTCTGGCGCTCATAGTGCTGACGGGAATTCTGTTCTTCCAGGGCGCGTTGTCCCGCCGTCGCAAACTGCACCGCTGGGTGCGCGACGGGTTCTTGCTGTTCACTCTGGTCTGGATCGGCTGGATCGCCAGCGCCCAGTTGTCGATCGTCCATGTGATCAACTACATCAAAGCGCCATTCTCGAATCTCGGGTTAGCCTTCTATCTGGCCGAGCCGCTGATCGTCATCCTCTCCGTCTATACCGCGATCTCGCTGATCCTGCTGGGGCGCGGTGTGTTTTGTGGCTGGCTGTGCCCCTTTGGCGCGTTGCAGGAACTGCTTGCCCGTGTCGGCCGCGTGTTGCGCCTGCCGCAATGGAACCCGCCAGAGCAGCTGCAGCGTCACATGTGGCTGGGCAAATACGCCTCGCTGAGCCTCATCCTCGTGCTGGTTTTCACCGCACCGGATGCCGCTGCCGTCGCCCAGGAGATCGAACCCTTCAAGACCGCGATCACGGCCATGTTCGTACGTGGATTGCCCTATGTTCTCTATGCGACGCTGCTGCTGGCCATCGGTCTGTTCACCGAGCGCGCGTTCTGTCGCTTCCTCTGTCCGCTGGGTGCGACCCTTGCTATCCTCGACCGGCTGCATTTGATCGATATGCTGAAGCGTCGCCCCGAATGCGGCAATCCCTGCCATCTGTGCGAGCGGTCCTGCCCGGTCCGCGCCATCGAGAAGTCAGGGAAAATCATCATGTCCGAGTGCTTCCAATGTCTCGATTGCCAGGTCGAGTACCATGACGACCACCGGTGTCCGCCGCTGGCCAAGATGCGCAAGCAGCTGGAGCGCGCGAAAAAGGGCCCGGCTCCTGTGCGCCCAGTGGCTGTTTCCGCAACGGTTGCGCCATGACCGTGACCCTGTCGCGACGTCATGCGCTGCGCATTCTCGGCGCTGGGGCCGCGCTGGGGGCAGGAGTCCTCGGCTTGCGATCGCTTCGCGATGCCCCGGCACCCGTGCAGTGGCAGGGCGAGGTGCTGGGCGCGCTTTCGGCCATGACGCTGTGGCATCCTAACCGCCGCGTCGCCGAACGCACCATTGCGCGGATGCTTGTCGAGATCGATCGGCTCGACGGCATCTTCAGCCTCTACCGCACCGACAGCGAGTTGGTGCGGCTCAACCGCGACGGCCGGATCATGCAGCCGTCGGACGACCTGGTGCAGGTGTTCGGGGAGAGCCTGCGTATCGCCGGGATCAGCGGTGGCGCTTTCGACCCGACCATCCAGCCGCTGTGGTGGCTGACGGCGCGGGGCGGTGGCAGCGCAGCCGAACTGGAGCAGGCGTTGGGCCTGGTCGATTTCGGGGCGGTGGATGTCGGGACGCGCGACATCGGTTTCAGCCGGCCCGGCATGGCAGCGAGCCTGAATGGCATTGCCCAAGGTTATATCACCGACCGGATCACCGACTTGCTGGCCAATGACGGGTTCGAGCAGGCGATGATCGAGCTGGGCGAGACCCGTGCGCTCGGCTCAGCGCCGAACGGCGCGCCGTTTAGCGTCGGCCTCGTCGATCCATTCGCGCCGACGACGATCGCGCGCCAGCTTCCGCTTGCCAGTGCGGCACTGGCAGTCTCGGGCGGCTACGGCCTGCGCCTCGACGCTTCGGGCGGAAACCATATCCTCGACCCGGCCACGGGAGGCAGCCCGAACGGCCTGCGCCAGGTCGCGGTGATCGCGCCGCGCGCGATCTGGGCCGACGCGCTGTCGACCGCAATCAGCGTCGCCGGAGAGGCCGCAGCGCCCGGTTTGTTGAAGCATTACAAGGGCAGCCGCGCGATCCTTTGGCGCGCCGACGGTTCCGTGCACGAGGTTTGACGCGGCGGCACGCCGGGCTTTGTCCCAGTTGCCACGATGCCTCTCTAAGAGCGACGGCTCGCTTTATCCGGCAAAGGGTGCAACGGCGGCCAGCGCGATGGCGCGAAACAGGTCGTTCTCGATGGCGCGCGCGAAGGCTGCTGCACCGGGAACGTCGCCCGCTTTAGCCCGTTCCACGGCGATCGCGACATCAAGATCACCCCGGTCGCGCGGGCGGGCATGCTCGGCCGCGACGCTCAGCGCGCGCTCGACCTCACCCAGAGCGGCGAGCCGAAGGGCGACATCGCGGACGGCCAGGCCTCTGTCTTCACTATCGAAGATCATCGCCGTCACGCGCAGCGCCTCGTCGGCGCGACCCGCGTCGACCATCGCCACGGCGACACCCGTCAGCGCCCGCGTGCGGTTGCCGGGATTGGGGATCAGGGCGATGGTTTCGAGCGCTTCGTCAAACAGGCCATGTTCCGCCCGGCGAAGCGCTACGGCCGCCAGTCCTCCAGTATCGGCATAGACGCCGGCGACCCGCTGTGCCAGTTCCAGCGCGTCTTCGAAATCGCCTGCGTGCGCCCTGGAATCGACAATGGCGATCAGCACGTCGAGATCTCCATAGGCCATTTCGATGCGCGCGGCGGTGCTGAACGCGGCATCGATGTTGCCCGCCGTCGCCTGCAAAGCGCCGATCCGGGCCATGGCGCGCGAACGCCCCGCAATGTCGGGGATTGCCGCAGCGGTTTGTAACGCGCCGGAGCTATCGCCCTCCAGAGCCTGCAAGCGGGCGATGTGGGCCAGTGCTTCATAGAACCAGAACTGGTCGAACTCGCCGGCGCGTGACACCAGACCGGAGGCGATCTTCAACTGGTGCTGGTCGGGGCTGAACCAGTAGTCGGTGGCGATGCGGCTGGCAGCGCCGATCGCCAACCGAAAGTTTCCTGTTCGTGCGACGGAGAGGGCGATCTCAGCCTGTGCCTGCGACCGTCGGAAGGGATTGTCGATGGCCATGACCTGGTCAAAAGCCGCGTCAACATTGCCGCTGGCAGCGGTTGCCGCGGCGACAGTTTCAACGGTGCGCACGCGGACCCAATCTTCGCGGGCATCGGGGATATCCAGCGCGATCTCGTGTGCGCGCTCATAGGCGCCCGCCTTGGCCATGCCCATGGCGATCTCGCCCAGCACATCGGCTGCCACTCTGGTGTCCGAAATCTCCCTTGCTTTCGCGAGCGCGTCGTCAAACCGGCCCATCCTGGAGAGGGCGGTTGCGATGGCGAAGGCGGCCTCGTCACGGTCGCCAGACCTCGACAGGGTCTCGGCGACCAGCCCGGCGTCTTCCAGCAAGCACGAGGCCGTCGCCACCGCGCAATCGGCGCGTGTGTCCTCAGCCCGTCCCGGCAAGGTCCAGACGAGAAGGGCGGCCAGCCCCAACACCACGCGCATCGCTATCCCAAGGCTCATTCGATCACATCCCACATCGGGGCATCACGTCCATCCACGTTGTCCAATCCACCTCTTGGTCTATGGCAAGGTACGCTGCCGGGCAACGCCACAGGTCGAGAACTTGCTGGCCAGATACAAGCATCGGCGGCGCGGGCTGCCAGGGCGAGCCAGGTGGATTGATGAACGACGAAGGCCTGAGTTCAACAGAAATTGACCGCCGCGTTAACGACAACAATTAGCGTTAAAATCAGGTCCATCGTGAAAACACACTTCTTTAGGTGACTCCAGACCCAAGAATATGGTTCCCTGTTACTCGGAGATTACCACTTGGACGCGGAAGAACTTCAATCAATGGAGAGATCCCATGAAGTTCACCAAGTTCGCAGCTATCGCAGCCATCGTTTCACTTTCGGCAATCCCGGCCCATGCAGGCGGCTGGGGTCGTTCTAGCGGCCATCAGCAGTCGTCCAGCGGCCTGGTCAACATCTCACCTAGTGTACAGACCGGGAACCTGAACCTGCTCAGCGGCCTCAACATTCTTGGTGGCTCGTCAATCCTGAGCGGCAATACGTTGTCGGGCATCGTCAATGGCAACAGCAACAATGTCGGCGCCGCCAACACCAGTGGCCAGCAGAATGCCGTCGGCAACGCCCTCGTTGGAGGCGGTTCCTTCAACAATTCACGCTCGTTCAGCTTCAATCGCTCGCGCGGATGCGGTTGCTGACAGTCCCCGGATGACACTGCAGCAGGCCCGATGCCTCGCTTCCGGATGTCTGGCCCAGCGGGCCAGACTCCAAGCGGGTCTTG